>NZ_JBWJFQ010000014.1:0-183884 GCF_057784235.1 Mesorhizobium sp. CNPSo 4670 | reverse complement strand
TCACACGCAATGGCATGGACACTGTCATCAGCGCCTATGGCTTCGCCATCGTCATGCCGGTCCGGCAATCGGGCTCCCTGCGCCTGATCGGCATCGTGCCGAAAGCGCATGAGGCCGACGAGTCGATCACCTTCGAGACGATCCGCGCCGATGTCGAGCGTGACACCGGCGTCAAGGTTCATCAGGTCAACTGGTTCTCGACCTACCGCGTGCATCATCGAGTCGCCGAGAATTTCCGCATCGGCCGGGTGTTCCTCGCCGGCGATGCCGGCCACATCCACAGCCCGGCCGGCGGCCAGGGCATGAACACCGGCATGGGCGATGCGGTTAACCTCGCCTGGAAACTGGCCGCCGTGGTGCAGGGGCGCGCCGACCAGCGCCTGCTCGACAGCTACGAGCCGGAGCGCATCGCCTTCGCCCGCAAGCTGATCGACAGCACCGACCAGGCGTTTCGGGTCGCCACCAGCCGCTCGCGGCTGGTCGGGCTGTTCCGCCGCTACCTGATGCCGAAGATCCTGCGCATAGCGCTCGGGACGACGGTGGGATCGCGCGCGTTTTTCGGGCTGATTTCGCAGACCCGCATCCGCTACCGCGAAAGTCCGATCAGCAGCGGCAAGGCTGGTAAGATCGAGGGTGGCGACCGCCTGCCCTATATCGCCGGTATCAGGGACGACAATTTCGAGCCGCTGCGATCGCTGGATTGGCAGGTGCATGTCTATGGAGAACTCAATGCCGAGTTCCGGGCGATGCTTGCGCCCGCCGGCATCCCAATCCATGCCTTCGCCTGGTCGGACATGGCCAAGGCCGCTGGCCTGCAGCGCGACGGCGCCTATCTGGTGAGGCCGGACGGCCATGTCGCGCTGGCCTCGCCGGTCCAGGAAGCAGCCCCCTTCCAGCGGTACATCGCAGGCCTCGCCATCAGGCCTCGGATCGCCGAGCGCGCGCCCTATCGCATCTCGGGCACCATGCACAGCCTGGCTTGAATGCGCCAACGCAACGGCGTGCGCATTCGCGCGTAGTGAAAAGACGTTTCATCATGACCAAAATCAGGAGAGAGAAAATGCCTATCAAATCCGGGAAGAAAATCAGCCTGATCGCCACGGCGACCGCAATTGGCCTCGCCGTAGAGATCATCGGCGGCACCGTGCCGGCGCTGTCGCTCGTCGGCCAGGCCGAAGCGCGTATCGGTCAGCCCTGGACGCCCCGCAGTGCCGCAGGCGTTGCGCGGCGGACCACAGCATGGCGCGTGCTGAGACACACCACGGCTTGGGTCGCCACACTACCGACAGGCTGCGTGCGCACCAAGGTCAACGGCTTCGATGTCTGGCGTTGCGGCGGTACCTACTACCGTGCCTATCAGGGCCGCTATATCGTGGTGGTGGTCGATTGACCGGCCTCGGACGTGGTCTTGCCGAGGGCGAGCCTGACGCCTTCGGCGAGATGCTCGGCGTCGGCCTTGTTCTCAAACGGTACGCCGCGCAGCGCATAGTCGATCGGCGAAAACGGATCGCCCGGCTCGATAAGGGCGATCTGCCGCCGCGCCCGTTCCATGTCGCCTATCTGGGCATAGCAGGCTGCCAGCCTGGTGCGTATCCAGGGTGCCGGACGCGTGGCCAGTTCCAGCGCTTCTGCCGCCTGCCGGTATTCGCCCATCATGTAGAGCGCCAGAGACCGGTCAAACTGGTACCAGTGCGGGTGCAAGGGATCGATGCGGATGCCGCGCGCCAGCCACGTCAGTGCATCGAGCGGCCGGCCGCGCATGGTGAGCAGCATGCCCATCTGCTCGATGCAGTCGGCATCGTAGGGATTGAGCTGCAGCGCGATACGCATGTGATGCTCGGCCGCTTCATGGTCGCGCATATACAGCCTGATCAATGACTGCACACGATGGCCGGTCGGCTGGTCCGGCGACAATGCCAAGCCCTTGTCGGCGAGATCGCGCGCATTTTCCAGCACTGCGTCACTGGCGCGCCCGAATTCTCCATCCAGCGCCTTGGTCAGAGCGAGATAGGTGTAGGCCAGTCCATAGTTCGGATCCTTGGCGATTGCCGCCTCGAACATTGCCTCCGCACCTTTCTGGTCGGTCTGGGCCGGATCGCGCAACAGCGCAAAGCCACGCAACGCCAGTTCATAAGCCGCCAAGCTGGTGACCGGCTTGCGCGATGCCTGTTGCAGCCCTGCATTGGTGACCCGCGTGACCAGCCTGCCGACGATCTGCTCGACAACCTCATGCTCGATGGCGAACAGGCCTGTGCCATGCGACTGGTAGCGGTCGCCCCAGAGTTGGCTCACAGTCGCGATGTCGATCAGATTCACGGCCGTTATGACTTGCTCGCCTTGCCGGCGCAGCGATCCTTCGACAAGATAATCGGCGCCGATGCGGGCGCGGATTTGAGACCACTCGTCGCGTCCGAAGGAGGCGAACGAAAAACTCGAATTGCGGGCGAGCACCGTGACCGTCCCAAAGCGCGCGAGGCCGTTGATGATATCCTCGGCAAAGCCGTCGACCACCGCCTCGTCGGCCGGATCACCGCTGTCGTTGCGAAAGCGTATCACGGCCACGACCGGTTGCGCCCCGATCTCCGGCGCAGTCTCGGCTTCGGCGGCGAGCATGTAGCCGCGCTTGGATACTGTGCGCACCATGTCGTCGCCGAGCACCTTGCGGATTTCGCGGATCGACTGGGTCAGCGAATCCTCGGTGACGTAGACACCCGGCCATACGACATCCATCAGTTCCGATTTCGGAACGACGCGGCCCATGTTGCGGGCAAGGTGCGAAAGCAGCGCGTAGGCCTTCGGGCGCAGGAACAGCGGCTCGTTGACGCCACGCAACGTTCCCTTGGCGAGGTCGAGCGTGAATCCTCCAAACCGGAAAAGCTGATCGGCAGTCGCCGTCGTCATTGGGACCCCTCCCCGGACACTGCGCATCACGCCGCGTCGAACCCACATCAACGCGGCACGGGATTTGGTGCATTATTGCCCAGTGCGCAATTTCAATCAAACTGGCCGCTTGGAGAGACAGCAAGATGGTTTGGCCAACGCGGGAAGGAACTCGATGAATCCGACGGAAAAAGCGCTGTGGTTCGTCGAGAGCCATCTGCCCGAAGCGGTCTCGCTCGACGATATCGCCCAAAGCAGTGGCGTGTCGCGCTTTCATGTGACGCGGGCTTTCGGGGCCGCCACCGGCCGCTCGGTGATGGGCTACATGCGCGCACGCCGGCTGACCGAAGCGGCGCGCAAGCTGGCCGGTGGGGCGCCCGACATCCTCTCGCTCGCGCTCGACGCCGGCTACAACTCGCATGAGGCGTTCACCCGCGCCTTCCGCGACCAGTTCGGCACCACGCCGGAACTGGTGCGCGCGCAAGGCACGCTCGACAACCTCGATCTCGTGGAGCCGATCCTGATGGACCAGTCCTTCCTTGCCAACCTCGAACCGCCGCGCTTCGAAATCAGCCGGCCGTTCCTGATCGCCGGCCTCGGCGAACGCTACAGCTGCGAATCGAGCGCCTCCATTCCCATGCAGTGGCAGCGCTTCGGTCCCTATATCGGCAACATTCCGGGCGAGACCGGCAACGTCGCCTATGGCGTCTGCGTCAACGGCGACGATGCCGGCAATTTCGACTACATCGCCGGCGTCGAAGTGTCGGATTTTTCCGACCTGCCGAAGGAGCTCAGCCGGGTACGCGTACCGGCGCAGAAATATGCCGTCTTTGCCCATCGCGAGCACATCTCGACCATCCGCCGCACGGTCAACACGATCTGGAACAAATGGCTGCCGGCCTCCGGCCACGAGATCGCGGATGCTCCCGAATTCGAGCGCTACGGCCCCGAATTCGATCCCCGCAGCGGCAATGGCGGGCTGGAGATCTGGATACCGGTGAAGGCGTAGTCGTTCATCCCATCGGCAGAGCGGCCCATCGCTCGGCGATCCTGCCACCGGAAAACACCGCGATCGATCCGAACTGCTGCAGCACGGCCTCGCTCTGCGTCGGGCGCAGGAACGCGTAGTCGCCGGGCTTCGCGGTCGCATCAGCCGGCAGGCCCATGAATTGCTGGTTCGAGGAGAGGCCGAGCAGGCCGTTCGTCTTCATCCCTTCGGGGAAGACCGGCTCGGCCATCCACTTGCCGCCATAGAGATAGCAGCCCTTGCGTGGAAAGCGGCCGAGCGCCTGCAGCAGGCGGGTGACGGCCGGCGGGCCGGGCAGCTTCGGCTCTACCGCTTTCAGGATCGGCGTCGCGACGAAGGCCGCCGGCTGGAAGCCTTCGAGGCCGGGCGTATCGAAATCGCTCGGCAGCACAAAGGCCGAGCCCATCGACACCTCGTTTGCAGCGCTGCGATGATGAAGCAGCGCGGTCTTGCTGCCGCCGATGTTCAGGATACGGCGCTGGTCGGCGCCGAGGCACGCGACGAAGGCGGTGGCCCGTTCCGAAGCTTTCGCCAACGCCTTGGCCGGCCCGCCGAACAGGCCGGGGATGAGCGGCGCATGCGCCTCGTAAGCCATGACGCCTTCGCAATGCAGCCGTTGATGAGCCGGCAGCGCGCCTAATGCTTTCGATAAGGCCTCCGGGCTGGCAAAGCCGCCGCGATGCAGCCCGACATCGATCTCGAAGGCGATGCGCAGCTCGACGCCGAGTTCGTCCGCGAGTGCGCCATACTCGGCCAGCCTCTCCTGGGTATCGATCAGCCAGCAGACACGCGACCAGTCGGCGTCCCCTTTCAGCAGTGCCGCCCTTGCCGCTTCGACCGGCATCGGCTTGCCGTACAGTATGTTGGCGGCGGGATATGCTTTCAGCACGGCTTGCGTGATTGGCGGATGGAAAGTCATGAAGCGATTGGTGCCTAGAGCCTTGCCGATGTGCGACAGCAGCGGCAGGCAAGCGAGCGACTTGTCGACCAGCCGCACGGCAAGGCCGGCGTCAAGCCTCTCTTTCACCAGGGCAATGTTGCGGTCCAGCCGATCGCGATCAAGCAGCAGGCAGGGCTGGAAGACGCCGGCTTGGCTCAATGCATCCGAAAGAGTGGCGAAATAGGCGCTCATCGCTCGATGCCGAACAGGCCGGCCATGTATGGCGAGACGAAGTGGTTTTCCGGATCAATGTCGCGGCGCACCGCCATCGCCTCGTCCCAGCGCGGATAGAGCTTTTTCAAGTCCGCCGCCTTCAGGCTGTGCATCTTTCCCCAATGCGGCCTACCTCCATATTTGCGGAAGATCGGCTCGGCCGCCCGCATGAACGGCAACGGATCGCTTGCCGCGTCATGGTGGATGGCGATCGAGCAAGTCAGCCTGTTGTGGAATGGCGAAAGCCAGAACTGGTCCGGTGCGACGGAGCGCACCTCCATCGGGAAATAGACCTCGGGGAAGCGCTTTTCCGTCAGTTCGATGATCTCGGCCAGCGCCTTCGGCCCCTCCTCGAACGGCAGATGATATTCCATCTCGTTGAACTTGGTCTGCCGGTCACTGGCATAGACGTTGAGCCAGTCCTGCACATAGTCCTCGGCGGGCACTTTTGCGACGGCGCCGCGGATCAGCCGGCGGCGGAGCGACGGCAGCCAGGCGAGCCCGGTGCGCAGCCGGCGCAACGTCCTCAACCCGCCCTCGTCATCCTCGGTCGGGCGCGTGGTGGTCGCCGCGGTGCTGAAGTCGCTGGCGATGAACTGCGCATAGCCGGAAAACGGAATGTAGTAGAATTCGGCCGAACGATGCGCGGCCATCATCGTTTCGAAATCGCGCAGCATATCGGCGATCGGCAGCACCCATTTGCGGCGGCGCAGCCGATAGGTCGCGATGTTGTTCAGCGTCACCTCGGTCATCACGCCAAAAGCGCCAAGTGCGACGCCGATAGCATGGATGGTCTCCTGATCCCCTGTCCGCCTGAAGTCGCGCAACTTGCCAAGCCCGTCGACGATCTGCACCGTTTCAAGCTGCGTGTGGTAGGCGCCGAGCGTCGGTCCCGAGCCATGCGTGGCGGTGCCGAGCGCGCCACCGATCGCCTGGCGGTCGATGTCGCCCATATTGGGCAGGCCCTGGCCGATGCCTTGCAGGATATGCATGAGCGGGCCGAGCCGGGTCCCTGCCCGCACGCGAGCCTGGTGTTTTTCGACGTCGTGCGAGACCAGCCCTTCCAGTCTCTCCAAGGACAGGATCGTGCCCTCGGATTTCACCAGCGGCGTAAAGGAATGGCCGGCTCCGACGACGCGGACCGGACCGGGTGCGGTGCGAACGAGATCACCGAGTTCGCCGGCGTCAGTTGGGGTGGCAATCAGCTGGGGTTCAGCGCTGACGTAGCCGGACCAGTTGCTCCAGGTGTTCGACATGTTGCCTCCTCAGGCAATGGCGCGGCGACGCCGGGACACAAGGATGAACAGGCCAAGCAGCGCCGCGCTGGCAATGGCGCTGGTGGCGGCGAATTCCGGCACGGGGCGAAAATCCTTGCCGTCGATGAGCAGCGACGCCGCGACCGGCCCGATCGCCAGGCCAAAAAGCTGCGCCGCCGGCACCAGCAGCACGGCGGTGCGCGTCTCATCGGCGGCGATCGCCAGCCGTATCTGGTAGGGCACGATGAACAAGAGGATGAAACCCATGACCAAGGCGGCAACCCAGAATGTGATGAGGTCAGGTCCGCTGGCGAGGACCAGGGAACTGACAAACGCGACGGCGCCGATCGCGGCGATTGCAAGGCGGTAATCGATGCGCGCCTCGAACGCGGTCGCCGTCATCGCGCCCAGGACCTGCACCGCGAGGCTGGCCGAGACGATCAGGCCGACGGTGCGGCCATCGATGCCGTATTGCGCGCCAAGCGGCTCCAGAAAGGCCCAGACCGCGCCAAAGAACATGAAGTAACAGAAGACCGACAGCAGCGCGGTGATCGAGGGGACCGTCAGCACATTGGCCAGATTCTCTTCCTTGGGCAGATCGGCATAGTCACTGGGAACGGTAAAGGCGACCGCCACCGAGGCAACGCAGACGATGGCGAGAACGATGAAGCCGCCCGCCGACCCGGCTGCCGGGATGACATAGAGCGCCAGCAGCAGGGCAAGCGCGCATTGCGCCAGCGTCTGCATGGTGACGAAATAACCGCCGATGCGCTCGGCCCGCCGCGAGCGGGCAATGAGTTCGGTGGCGACCGCCACCAGGCCGCCTTCGGCCAGGCCTGCCAGGGCGCGAGCCGCAATCAGCATGTTGGCGCCGGCGGCATAGGCCGTCCAAACATTCGCCATCGCCAGCAGGAGCAGAAGGGTCGCACTTTTCCAGCGCATGTTGTGGGCCGAAAGCAGCATCGCCACGATTGCTGAGCCGATGGCAATGGCGATCATCTCAGCGGTGGCGACTAGCGCCAGCTCATCGCCGCTGACATGGCCCTCGGTGAAAAGGGCGCCGAGCAGCACCGGTTGCAGTCCGAGGATGAGCAGGCCGACCGAACCGATCCACAAGGCCGAGGCAAGCTGCCTGCCGGTCGGATTGCCGACCAGCCAGTCGCCGCTTCCCGTGTGCCCGGTATCTGTCGAAGTCAAAGGCGCCTCCCAACGTTCTTGCCGTGCGGCAAAAAAACTGACAATCTGTCAGCATTTCAGAAACTGATACTTGATCATATTTTTTGTCAATCAGAATTTGGAAACTCGTGCGAAAGACCAGTGCGTGATGGAAGCGACGCGAACAGCCACCGAGCCCAGGCGCAAACCCAAGCAGGAGCGTAGCCGCGAGCGCATCGACGCGATCCTGTCGACAACCATGCGGCTGATCGGCGAAAAGGGCATCGACGCCGTCACCATGAAGGAAGTCGGCATGCTGGCGGGCGGGCCGATCGCCACCGTCTACCACTATTTTCCCAACAAGTCGGCGATCCTGGCGATGCTCTACGAGCGGTTTTCCGAGGTCAGCCGGGCACGATTGACGGCGATCATCACCGACGTCCGCGAGGCCAAGGACGTGATCTTGGCGGCCGACCGGCTGCTTGACGACTATCTCAGCCGCGTCGCCGGCGATCCGGCCATCCAGGACCTGCAGAATGCCATCCAGGCCGACAAGGCGCTCAAGAATCTCGACATCGCCGAAACCCGGCATCAAGCCAAGATGTTCTGCGACCATGTGATCGGCCTGCTCGAACCCGAGAAGCGCGAGCAATTCGAACGCATCGTTCTGCTGATCTTCCAGCTGGCCGGTGGTGTGGTGCGGCTGGCGCTTGCCGAGGGCAAAGCGGAAAGTCGCCAGACCATCGAGGACTACCGGTCGATCATCCACACCCAACTGCGGCTCTTTCTCTAGCTACCGCCGCAGACGAAATTTCGTGCGTTTCGGCATTGCGTCGCGCCTTGACTCTGGCAGGCCGGCGGCCTATCTCAGCGCCACGTTAGCACTCGCCATTGGTGAGTGCTAACCGTATGTCCGGCGCCGCCGGATGGAGGAACTGTTCTCACCGTTCTCATCGAGGAAGAAAAAATGGCAAAGTCGAAGTTCCGCCCGCTTCATGACCGCGTGGTCGTTCGCCGGGTCGAATCCGAATCCAAGACCGCCGGCGGGATCATCATCCCCGATACGGCAAAGGAAAAGCCGCAGGAAGGCGAGATCATCGCTGTCGGCTCCGGCGCTCGTGACGAAGCCGGCAAGCTCGTCCCGCTGGATGTCAAGGCCGGCGACCGCATCCTGTTCGGCAAGTGGTCGGGCACCGAAGTCAAGCTCAATGGCGAAGACCTTCTGATCATGAAGGAATCCGACATCATGGGCATCATCGGCTGATATCAGCACTTTCCGTCAACTGAATTCCCGGGCTCAATCCAAGCCCTTGCCAGGAGTTAAAAATGGCTGCCAAAGACGTAAAATTCTCCCGTGATGCCCGCGAGCGCATGCTGCGCGGCGTCAACATCCTCGCCGACGCGGTGAAGGTCACGCTTGGCCCCAAGGGCCGCAACGTCGTCATCGACAAGTCGTTCGGCGCCCCGCGCATCACCAAGGACGGCGTCACCGTCGCCAAGGAAATCGAGCTCGAGGACAAGTTCGAAAACATGGGCGCGCAGATGGTCCGCGAAGTTGCTTCGAAGACCAACGACATTGCCGGCGACGGCACCACGACCGCGACCGTTCTGGCGCAGTCGATCGTCCAGGAAGGCCACAAGTCGGTTGCCGCCGGCATGAACCCGATGGACCTGAAGCGCGGCATCGATCTGGCCGTGACCGAAGTCGTCGCGGCGCTCGGCAAGGCTGCCAAGAAGATCAAGACCTCCGAGGAAGTTGCCCAGGTCGGCACGATCTCGGCCAATGGCGACGAGTCGGTCGGCAAGATGATCGCCGAAGCGATGCAGAAGGTCGGCAACGAAGGCGTCATCACCGTTGAGGAAGCCAAGACCGCCGAGACCGAACTCGAAGTCGTCGAAGGCATGCAGTTCGACCGCGGCTACCTCAGCCCCTACTTCGTCACCAACGCCGACAAGATGGTTGCCGAGCTCGAGGACGTCTACATCCTCCTGCACGAGAAGAAGCTCTCCAACCTGCAGGCCATGCTGCCGGTTCTCGAAGCCGTCGTGCAGACCTCGAAGCCGCTGCTCATCATCTCGGAAGACGTCGAAGGCGAGGCTCTGGCCACGCTGGTCGTCAACAAGCTGCGTGGCGGCCTGAAGATCGCCGCCGTCAAGGCGCCGGGCTTCGGTGATCGCCGCAAGGCCATGCTGGAAGACATCGCCATCCTCACCGGTGGCCAGGTCATCTCGGAAGACCTCGGCATCAAGCTCGAGAACGTCGGCCTCAACATGCTCGGCCGCGCCAAGAAGGTGTCGATCTCCAAGGAGAACACCACCATCGTCGACGGCGCCGGCAAGAAGGCCGAGATCCAGGGCCGTGTCGCCCAGATCAAGCAGCAGATCGAAGAGACCACCTCGGACTACGACAAGGAGAAGCTGCAGGAACGTCTGGCGAAGCTCGCGGGCGGCGTTGCAGTGATCCGCGTCGGCGGTGCGACGGAAGTCGAAGTCAAGGAAAAGAAGGACCGCGTCGATGACGCCCTCAACGCGACCCGCGCGGCCGTCGAAGAAGGCATCGTTGCAGGCGGCGGCGTTGCCCTGCTGCGCGCTTCGGCCAACATCAAGGCCACCGGCGCCAATGCCGACCAGGCCGCTGGCATCAACATCGTGCGTCGTGCACTGCAGGCTCCGGCCCGCCAGATCGCGGCCAACGCTGGTGCGGAAGCATCGATCGTTGCCGGCAAGATCCTCGAGAACAAGGGCGCGACCTTCGGCTACAACGCCCAGACCGGCGAATATGGCGACATGATCGCCATGGGTATCGTCGATCCGGTCAAGGTCGTGCGCACGGCTCTCCAGGACGCGGCCTCGGTCGCCGGCCTGCTCGTCACCACCGAAGCCATGATCGCGGAGGCTCCGAAGAAGGAGTCGGCTGGCGGCGGCATGCCTGGCGGCATGGGCGGCGGCGGCATGGGCGGCATGGGTGGAATGGACTTCTAATCCAGCCAATCTGGCTAAGCTTATGGAAAGGGCGCCGAAAGGCGCCCTTTTTGTTTGGCATCCCGCCTTGATTGCAGTGCCTCGATCAGCCTCAGACGGCGGCATCCGCGCGTCGCCGTGCCTCTCCAGCCAGCACCGCGCCTTCAATCAGTGCCGCGACTTCGTCCGCGACCGCCTGCAACGGGGCGCGGTCGCGGGTGGCGCGCGCGATCACCATCAGCCCTTCCAATGACGATTCGACCAGCAGCGCCAAGGCATGCGCGCGGCGTTCGGGCACCCCTGCCCTGACGAAGGCCTCTCGCAGCAAGCCGATCCATTGCTCGAAGGCCGACCGGCACAATTCGGCCAGCTCCGGCACATCGGTCGGCGAATCCAACACCACGGGTGCGATCGGGCAGCCGAGCGTGAATTTGTTCTCCTCGAGCATGTGTCCGACCTCCTGGTAGATATGGTGGACGGCCACTGCCGGATCCCGCTCGGCGGCCAGCGCCTCGCCCAGCCTTTGCGTCACCTTATCGACGCTGTCACGCGTCACCTCGATGACCAGCTGGTCCTTGCCGCCGGGAAAATGGAAGTAGAGCGAGCCGCGCGGCGCACCGCTAGCGCTCAAAATGTCGTTGAGCGAGGTGCCGTGATAGCCGCGCTGCCTGAGCAGCAGCGCTGTCGTCTCGAGTATGCGGGTGCGGGTGTCGTTGGCCATGTCAACCTCTGTCAGCAGTCATCATTATAGGTCTTGCATCGAATATGACAATTGGTCTACATAATATGTAGATCAGTCTACATATTATAGGAGGAGCCGACATGCACGCCTATCGTCTTGAAGGGCCCGGCGGGACCGAATGCCTGGTGATGCGCGACGAGGTGCGGCCGGAGCCGAAACCGCATGAGATCGTGGTGCGCGTTCGCGCCACCTCGCTCAACCGGCGCGATACGATGATCCTCAACGGCACCTATCCGCTGACGCCGCGCCAGGGCATCGTTCCCCTGAGCGACGGGGCTGGCGAGATCGTCGCCATCGGCGATGCCGTCACCCGCTTTGCCGTTGGCGATCGTGTGACCGGTAGCTATTTCGCCCGCTGGGTCGACGGCCGTATCAACGCCGGGCTCATCGACCAGCTCGGCTGCACGCTGGACGGCATGCTGGCCGAATATGCCGTTCTCGACGAGCAATGGGCTGTGCGCCTGCCCGATCATCTTGACTGGCATGAAGCAGCAACGCTGACCTGCGCCGGCCTGACCGCCTGGAATGCGGTGACAGGCGCCGGAATTCCGAAGCCTGGGCAGTGGGTTCTGGTCATCGGCTCGGGCGGCGTCTCGCTGTTTGCGCTGCAGTTCGCCAAGCTGCTCGGCTGTAGCGTCGTCGCCGTCACCTCTCGCCGCGAGAAGGCCGACAGGCTGCGGGCGCTGGGCGCCGACCTTGTGATCTCGACATCGGAGATGCCCGAATGGGGTGCGACTGTCCGCGACCAGACAGGCGGCATCGACCTCGTCGTTGAGACCGGCGGCCCGGCGACATTCGCGCAATCGCTGATCGCCAGCACGCTCTACGGGCACATCGTGCTGCTGACGCTGCAGGACCAGCAAGGCAGGTCAATCGAGATGCCGGCAGCGCTCTACCAGCGCAGCCTCGCTACCATCAGCCGCCTTTTCGTCGGCAGCCGGTCCAATCTCGAAGCCATGCTGCGCGCTGTCTCACAGCATAGGCTGCGGCCCGTCATCGACAAGGTCTTTGCCTTCACAGAGGCCGGCGCTGCGTACCGCTATTTCCAGCAGGGCGACGTCTTCGGGAAAGTGGTCGTCGACTGCGCCTGACTCATCCGTTTCTCACAACCAAAGGAGTGCAGACAATGACAATTCGTGAAGCCTCGGCCGAGTGGCAAGGCACGCTGAAGGAAGGTTCGGGCCGGCTACGGCTCGGCAGCGGCGCGTTCGAAGGCGCCTATTCCTTCCCGTCGCGGTTCGAAAACGGTCCCGGCACGAACCCGGAGGAACTGATTGCGGCAGCGCATGCCGGCTGCTTCTCGATGGCTTTGAGCGCCATACTGGGTGGCGCCAAGTACATCCCGACAAGCATCAGCACGATCGCCAAGGTGCATCTCGGCGCAACCGCTGCCGGTCCGACGATCACCCGCATCGAAATTGAGACCCAAGCCGAGATTCCCGGCATTGCCCCGGACGAGTTCCAGAACCTAGCGGAAACGGCGAAAGCGGCATGCCTTGTGTCGCGCGCCCTGGCCGGCGTGGCAACCATCACGCTCAAAGCCGATCTCGTCGCGACCGCCGCTACGCAACAATGAAATCAGGAGGATGAGATGAAACAGGACAGCATCGTGACCGTTCATCCGGACGAACAGTCCAGGCAGACAGCTGAAATCATGCAGCGCTTCAACGACGTGTTCCAGCTGCATGACCCGTCGGCACTCGCCGGCCTGGTCGCCGAACACTGCGTGATCGAAAACACCGTCCCGGCACCGGACGGCGCCCGTCATGTCGGTCGGGAGGCATGCGTCCAGCTGTGGTCGGCGATCGCCACCCAGCCCGGCACGCGATTCGACCTTGAAGAGACATTCGTTGCGGGCGAACGGGCGACGATCCGTTGGCGCTACTGGCTCGCCGACGGCAACTCCATCCGCGGCATCAATCTGATGCGCGTCGAGGACGGGCTGATCGTCGAAGCGATGGGGTACGTCAAGGGATAGCCCCCCTGACCGCTCGCCGCTACCGGTCTGCCAACGCCAGTTTTGCGCCGAGCATGACAAAGGCGCCGGCGAAGGTCCGGCGCATCCACGTCAGCACCATCGGCCGCGACACGACATGGCTGCGGATCGAGGCGGCGAAGATGCCGTAGCCGACGAAAACAACGAAGGTCAAAAGCATGAAGACGGAGCTGAGCTCCAGCATCTTCGACAGCGCATTGGGCTCGGTGGTGCTGACGAATTGCGGCAGGAAGGCGAAGAAGAAGATCGACAGTTTCGGATTGAGCACGTTGACGAGGACGCCGGTCGCAATCACCTTGCCGGCGGAGCGCGGCGTCACATCCTGCTCGACGCTCAGGCCACCCTTCTCCTTCAGCGTGTTCCAGGCCATGTAGAGCAGATAGGCGACGCCAAGGTATTTCAGCGTCTCGAAGGCAACCGCGCTTGTGTGCAGCAGCGCCGCAAGGCCGGTGATGGCGGCTGCCATATGTGGAATGATGCCGAGCGTGCAGCCGAAGGCGGCGATGATCGAGGCGCGTGCGCCGCGCGAAAGGCCGGCGCTCAGCGTGTAGAGAACACCGGTGCCGGGCGAAGCGACGACGATCAGTGACGTCAAAAGAAATTCGATGTTCACGGTGGTTTCCTCCGGCGCCCTGCCCTGTCGCAGCGTAGCCAGCAAGGAGGTTACACACAAGCCGCCGGAAGTCGGCGCCGGTGCGTGTCGTCCAAGAGTGCGCAGCGGTTTTGCGACAACCTGCGCGAAAAAAAGACTTTAAGACGTCGGTAATCCGTGCGCGCTGCGCGCCATCAGGCAATCGTCGTCGCCCGGCATGCAGGCGCGGCAGACATCCGGGCGGACTTCATAGATGCCGCAAGCGGTCGACTTGCCGATCTCGCCGGAGAGCGCCGAGCAGCGCACGCCATCGCAGCGCATGCCGGACAAGTTGGCCGCCACATATTTTTCCGGGATGCGGTCGAGCTGGGCGTCATCCTCGGTGGAAAAGCGCGGCCACTCCGCCGAATAGGAACAGCAGGCGCCGCAGCTCTGGCAGTCGAAGACAGGGCCGGTGCTGCGTTGCGACGACGAAAGACTTGCAGCGGCCGCCAAGGCGAACAGTCCCGGCTCGGCAGGGTTGTGATCGGCGTCTTGCGGCAAGGTGTTATTTCTTCTTGCCTGTCTTGCCCTTTGGCGCATCCACCGGCGACTTGAACAGATCGGTCGCGGCTTCGCCGGCTTTTGGCGCCGCAACCGGCTTGGCCGGTTTTGCAGCAGCTGGCGTTGCAGGCTGGTCCTTGGCGGAGAATTTTATGGCCATGTCAGTCCTCGTCGACGAAACGCGATGATGGAGCGCGTGGATTGCGCAAGCGGCCGATCAGCGCCGAAACCGCCGTGATGTTCATTTCCTCGGGCGACCAGTTCTTCACCGCCTCGATGTGGTGGGGCGCCAGTTCGCGATGCGTGCTGCCGCTGTAGGCGGCATCCTGATAAGTCACCCGCTCATGCGTCTTGGTGTCTTCGCGGACATACTCGATCAGGTAGTTCGGGCACTCAGCCCGGCCACGCACGCCGACGCGCACCTGGGCGTCGCCATGGGCACGCTTGCAGCGTTCGAGTTTTTCCAGCACGCGCCGGACATATTCGACCGGCTTGTCGAGGCCTTCGACCATGTCGGCAATGGTCGCATCGGTCGCGATCGGCGTAGGCGGGACGCGCTTGGTGGCCATCAGCGTTTTCCGACTCGTTTCGGCAAAGCGGCGAGAGCCGCGGCCGCGGCCATCTCATCGGCCTCCTTCTCCAGGCGCTGTTCGCGCAGCCGCGCGGTCTTGGCTTCCCGTGCCTCGCTGACGGCATCGCGCTCGGAAATGATGCGGTTGAGCGACATAGACTGGGTCTGCGTCTTGCTGAACAGGGACGCGGCCTGATCAGGGGCTGTCTTCGAACTGGCGGTCAAAATCTTTCTCCTGTCAGGAGGTGGTGCAGACATGGCGAGACCGGGTCATCGGTCAGGACCACGCACAATGCAATACGGCAGCGGATTCAAATTGCTGGAGCGTCCCTTAGCACGTTCAGGCCGACGCGCAGTGCACTTTCGGCGGCAAGACGCGCAAAATGAAAAAGGCCAGGCACCGCCTGACCTCCCCATGAGAGCGCCGCGCATCCAACGGATGCAAGGCAACGCCCTTCACATGCGCATGCCGTAGAAACTCAAGTCTCCGCGGCCATGCGCCCGAATTCGCCATTCACCGGTGCCAGTACATCCGTGGTCACCGGGAAGGCTGAATTCTGTTTTCAGGCCGCCTTCAACTGGTCGGCGGACATCTTGCCCGACTTGTTGTCGCGGACCATCTCGTAGCCGAGCTTCTGGCCCTCGACGATGTCGCGCATGCCGGCGCGTTCTACGGCCGAGATGTGGACAAAAACGTCGGCCGAGCCGTCGTCAGGCTGAATAAAACCAAAACCCTTGGTGGCGTTGAACCATTTAACTGTGCCGGTGCTCATGACGAACCCTTTCCATGGCAAATATTCGTTAATCGCGGTGCGAATGCACAACGATTTTTGTCTCGATTTTTGATGGGGAAGTTCGTCAAAGGCGCGCATGCGTGCGCGGATAACAAAAGTCGGTCAAACAAATATCGACGAAATTCTTGTAGGCTTCTTTTTGCGCCGTGTCAATTTCTGGTTTAGCCGCCATCGAGATCAGGCGCAAAGTTGTCCGGCGAGAAGGAAACGAAACGCCGCCGCTCCAAAAAAACGCAACATGCAGGGAACCAGACCGGCGCCCGCGCATTTTACCTATGTCGTCAGCAGTTCATGAGAGCAATCGAAGGAAAGGTTGACGGCAAAAGACGCCTCCCGCGCGATAAAAGGCGCGAGGGGCGTTTTTGTTTTTGCCCTCACATCACGGCGGTCATCATCGGCAGGATCTCGTATCGAAAGCCCAACCCGGAACGAACCGTCGGGTCCGCCTCGGTCAGCGCCCGGACGGCCGCCTCATCGTCGGCACGCACAATACCGAGCCCCCAGGGACCGGCAGGATCGGCGACCGGCCCAAACAGGATGACACCCCCCTCACCCAATTTGCCGCGCAGATAGTCCGAGTGCTGCTTCATCAGTGTTTTTTCTGCATCGGTCAGGGTGAAGGCAAAGTCGGGCCGAGGCGGGATCAGCCGGCAGTGGAACACGCCTTGTGGCTTGCTGCCGGCTTCATCGGTGAGGAAAGTAGCCAGCCAGCCGAGCACGCGCTCCCAGCCGGAGCCGTGATCGCGGCATGCGCCTTGGCGGACGCCAAACCCTTCATGGCGTAAGGTCAGCCGCGTTCCGGCATCCACCGACTCGAGCATGTAGGTCACGGTGGTGACGTTGTCGCCGTCCCATGGCGCTTTCCACGTCAGCACCAGAAGGTGCGGCGGCTCGACCTTGAGATATTCGCCCTGGACATGAAAGTCCTGGCCGTCGGCGCTCATGCCTTCCGATCGCCATGCGCCGCCCGGCCGCAAGTCGGCAGTATGTCTCGTCGTCCGGTAAAGTTCGTCCGCCCCCCACCAGAGCGGTATCTGGTCGTCCGCCGTCAACGCGCGAAACACCCGCTCGGGCGGCACCGCAATCGTCACCGTGGCGAGAATCGTGCCCGCCGACACATCGGCGATGGCGCGCGGTCTGTCGTTGTTGGCCATCATTCATTCTCCAGGTAGGACTTCAGGTTGCCGAGGCTCGCTTGCCAGAAATCGCGATAGGGCAAGATCCAGTCGGCCACGTCCTTCAACTCCGCCGGCTCCAGCCGGTAGAGCCGCTCGCGGCCATACTTCTGTTCGGAGACGACCCGCAGTTCGCGCAGGACCCTGAGATGCTTGGAGATCGCTGGCCGGCTCTGCGAAAAAGCCGAGGCAAGTTCGTTTACAGGCGCCGGCCCCTGCCGCAAGCGGTCGAGGATCGCGCGCCGCGTCGGATCGGCAATTGCGCGGAAAACCGAACGGTCGGGGTCAGCCTGCGGCATAATACGTATCCATTTGGTTACGTATTATGCCGTATTGGTGCTCCGGTCAATTCCCGCTCGCGGCCGATTCCGGATGGGTGTGAAGCCTGCCTCGATCCAAGCCAAACACGCCTGGCGTTGCCGCCGACATCCGCGAAGGTCATACCCGCTGGCTGCTGGAAGAGCCGGGTTGGGAGACAATCGCGGAAGCGGTGGCCGACTTCCTCGACCAGCACTGGCCGGAGAGACAGGCGCCCCTCAGCCGTATCGCCTGAAACCATATTTGCGGTTGTGAGGCTCGAAGCCGCACGCCAAGTCAGTCCTGTTCGTGCGGACCGGGCTCGGGCCAGGTTTCCTTGGCCGCTTCCGCGTACCAGTGACGCATTGCCGGCGTTGAGAGCACCGCATCGACATAGGCTCTGATATCTGGCGCCAGGGCACCGCCATAGGTGTCGAAGCGGGTGACGATGGGCGCATACATGGCGTCGGCCGCGGTGAAATGGCCAAATAGGAACGGGCCGCCCCTGCCATGTTTTTCCCGGCACTCGCGCCACAGTGTCTCGATGCGCTCCCGCTGCGCCTCGCCCTCGGCGTCGAGCGGCTTGTGGCCTTTCGGGCGACGCAAATTCATCGGCCAGCCATAGCGGACCTCGCGAAAACCGGAATGCATCTCGGTCGCAACGGAGCGCGCCAGCGCGCGGGCGCCGATATCGGCCGGCCAGAGATTTTTCTCGGGAAACAGGTCGGCAAGATATTCAAGGATGGCAAGAGTTTCCCAGATGATCCTGCCATTGTGATTCAAGACTGGCACCAGCCCGGTCGGCGAAATCTTGCCGAGATTGGCAGCGGTCTCGGGCGTGCGCAGCCGCACGAACCCCTCCTCGAACGGAATCTCCAGATGCTTCATCGCCACCCAGGGCCGAAGCGACCATGAGGAGAAGCACTTGTTGCCGATATAGAGTGTGAATTCAGCCATTTTTCTCCCCGAGCGCACGATTGTCCTGAAGTCCTTTTGGCCTGCGCGTCATTGCAGCCTAGCCTGCCAGCCTTGCCGCCGAAAGCGGTTGCGCAACTTTGATCCGCGGCTGGGGAGGCTTGGAACCTAACCGACGCCGGCTCGTTAGCCTCCGCGGACGAATTCCCCGAATTCAAACTCCCAGGAGATGCGGAAAATGGTGAACAAGGATCAGGTCGCGGGCGTGGCCAAGCAGGTCAAGGGCTCGATCAAGGAAGCTGCCGGCAAGGCGACCGGCAACAGGCAGACCCAGGCCGAAGGCACGGCCGACAAGATCGCCGGCAAGGTGCAGAAGGCCTATGGCGACGTGAAGGACAAGGTCAAGAAGGCGCTCTGATCCCCATCGGGTATCGCTATTGCCCGGGAAAGGCGGCCGCCAGGGCCGCCTTTTTCATGTACCCCAGTCCTTGCTGAAGGCGTTGGTGAAGGCGACCTCGCCATGATCACCGGTCGCCTCGCCCAGCACCACGTCCATGGCGTCGCTGGTCACCCTGGCCAGCGCGAAGCCACCCATATAGGCAGCCTTCGGCTTGATGAGGTCGAGCCCGCCGCCGCGGTAGATCAGCGGTGTGTCGTGCTTGTGGCCGTGGAAGATGGCGACGACATTGTAGCCCTTCAGCGCCGCCAGCAGGGCCTGCCGGTCGGCCTCGCTCCACCAGTGCGGCGCGCCGGCACCGTCATCGTCATACGTCCTTTTGGCGGCATCCCACCGTTCTATCGAGAAGGTGTCCCAGCCATAGTGCTGGAACAGGATGACCGGGCGGCCATCCGCCGCGTAGGTCGCCAGATCCTGCTTCAGCCATGGCAGGCTGCTGTCGGCGCCGTGCCCGGTGTCGCCGGCGAAGCGATGCGTCTGGACGAGATGCAGGCCGCCCCAGTCCCAGGAATAGCAATCGGTGTCGACGTCGTAGTCGGTGGCCGGCACCGGCGGCTTGAAGAACACGCCGGCGCGGTGATTAACCTCGACATAGTCACGCATTTCGCGCCGGTACCAGTCGACATGGTGCGGCGGGCCGTTCTGGTCGAGATCGTGGTTGCCGAGCCCGACATAGACCGGCACGTGTACCCGATCGGAACCGACACCTTGCTGGTAGCGCTGGCTGAACTGGAGCAGTTGGGTGCCCTCGCTCGGCTGTGTGAGCTGGCCGCCGCCATCGTCGGTGATGTCGCCGCCGACGACAAGGCCAAGCGGCGTGCCGATACGGCTGCCGGCGGAACGCAGGCCGGTGGCGACGCCGTTGATCTCGGCCGGCCAATCCTTGTCGCCGAGGCCGTTCAGCGCGGCGATGTTGCGCAGCAGCGCGGCGTCGGTCTTGCCTTCCTTTTGGCAGTTGGGGCTCAAGCCGCTCGCCATGCGACAGGCATGGACATCTGCGATGAACAGGAAGGTGGCGTCGATCGGCTGGACCCGCTGCCCGGTCTGGCTGCGTGCCGGGCACGACAACGCGCCGGCCGCGGCAAATCCCGCGGCCCGGGCCAGAAAGCTGCGTCGAGAAAACAAACCAGGCGAGCGGCGATTCATCATGAGGTGAACTTCAGCATGGAGAGCGGCCGGCCGTCCAGTTCAACGCGCGACATCGCGACAGCAGCGTGAAAGGACAGCTCGACCACGTTTCGGATTACTTCCAGGCCTCCCCCCGCGCCGGCAGGCAGTCGCGCAGCGCACCCGCATCCTGCGCCGTCTTGGCCATCGACATGGCGCCGGAATATGTGGCTACGGCAAGTGCTGCAAAGCGCTTCGGGTCGGTGCCTTGCTCCCTGCCCGCCTGCTGGTCGGCCCTGACCTTGTCGGCGATCGCCTGGCGCCATGCCGAAAAGATGCGGGCAAGTGCCGTCCGGAAATCGGGATCGGCGAGCGACAGTTCATGCGCCAGATTGTTGAGCGGGCAGCCGCGCACGAAACCCTGTTGTTCCAGTTCCGCCGCCACGGCCTCGAACACCGCGCGCACGCCCTCGCGTGCCGAAGCCGCCGCCCGCACCGGCGCGATCCATGTCACTTCGACCGCTGCGGCCACACGCTCGTCGATCACCGCCAGTGCCAGCGCCTTCTTGGTCGGGAAATGGTGATGCAGCGCGCCGCCGCTGACACCTGCCGCCACCATCAGGTCGCCGAGGCTGGAGGCATGATAGCCGCGCGCCTGAAACGCCGCCTCCGCGACATCGAGCACCTTGCTACGCATGCCTTCGGGGTCGTTGACGCGTTTTCGCGACCGAAGCCTCGGTCGCGTTGTGATCTCTGCTAACATTGCCGAACAATAGCATGTTGACAAAACAGGACAACCGGTCTGTTTATGAACAGGACAACCGCCCTGTTTTTGGAGACTGACGGATGAACCTGCCCCTGAATGCCACGCCGAAACCCGCGGTGCTCGCCTCGCTGGTCGAGCTGCGGCAATACACGCTGAAGCCCGGCAAGCGTGACACGCTCATCGACATCTTCGACGGCAGACTGATCGAGGGCCAGGAGGACGTCGGGATGACCATCATCGTCCAGTACCGGGATCTCGATCGTCCGGACATGTTCGTCTGGATGCGCGGCTTCGACGGCATGGACGCGCGCAGGCATGCACTGACCGCCTTTTATGGCGGGCCGGTCTGGGCGGCGCACAGCAATGCGGCCAATGCGACAATGATCGATTCCGACGATGTGTTGCTGCTCAAGCCGGCATGGCCAGGCGCCGGTTTCGACCTCTCGGGCACACCACGGGCAGGCTTGACCGCTGACAAAAAAACAAACCGGAACAAGCCCCTGTCGGCCATTGTTGTGATCCAGATTCATCATTTGCGGCCCGGCGCCGAGGCCATTTTCGCCAATCGCTTCGAGACCGAAATGGTGCCGCTGATGACCGCGCCCGGCGCGCGCCTGCTCGCCGCGTTCATCACCGAGCATGCCGAAAACAGCTTTCCGCGCCTGCCGGTACGGGCCAGCGAAAACGTCTTCATCAGCGTCATGGGATTTGACAACCCGCAAACACACGCCGGCCATGAGGCCAAATTTGCTGGTTCGCATGCTTGGAAGGCGTTTTGGCAAGCTGCCCGGCAGGATCTGACCAGACCAACCGAGACATTGCGTCTGTCCCCGACCTCGCGTTCACGACTTGGACAAAAGTTCGCTTGATCAGGATGGAGACGGTGCCGAAGCCCGGCAGGACGTGCCACCGGCACGCGCGTTGTTCGGGCGCTAATCGAACCCGAAACTCTTACCGATGGCGTTGGCAACAAAGGCCGGATCCTCCCAATGAGGATTGTGGCCACACTCCTCGGCGTGCACGAGGCTTGCCCCAGCAAGGGTATCCAACAGCGCCTGCTGATGCGCGTCGCCGAACAGCGGGTCGTGCGCGCCGGCGATGATCAGCGTTCGAGCCTGCACGGCTCGCGCAGCCCCGCTCAGATCGGCGCGGAGAATTTCCTTCAGGGTCGCTTGCCAGCGTGATGCCGGCATCTCCGAGGCGTCCTTCGCCAGGCCAGCGAGAAAGGCCCGGGGCACGCCAGGCCGGCAGGCATGCCACCAGGCATAGAACGGGTCGGCCGGCGATATCGGGTCGCGCAGAGCCTGAACGCCCATGACCAATGGATGGTTCTGCGCCAGATCGAGCTTCAATGTACCGGCCAATAGCACCAGCCCGCCGATGAGCTCGTTATGCCGCGCAGCCAACGCGATAGCCACCATGGCGCCCAACGAATGGCCGACGAGCACCGGCCGGTCAAGCCGCAAGTGGGCGATCAGTCCGGCAATGTCACTTGCGAAATCGGCGATGCGGCAACCTTCGCCAGTTTGCGAGCCGCCGTGGCCGCGCAGATCCGGCATGATCAGCCGACGGCCGGCCAGATGCGGCGTCAGGAGCGAAAAGCTGCGGCTGGTGTCGGTGAAGCCGTGCACCAACAGCAGCGCCGGCTCGGCGCCGGCGACCTCGACATAGGCGATGTCGAGATCGCCGCTATTGACGAATTGCTTGCGGCCAGCCCAGCCGTCCTGTTCCGCCCAAGCATTCGGCAAGGCATCAAATGCTGCCGGTCTCACAGGCCAAGCTTTTCCTTGACCGCCGCAAGGCCGGGCTTGCCGTCGAATGTGGTGACGCCGGCAAGCCAGGTGTCCAGACGATCCTTGTTCAGCTTGATCGCCTTCAGCCCCGCCTCTTCCGGCTTCATGCCGTCATTGATCAGGTAACCCATGCCGACATTTTCAAAATCGATGTCAAAGGTGAGGTTTTTCAACAATTGCCCGGCATTCGGGCACTGTTGCAGATAGCCCTTGCGCGCTTGCGTGGTCACCGTCGCAGCACCGAGGTTGGGGCCATAAAATTTGTCGCCGCCGGTGAGATATTTGAAATCGTACATCGTGTTCATCGGATGCGGCGCCCAGCCCTGAAAGACGATGAACTGCTTTTCCTTGATCTCATAGCCGACCTCCGACAGCATGCCGGCTTCGCTCGACTCGACGACCTGCCAGCCGTCTAGGCCAAGCGAGGGATCGGCAATGGCGTCCATCATCAGTTGGTTCGAGCCGGGCTCGATGCCGTACATTTTCTTGCCGAACTTGTCGGCGAACTCGTGCAGGTCGGCAAAATCCTTGACGCCGGCGTCCCAGACGTAGGTCGGCACGGCGAAGGTGTATTTGGCGCCTTCCAGATTGACGCGCACGTCTTCGACCGAGCCATCCTTCTTGTAGGGCTCGTAGTAGGTGACCATGGCCGGATTCCAATAGCCGAGGAACAGGTCGAGATCGTTGTTCTTCATGCCTTCATAGATGACGTTGATGCCTAGCACCGAGCTCTGTGGCTGGTAACCGAGTGCACCCAGCAGAACATTGGCAACGCCGGTGGTGAAGGCCAGATCGTTCCAGCCGGGTTCGGCCATACGGACCGCCCTGCACTGTTCGGCCTCGGCCGCTTCAGCCGCATGACAGGCCAACGCCAGGGCAGCGAGACAGACGCCATTCGCAAGGATGCGGAACATTTCGGTTCTCCTCATTTTCAAAAATTGACCATCTGGTCTTTTTATTGTCCCATTGGTCAATTGTTGATCTGGACGGACGAAAATGTCAATGTGGAATCGCAATGCATGGATCGATCCCTTGAAACTCAAGCGTCTCAGCGAGATACGCCGCAAGGAACTGCGGCAGGCGGCGTTCGCGGTGCTGGAGCGCGAGGGCATTGCCGGCGCGACGCTGGAAAAGGTGGCGGCCCAGGCCGGCGCCTCGAAGGGAATCGTGCTGCACTATTTCCGCAACAAGCAGGAATTGTTCGAGCACGCGATGCGCGAAGCCAACGCCGTCCTGTGCCAGGCGGTGATCGCGCGCCTGCGCCGGGCGATCACCCCGATGGAGCGCATGGATGCCGTGATCGAGGGTAATTTCGAACCGCATCTTTTTCAGCCTCCTCTCTGCCATGCCTGGCTTTCGCTCTGCGCCGAGGTGCCGCGCGACGAGAAGATGGCGCGTATCCAGAGAGTGATCCACGCGCGCATGCGCTCGAACCTGTTGTCCGGCCTGCGCGGCCTTGCCTCGCCGGCGGATGCCGACGACATCGCGCTTGGCGTCACCGCGCTGATCGACGGGCTTTGGCTGCGGCTCGGCCTGCAGCCGGGCAGCGTCTCGCGCGAACAGGCGGTCCGCCAGGTCAAGAATTTTGTGGCAGGACGGCTTGCCATTCGGGCGCCCGTGCGAGAGCCGGCGGTCGAAGTTCATACGCTCGGATAGGTCGATGGCTTGACCGCAGCCGCTTATATGCGGTGCTCTCGATGGCCAAGCTGCCTCGGAGCGTAGAATGAGACTTCACGACAAGCGCGCGCTGGTTACCGGCGGATCGGACGGCATCGGCCTTGCGATCGCCGAGGCCTTTTCCCGCGAAGGTGCGGACGTCCTGATCGTAGGCCGCGACACCAAAAAGCTCGACGCTGCCGCCAGGCAGCTCGGCGGCAATGTCGAGACACTGTCGGCCGATCTTGCCACCAGCGCCGGCATCGAAGCCGTGGCCGGGCACGTGAAAAACTCCGGTCGGCCGCTCGATATCCTCGTCAACAATGCCGGGGTGGCTTTCCTGGTGCCGTTCGAGACCGTCAGCGAGGAGCAGTTCCAGCAATCCTTCGCGCTCAATGTGACGGCGGTGTTCTTCCTGACCCAGGCTCTGCTGCCGCATCTGGCAGCCGGCGCGTCGGTGATCAACATCTCGTCCTACTTCGCCAACAAGATGATCCCGAAGCGGCCGTCGAGCCTCTATTCCCTGTCGAAGGGCGCGGTGAACTCGCTGACCAAATCGCTGGCCTTCGAACTCGGCCCGCGCGGCATCCGCGTCAATGCCATCGCGCCCGGCAGTGTCGACACCGCCATGCGGCGCAGGACGGTCGACACCCTGCCGGCCGAGGCAAAGGTGGAGCTGACGGCCTATGTCGAGCGGAGCTATCCGCTCGGCCGCATCGGCCGCCCCGACGATCTGGCCGGAATCGCGCTGTATCTGGCAAGCGACGAGGCCTCCTGGACCAGCGGCGGCATCTTTGCGATCGACGGCGGCTACACGGCTGGGTGAGTGCCCCCGCTCTCCCGTCGAGGGGTGAAGGCTTCAACCGATTTGCATCCGTCCCGCCCGCAATCTCCGCTTGAAGCCATTTGTGCAACGCGATACGCCGTTGCCGACTTCGACAAGGAGAGACCCGTGACTGCTGCAAAGACCAGAACCGAAACCGACACGTTCGGCCCCATCGAAGTCGCCGCCGATCGCTATTGGGGCGCGCAGGCACAGCGTTCGCTTGGCAATTTCAAGATCGGCTGGGAAAAGCAGCCTGCATCGATCGTGCGCGCGCTCGGCGTCGTCAAGCGGGCGGCGGCCGAAGCCAACATGGAACTGAAGCGGCTCGACCCGGCGATCGGCAAGGTCATCGTCGAGGCGGCGCAAGAGGTGATCGACGGCAAGCTCAACGATCATTTCCCGCTGGTCGTCTGGCAGACCGGTTCGGGCACGCAGTCCAACATGAACGCCAACGAAGTGATCTCCAACCGGGCGATCGAGATGCTGGGCGGCGTCATGGGCTCGAAGAAGCCCGTGCATCCCAACGACCACGTCAACATGAGCCAGTCGTCGAACGACACCTATCCGACCGCCATGCACATCGCTTGCGCCGAGCGCATCGTGCATGACCTGCTGCCGGCGCTGAAGCACCTGCACAAGGCGCTCGACGCCAAGAGCCGGGCATTCGCCCACATCATCAAGATCGGCCGCACGCACACGCAGGATGCCACCCCCCTCACCCTCGGCCAGGAATTCTCGGGCTATGCCGCACAGGTCGCCTCGTCGATCAAGCGCATCGAGCTGACGCTGCCCGGCCTGCAGGAACTGGCGCAGGGCGGCACCGCCGTCGGCACTGGCCTCAACGCGCCGGTCGGCTTCGCCGAAAGGGTAGCGGACCGCATCGCCGCCATCACCGGCATCGCCTTCGTCACCGCGCCGAACAAGTTCGAGGCGCTGGCAGCCCACGATTCCCTGGTGTTCTCGCACGGCGCCATCAATGCCTGCGCCGCCGCGCTGTTCAAGATCGCCAACGACATCCGCTTCCTCGGCTCCGGCCCGCGTTCGGGCCTTGGCGAACTGTCACTGCCGGAAAACGAGCCGGGCTCGTCAATCATGCCGGGCAAGGTCAATCCGACCCAGTGCGAGGCAATGACGCAGGTCTGCGTGCAGGTGTTCGGCAACAATGCATCCCTCACCTTCGCCGGCAGCCAGGGCCATTTCGAGCTCAACGTCTACAACCCGCTGATGGCCTACAATTTCCTGCAGTCGGTGCAGTTGCTCACCGACGCTTCGGTCTCCTTCACCGACAATTGCGTCGTCGGCATCGAGGCGCGAGAAGACAACATCAAGGCGGCACTCGACCGTTCGCTGATGCTGGTGACGGCGCTGGCGCCGACCATCGGCTATGACAATGCCGCCAAGATCGCCAAGACCGCGCACAAGAAGGGCACCACCTTGCGCGAGGAAGCGCTGGCCACCGGGCTGGTCAGCGAAGCCGACTACGACCGGCTGGTGCGGCCGGAGGACATGACGCATCCGGGGTAAGAGATTTGGCGACGGGAAAAATTACTCGCGTCGCGGCCTCACTCGACGCGAATTTTGCGTAAGTCGCCCGATCACGGAAACGTAAGTTCTGTGAACAATGTGTCGCCAGTCTGGCGGCTTTGGTGAACAGTCGGCTTGCTCTATTTGAGCTGTATTGAACCCTTCCCAGAGAGAGCCACCATGTCCATCAACACTTCAGTCGCCGGTTCCGGCGCTTCCAATGCCTCAGCCACCATCCTCCTCGGCCGCATCTTGCTTGCCGTCATCTTCCTGCTTTCAGGTTTCGGCAAGCTCACTACGATTGCCGGCACAGCCGCCTATTTCGGCAGCCTCGGCCTGCCCGTGCCGACCGCGACGGCCATCATCGTCGGCCTGATCGAGCTTCTCGGCGGCGCCGCCATCCTTGTCGGCTTCCAGACCCGGATTGCCGCCTGGGTGCTCGCTATCTTCACCGTCGCCACCGCGCTGGTCGCCCACACCGGTTGGGCCGATCAGATGCAGATGATCAACTTCCTCAAGAATCTGGGGATTGCCGGCGGCTTCATCGTGCTGGCCACCTCGGGCGCCGGCGCCTATTCGATCGACGCCAAGCGCGGCTGATCCACAGCCAGAATTCGAAAGCAAAAGCGGCGCGGACTTTTCCGCGCCGCTTTTTCGTTATCGGTGCACAAGTCCATGTCCGCATTTGCCAGCCGGATTTGCGCGCGCATTGCTGGTAAGATCGACCGTCGGATACGCAACAGGACCAGCCGGCTCGACCGACAACGGAGGTAAGCATGCCACGAAACGCACTGCTTCTGCTTTCCCGATTGCTGCTAGCCGCCCTGTTCGTACCCTCCGGCTTCCAAGCGCTTTCCGACATCGCCGGCACGACGGGCTATTTCGCCAGCCTCGGCCTGCCGCTGCCGACACTTGCAGCCTGGGGCACCGGTCTGTTCGAACTGATCGCCGGGCTGCTCATCCTGGTCGGTTTCCAGACCCTGATCACCGCGCTGCTGCTCGCCGCCTTCTGCATCGTCGCTGGTTTCATCGGCCACTACGGCCAGGGCGGCGACGACGCAATGCTCGCCTTCCTGCATTCGCAGATGCTGATGAAGGACATCGCCATATCGGGCGGCTCCCTGGCGCTGGCGATGGCCGGCGCGGGTGCCTGGTCGGCCGACGGGCGCGGTCCGGCGTAAGGCCTACTTGACCGATACGCTCTATTTCACCGAAACGCTCGGGCCGCCCTCGACGGCCAGCACCAGCCGGCGGTTGGTTATCCTTGCCAGTTGAGCCAGGCGGCCGGCCGGCCGTTCGCCATAGAGGTCGGCCAGCGATGCAGGCAGGACCAGCGCCAGCACGCCGTTGCCGCGCTGTTCCCATTTCAGCCGGGGCATGATGCCGGGCATCGATGCCGTGAGCAGGTAGACGACGCGCATCATCGCCGCCAGCACGCGTGCCCGCTCCAGGTAACGCGGCGAAGCCAGCGCCTTGATTTCGGGTGCGATCGCTTCGTTGAAGATGCCGTCGTGACGATAGGCGTTGGCCAGTGCCAGGAAGGCACGGCCGGGATGGTCGACGCCGAAGAAGGACGCATGCGCGATGATGTTGAGCGACTGCTTGCCGCGATATTCGGGATGCGCGCGCCAGCCGATGTCGGCCAGCAATGCGGCAGCGTGGCGATAGCGCGCCTCGTCCTCGGTTTCGTCGATGCCGAAGGCGGCAAAGGTCCTGGCGGTCCAGTCGACAAGTTCATGCGCATGGGTGACGGAGCGTGAGCGCAGCCGGGCGAGTTCCTCCGACGCCGAAATCAATGGATCGGCCTTCTGCTCGGCCTGGTCGAGCAGCGAATAGAGAAAGCCCTCGCGCACGCCGAGCGCCGAGACGATGATCTTCGACGGCTGCATCGCCGCCATGATCTCCTGCAGCACGATGGCGCCATAAGGCAGCAGAGAACGGCGGTTCTTCGAAACGCCTTCGATGCCCTTGACCTTCTCGATCTCGGCCTTGGCCACCTGCTTGAGGAAGTTCGTCGCACTTTCGGCGCTGATCTCGTAATGGTGCATGACGCCAAGTGGGTAATTGGTCATTTCCATGTGCAGCCGGGCGAGATTTCGCCAGGTGCCGCCGACCGCGTAGAAAGGCCTGCCCTGCCCGCCTTTCAACAGCTTGGCTCTCGACAGTTCGTCACGCGTGATCTTGGCCGCCTGGGTCAGCGAGTTCTTCGCCATGTCCTGCAGGCGCAGGCCGCCCAGCGGCAGCGTTATGCCGTCGCCGATCGCCTCGCCGTTGACGTCGACCAGTTCCAGACTGCCGCCGCCCAGATCGCCGGCGATGCCATTGGCCGGGTGGAAGCCCGAAATGACGCCGAGCGCCGAATAATAGGCTTCCTGGCGGCCACTGATCACACGTATCTCGGTCTTGAGCACGTCCTCGGCGCGATGGATGAAATCGGGACCGTTGATCGCCTCGCGGGCCGCGGCGGTGGCCAGAACATACATGTGCTCGGCGCCGGCCTGGTCGGAGAGCGCGCGAAAGCGGCGGAACTCTTCCATCGAGCGCGTTACCGCCTCGGGGTCGAGCTTGCCGGTGGAAACGATGCCGCGGCCGAGGCCGGCCAGCATCTTTTCGTTGAACAGCATGGTCGGCGAGCGCGCCAGCCCCTCATAGACGACGAGACGGATCGAATTCGACCCGATGTCGATGATGGATAGCGGTCGGCGGTCCTGCAACCGGCCCTGGGAATCAGACAGCATCAGGTGGACGCTGCGGCGTTCTTCTTGCGGCGCTTGAACTGCGCGATGCGCTTGGGCGCATGCGACTTCAGCGCGTCACCCCGTCCCGACAGGCTCGGATTGGTCATGAAATATTCCTGCGCGTTGAACGGTTCCTCGCCCTCCTCCAGCACGACGCGCCGGGAGGTTCCATCAGCCAATACGTCGAAACTTTGCTGATTGTCCATGATGTTGCCCAGCATGATCTGGCCCAGGATCTGTTCATGCACAGTTGCATTGGTGATCGGCACCATGGTCTCGACGCGGCGGTCGAGATTGCGCGGCATGAGGTCGGCCGACGAGATGTAGACGATCGCCTCGTCCGATGGCAGCCCATGGCCATTGCCGAAGCAATAGATGCGGCTGTGTTCCAGAAAGCGGCCGACGATCGACTTGACCCTGATATTTTCCGACAGGCCCGGCACCTGCGGCCGCAGGCAGCAGATGCCGCGCACAACGAGGTCGATCTCGACGCCGGCACGGCTGGCGTCATAGAGCGCGTCGATGATGATCGGATCGACAAGCGCGTTCATCTTCATCCAGATGCGCGCCGGTCTCCCGTCCACCGCATGAGCAACCTCGTCGGCAATATGCTTCAAGATGCGGCTTCTCAGCGTGAACGGCGAGATTGCCAACCGCATTTCATCCGTCGGCTCGGCATAGCCGGTGATGAAATTGAAGAGCTGGGCGACATCGCGGGCAATCGTCGGGTCGGTGGTGAAGAAAGACAGATCGGTGTAGATGCGCGCGGTGACCGGATGGTAGTTGCCGGTGCCGAGATGCACATAGTTGCGCAGCTTGCCGTCCTCGCGCCGCACCACCAGCGACATTTTCGCATGGGTTTTCAGCTCGAGGAAGCCGAACACGACCTGCACACCGGCGCGCTCCAGGTCGCGCGCCCAGCGGATGTTGGCTTCCTCGTCGAAACGCGCCTTGAGCTCGACCAGCGCGGTCACCGACTTGCCGGCCTCGGCGGCATCAACCAGCGCGCGCACGATCGGGCTGTCGTTGGAAGTGCGGTAAAGCGTCTGCTTGATCGCCACCACTTCCGGATCGGCCATCGCCTGGCGCAGGAACTGCACCACCACATCGAAGGATTCGTAGGGGTGATGGACGACGATGTCCTTCTCGCGGATGGCGGCGAAGCAGTCGCCGCCGTGCTCGCGGATGCGCTCGGGAAAGCGCGGATTGTAGGGCGTGAACTTGAGGTCGTCGCGCGGGACCGCGACGATCTCGGAAATCTGGCTGAGCGCCAGCGGACCGGTCAGAACGCTGATGCGGCTCGACGATACGCCTAGCTCGCCGGCAACGAATTCGCGCAGTTCCGCCGGCATCAGGACGTCAAATTCGATGCGGATCACCGACCCGCGGCGGCGGCGCTTCAGCGCCGTCTCGAACAAGCGCACCAGATCCTCGGATTCCTCCTCGACCTCGATATCACTGTCGCGGATGATGCGGAACGTGCCGGAGCCCTTGACCTCATAACCCGGGAACAGCTTGCCGATGTAAAGGCCGACCGCCTCTTCCAGAGGGATGAAGCGGACATGGTGCTTGCGGTCCGGCAGACGGATGAAGCGCTTCAGCGCCACCGGCAGGCGCAGAAGCGCGCTCATCTCTTCGCCGTTCTTGCGGTGGCGCAATTGCAGCGCCATCGAGAAACCGAGATTAGGGATGAACGGGAACGGATGCGCCGGGTCGATCGACAGCGGGGTCAGCACCGGAAACACCTGCTCCTGGAAATGGTCTTCCAGCCAGATTTTTTCGTCCTTGGTCAGTGCGTCACGGGTGATGCTCTCGATGCCTTCCTTGTTGAGCAGCACGATGAGTGCCGAAAGACTCTTCTGCTGGTCTTCCTGCAGCCGTTCGACCTCCCGCAGCAGTTGTTCGAGCTGTTGTTCGGGGGTGCGGCCGTCAGGGCTCTTCAGCGTGATGCCCTCGCGCACCTGGCCGGCAAGACCGGCGACGCGGACCATGAAGAACTCGTCGAGGTTGGCGGCCGAGATCGACAAGAAACGGACGCGCTCCAGCAACGGATGATTGAGGTTCAGCGACTCCTCGAGAACGCGCCGGTTGAACTGCAGCCAGGAAAACTCCCGGTTGACGAAGCGATCCGGGTTGCCGCCCTCCGGGCGAGCCACCTCGACATTCACGAATTCGCTCTGCACCGGCTTCAGTTCGTTCATTTTTCCTGCTCTTCCCTCACGCTCCGCCGCCGAGCGACGCAACCTTCCCGGATGCGCCGCAGGTGCCCTGAAGCGAGGCCTGACCCTCTCCGTAAACCGATTCCGTTTTCGGGGTCATTGCCTTAACCGGCTTAACTTATCCTCTGACAGGCTTTTGCGACAGTTTGATTTCATCGAACTTGCAAAGAGGCCGGTTATGATCCAGATGCAGAAGAGACTGCGTTAAGGAGACGACGATGGCAGGCGGTTCCATTCCCCATTTCCAGAACGATGCGGGCCACCCGGCGATCGACATCGGCGTCAAGGAATTCATGTGCACGGGCGCCAGCCCGCCTTTCGACCACCCGCATGTGTTTCTCGACATGGGCGACGACAATGAAAAAGTCTGCCCCTATTGCTCGACGCTCTACCGCTATTCGTCGAAGCTGAAGGCGACGGAAACGGTGCCTGCCGGCTGTATCTACATCGACCAGGCCGCCTGATTCCTTCGCGGCAAGCCCGATGGACAACACGCGGTCCCGGCAAATCGTCATCGCCGGGGCGGGCGTCGCCGGGCTGACCTCGGCGCTGGCGTTCGCCGAACGCGGCTACCGCGTGCAGGTGTTCGAACAGGCGCAGCGCCTGGAAGCGGCTGGCGCCGGCATCCAGCTTTCTCCCAACGCGACACGCATCCTTCGCCAGCTCGGCGTGCTCGACCGGCTGCTGCCGGCAGCGGTGCGGCCCGATGCCGTGGTGCTGAAGGACGCCGCGACGTTGCGCGAACTGGCCCGTGTGCCGCTCGGACAAGCCGCCGAAGCCCGCTGGCATGCACCCTATCTCGTTGCGCACAGGGCTGACCTGCAGAGTACATTGACTGCGCGCGTTGCCGAGATGCCGAGCATTGTTCTTTCTCCCGGCGCACATGTCAGCGGCGTTGCCAAAGGCAGCCATGGCGTCACCGTGGCTGCCGAGATGGCCGGCGAGACCGTCGAGGCCGAGGGCTTGCTGCTGGTCGGCGCTGATGGCGTCTGGTCGTCGGTGCGCGGGCTTGTCGATACAGCCAAGGGCGCGGCCTCGCCGAGAAGTCACTTTTCGGGCGAACTGGCCTGGCGTGCAACCATTCCCTCCGACAGCGCTGCCGGACAAGCCTTTGCCGCGATAGGCGCCACCAATTGCGTCACCACCTTCCTGCATCCCGGCTTCCACATGGTCGCCTATCCCGTCAGCAAAGGTGCTGCCTTCAATCTTGTCGCCTTCACCAAAGGCGAACGCATGGCTGAGGGCTGGTCCGGGAACGCCGACACCAGGATCTTGACCGGTGCCATGCGCGGAACTGCAGCAGCACTTGCCCGTCTGATCGAGGAAGCCGGCCCATGGATGGCGTGGCCGATCCATACGGTCGACAGCAAACAGCCCTGGACAAGCGACAGCATGGCGCTGATCGGCGATGCGGCGCATGCGATGACGCCGTTCGCGGCGCAAGGGGCCGCCATGGCGATCGAGGATGCGGCGATGCTTGCGGATGTCGTTGCCGACTTGCCCGGCGATCCGGCACGAGGTCTTCAAATCTGGGAGAACCTGCGACGGCCGCGCGTCGCCAGGGTCGCCCGTCGCGGCGCTCTCAACCGCCTCGCCTGGCATGCCGCGGGTCCAGTCTCCATCGCGCGCAATCTGTTCCTGAAAATGCGCTCGTCCGAAAAGCTCGCCGCCGATCTGGACTGGCTTTATGGCTGGCAGCCACAGAAAATCATCCGGCGCTGAAATCTGGGCATGCCCGGATACCAGCCCGTAGGACGGAGTTAGTTGTAAAGCCGCAGCGACAGACCGAGCGAAGCCGGCAGCGGGTTCCACCAGCCGGTTCGCAAGCCGGCGGTGCGCAAGGCTGCCGCCGTCCAGGTGTTGCAGCCGACCAGCGCGTTGAAATGGCCGTTGGCTTCATAGAAGCGGTCGAAGCTGGAATAGGCCGCGCCCGGAACAAGAAGCGGGCCTTGCGGCCCCCGCTGGAAACTCGCATCGATGAAATCGAGCAGCGCCGCAAAACGATCCTCGCCGATGTCGAAGCCTGCAACATCCGGATGCGGTTCGACGATGACGCCGGCGACATCGACATGCATGACCGACGCGTCGAGGGTCAGTGCCTTCATCACCGGAACCGCCTTGAGTTCGGACCATGTCGGCGTCTCCAGATAGAAGGCGCGACCACCCCAGCCGAAGACGATGTAGCGAACTTCCGGACCATCGGCTGGGATGCCGGCGTCGACCAGGAAATGGAACCGCTGGCGCACCCTGTCGTCGACCGGGATGGCGATGTCGGTGTGGATCGGGTTGTTCAGCACCAGGATATGGCGCGTGGTGGCGGGATTGGCGGCAGCTGGCGGCCACAGCGGCCGCGGCACGAGAGTGCCCAGCGTCACAGCGAACGCAACGACGATCAACGGCAGGCCTAGAAAACGTCCCAGCTTTTTCATGAATGGCGGCCTTGCAAACGCACCCCGGCGCGACAAGAACCGCCCGCCTCCTGCTCATCCATACGCAAAAAAGCCCGGCACTGTTTCAGCCGGGCTCTTCCTGGTTATCGAAGACCTAGTGCAGGATCTGCGACAGGAACAGTTTTGTGCGCTCATGGCGCGGATGGTCGAAGAACTCGGCCGGCGTGTTCTGCTCGACGATCTGGCCCTGGTCCATGAAGATCACCCGGTTGGCGACCTTGCGGGCAAAGCCCATCTCGTGGGTGACGCACAGCATGGTCATGCCTTCCTCGGCAAGGCCGACCATCGTCTCCAGCACTTCCTTGATCATCTCCGGGTCGAGCGCCGAGGTCGGCTCGTCGAACAGCATGATGCGCGGGTTCATGCACAGCGAGCGGGCGATCGCCACGCGCTGCTGCTGGCCACCGGACAGCTGGCCGGGATATTTGTTGGCCTGTTCCGGGATCTTCACGCGCTTGAGGAAATGCATGGCGATTTCCTCGGCCTGCTTCTTGGGCGTCTTGCGCACCCAGATCGGCGCCAGCGTGCAGTTCTCCAGGATGGTCAGATGCGGGAACAGGTTGAAGTGCTGGAACACCATCCCGACCTCGCGGCGCACCTCGTCGATCTTCTTCAGATCGTTGGTCAGTTCCTTGCCGTCGACGATGATCTTGCCCTTCTGGTGCTCTTCCAGACGGTTGATGCAGCGGATCATCGTCGACTTGCCGGAGCCCGACGGCCCGCAGATGACGATGCGCTCGCCGCGCATAACTCTCAGGTTGATGTCCTTCAGCACATGGAACTCACCATACCATTTGTGCATGGCAACGATGTCGATGGCGACATCGGTGTCGGAGATGTGCATCTTGGCGGCGTTGACCTTGATCTCTTCCGCGCTGACAGCATTTTCGGTGGCCATGACAGGGTCCCCTTGTTCTTTTGTTTAGCGTTTGTGGCCGGTGTCGAGTCGGCGTTCCGTGTACATTGAATAGCGCGACATGCCGAAGCAGAACAGCCAGAAGACAAAGGCGGCGAAGATCAGACCCGACTTGGCGGTCTGCGCCGTCGCCCAGTTGGCGTCGGAGAAGTTCTGCTTGACGATGCCGAGCAGGTCGAACATCGAAATGATCGTGACCAGGCTGGTGTCCTTGAACATGCCGATGAAGGTGTTGACGATGCCTGGGATGACCAGCTTCAGTGCCTGCGGCATGACGATGAAATACATCTTCTGCCAATAGCCGAGGCCAAGCGAATCGGCACCTTCATACTGGCCCTTGGGGATCGCCTGCAGGCCGCCGCGCACCACTTCAGCCATATAGGCGGCGGCAAACAGCGACACGCCAATCAGCGCGCGCAGGTACTTGTCGAAGGTGACGCCCGGCGGCAGGAACAGCGGCAGCATGACGCTGGCCATGAACAGAACGGTGATCAGCGGAATGCCGCGCACGGCCTCGATGAAGATGACGCACAGCATCTTGACGATCGGCATCCTGGAGCGACGGCCAAGCGCCAGCATGATGCCAAGCGGCAACGACACGACGATGGCCACGAAAGACAGCGAAAGCGTCACCAGCAAGCCGCCCCAGCGCGCCGTTTCGACATGTTCCAGACCGAACGCGCCACCGACCAGCAGGAAGAACGACACAAAGGGGAGACCGACGATCAGCAGCAGGGCGTTGAGACCCTTGCGCGGCACGCTCGGCATCAACATCGGCACCATGAGCACGACCAGCAATATGCCAACCAGGATCGGCCGCCAGCGCTCCTCGACCGGATAGGTACCGAACATGATCTGGCCGAACTTGGCGTTGACGAAGGCCCAGCAGGCGCCGGACCAGCCATCCGGCTGGATACCGCCCTGCGCCACCGTGGCGCATACGGTCCGGTTAGGTCCCGTCCACACGGCGTTGATGAAGGCCCAGTTGATGATCTGCGGCAGGATCATCACCACCAGCGCGAAACCGATGATGGTCAAAATGGTGTCGCCCGTCGACGCAATCAGGTTCTTGCGCACCCAGGCGCTGAAGCCTGTGACGCCGGCCGGCGCCGGCTGCGCCAGTGCCATTTCGGTGCGAACCCAGGACATATCATGTTCTTGCATGTCCTTACCTCTCCACCAGCGACATTTTGGCGTTGAACCAGTTCATGAATAGCGAGGTCAGAAGGCTGATGGCCAGATAGATCACCATCATGATGACCACGCATTCGACCGCCTGGCCGGTCTGGTTGAGCACCGTGCCGGTCGTTGCCGTCAGGTCGGGATAGCCGATGGCGATGGCGAGTGAGGAGTTCTTGGTCAGGTTGAGATATTGGCTGGCCAGGGGCGGAATGACGATGCGCATGGCCTGCGGCACAACCACCAGCCGCAACGCCTGGCCGGCACGAAGGCCAAGCGCTGACGAGGCCTCGCTCTGGCCCTTGGCAACACCGCGAATGCCGGCGCGCACGATCTCGGCGATGAAGGCGGCGGTATAGAACGACAGCGCCAGATAGAGTGACAGGAATTCCGGCTTGACGACGAAGCCGCCAGTCAGGTTGAAAGTCGATTGCTTCGGAAAATCAAAGGTTACTGGGAAGCCGCTCAGCACATAAGCGAGCAGCGGAAGCCCGATAATCAGCGCCAGCGACGTCCAGAACACTGGGAATTGCTGGCCGGTCGCCATCTGCCGCTGGTGCGCCTTGCGGGCGACGAACCACGCCATGCCGATGCCGACAACCAGCCCCAACGGGATCAGCCAGGAGCCGTCGCCCCACACGGCGCGCGGAAAATAGAAGCCGCGCTGGTTGAGGAAGGATCCGAACGGCAGGTTGATGCTATCGCGCGGCGCCGGCAGCACGGCCAGCACGCCGGAATACCAGAAGAAGATGACCAGCAACGGCGGAATGTTGCGGAACACCTCGACATAGACGGTGCAGATCTTCTGGATCAGCCAGTTTTTCGACAGCCGACCAATGCCGACAATGAAACCGATGATGGTGGCGGTGATGATGCCGACAAACGCGACGATCAATGTGTTGATCAAGCCGACGATGATGGCCCGGCCATAGGTGGAGTCCGACGTATAGGCGATCGCCGTGTCGGAGATGTCGAAGCCGGCGCGGCCTCTCAAAAAAGCGAAGCCGGATGCAATGTGCAGGTTCGTCAGGTTCACGATCGTGTTGTGAACGATCCACCAGACACCGGACACCAGCAAGGCGACGACCAGGCATTGATAGAAAATGCTGCGGACTTTTGGATCATTTATGAGAGAAGCGCGACTTGGCTCCTCGCGAAGAATTTCCTGCGATGCCATTCGACCGTCCCCTGAAAGAGAAACCGGAAGGCAGACGATCTGCCTTCCGGATCACATTTCGATCAGCGGATCGGCGGAGCGTATTGCAGGCCGCCCTTGGTCCATAGCGCATTGATGCCGCGGGCGATCTTGAGCGGGCTCCCCGAGCCGACATTGCGGTCGAACATCTCGCCGTAGTTGCCGGTGGCCTTGACGATGTTGACGACCCAGTCATTGGAGACGCCGAGATCGGTGCCGATCTTGGTATCGGCCTCCTGGCCGAGCACGCGCTTGATCTCCGGGCTGGCGGAGTTCTTCATTTCGTCGACATTGGCCTTGGTGATGCCGAGCTCCTCGGCGTCGAGCAGCGCGAAATAGGTCCACTTGACGATGTGGTACCACTGGTCGTCGCCTTGGCGCACGGCCGGTCCGAGCGGCTCTTTCGAGATGATCTCGGGCAGCACGACATGGTCGGCCGGCGCGCCCAGCGTCAGGCGAATGCCGTACAGACCCGACTGATCGGTGGTGTAGACGTCGCAACGGCCGGCATCATAGGCGGCGTTGACCTCTTCCAGCTTCTCGAAGACGACCGGGTTGTACTCCATCTTGTTGGCTTTGAAGTAGTCGGCGAGATTGAGCTCAGTGGTCGTGCCGCTCTGCACGCAGACGGCGGCGCCGGAAAGCTGCAGCGCGGAATTGACGCCGGGCAGCTTCTTGGCGTTGATCATGAAGCCCTGGCCGTCATAGTAGGTGGTGCCGACGAAGTTCAGGCCAAGCGCCGTGTCGCGATTGATGGTCCAAGTGGTGTTGCGCGAGAGGATGTCGACCTCGCCGGACTGCAGCGCGGTGAACCGCTCCTTGGCGCTGAGCGGTGTGAACTTGACCTTGGTGCCGTCACCAAAGACGGCGGCCGCGACAGCGCGGCAGAAATCCGCGTCGATGCCTTGCCAGTCACCCTTGTCGTCCGGCGCCGAGAAGCCAGCCAGACCGGTCGAGACACCGCACTGGATGAAGCCTTTCGCCTTGACGGTGTCGAGCGTCGTTGCCGAGGCGGCGGACGCCATCAACCCAAGCGTGGCGGCGCCAAGAATGCTGATAGCAATATGTTTCATGACCCACAGACCCTTTTCTCTGTTTTTCAGGCAAACCCTGATCTTTTCCCGTGTGAACGCAGCTCCCATTCCGGCCCATACCCGGAACCCCGCATCGTAACCGACGCGCCGCCTCCCATTCACGAATGGCATCGAAGGCGATAATTCCTGTGAGGTCAAGGGAAATGACCGAATTCGAAAGAGTTTGAAAACCAACGGCCGCAAATGCCTGAATTGCAGCCAAGTGCGTCATGAAATTAGCAAGCCGCGCAAACAAAATCGGCAAAGTCCGGTCGGCCGCGGATCTGGACTATGCCAGCGAAATCCATCCCACGGATTTACTGCGCGCTCCTGAACATCCCGGGATGAATTCGCGTATACAAAGACTGTCACATGGCGGGCAACCGGGTCGCATGGCCATGCCGCCCGGAACCGGGAGGAGCGCAAGCTCAGGACGCTTGGACGAGCAGCCAGGCGCCGACTGCCGCCATCAGCGTGCCGGAGATGCGCGGGATCAGCTGCCCGGTCGCAACGGTCTTTTCCAAGAGAACGAGGATGGCGATGCCGGCGATCCACAGCACGTTCATGACGCCGCCGACGAACAGGAGCGCCATCAGCGCCCAGCAACAGCCGAGGCAATAGGCGCCATGAACGATCCCGAATCGAAGCGCACCGAGCGGATCGGAACGGAACCCGCCGTGACTGGCCAGAAATGCGATCGGCGCCTGGCATTGCTGCAGGCAGACGCCCTTCATCGGCGTCCATTGATAGAGGCCGGCCGCGATCAGGACGAGGCCGCCGAGAACCGTACTGTTGGTTGCCATCATCGGGCTCAGCAAAGCCTGACTGGCCAGCAGCCATTGCGCGCCGGTCGCGGCCACGCTGAAGCCAACCCAGACGAGCAGATAGCCGGCGAAAAACCATGCAGTCGATGCGATGGGCCGCCCACCCGCCCGCGCCTTGCGACCGACCCCGGCATAGAGCAGCACCATTGGCGCGACCGAGGGCGTCATCATGCCAACCATCATGACGGCCCACATGGCGAAGATGAAAGCGAAGTCGGCTGACGCCCATGCGCGGAAACCGGGCGCCATCGTGGCGCCCATGTCCATGCTACCCCTGTCCATACCCGGCATCTCCATGCCCGGCATGTCCATACCGCCCGTATCGGCACCTGACATGTCCATGCCAGCCATGTCGCCACTTGCGGCGCTCGGCGTGGCAGCATCCTGTATGGTCATGTCGGCGGCGAGCCACAGCACATAGGCCCATGCGAGCACGGCAATGACGACGAGCGCGGCCGTCACGACTGTGCGGTCGCGCCGCAGCACCGCCTCGAGAGCCGTGTCGCTCATTGGATCAGCTCAATGCACGATGCCGCTTTGCGAGAGGTGCAAATTGGCGAAATGGCTGTGCGAGTCCGCCAGTTCGAACTTGATCGGGCCGGTTGCCTTGGTCCAGCCACGCCCGACCTCGGCAAGCGAATATTCGAAACCATGGGTGAGGTCGATGCGCGCCCGATGCTCCGCACCGGTGACGGGATTCTTGATCGGCTCGCCGTGGCCCGAGGTTACGCCTGGCACGTGCAGGCGAGCCGCTCGGGCGTCGATGTCGACTTCGAAGTCTATTGCCGCGAAGATCGGATCGTGGACCGTCTCAAGCGTCGTCGAAAAGACCTGGAATATGGTCGCGCCGGGTTCGGTGTCTTCGCCGCTGAGAATGCGAAGCAGCGCTCCGCGCTGCGCCTCGGTCGCCCGCTCGTCAATGACCACTGCCGCCTCGCCCCTGCCTTGGTGAATTGCGCCAGGCCAGCGGAAGACACCGGCAAAGCGCAAGCCATCGAGCTTGGTGTCGCCATGATAGCCGTTTTCGATTTCCACGCCGACCACCGCCCGGCAGGATCCACCCGTCGGCAAGGCGTTGAATTGGCACGGGCAGCCATAGGCGCAGTTGCAGTTGACGAACTCGCGCGCCTTGATCATCCACTTGACGTCGGTCATGCCATACCTCCCCTGGCTGCATTCATTGCTCTGCAAGCGAGATGCCCGGATCGCAGGGATCAGGAGGTCAACCGGGAAGGATCATCCGGCAGCGTCTGATCGAGGCAATCCGGGGAAAATATCAAAAAATCAATCATATATCTTTCCCGGCCGTCTTCAATAGACGATCGGCCAGGGGCGCAATGCGTTCGGACTGGGCAAGACTGTGCGCCCCTTCATCAGGACTCGACTTGGTACATCCGAAGTCGGTTCCCTGGCGGGTGCAGGCCGGTTGCACGGCCAAAGCCGCGGCACTATGGCTAGCGCCTTGTCGAACAAGGCGAAGAAGAATGGCGAAAGACGGCGACGGACTGGGTATCAACACGCGGCTTGCCCATTCGGGCAACAATCCGCATGACTATTTCGGCTTCGTCAATCCACCGGTGGTGCATGCCTCGACCGTGCTTTATCCCGACGCGGCGTCGATGGCGGCACGCAGCCAGAAATACACTTACGGCACGCGCGGCACGCCGACGACCGATGCCCTTGCCCACGCCATAGATGCACTGGAAGGGTCCGCCGGCACGATCGTGGTGCCTTCGGGCCTTGCGGCGGTGACCGTGCCGCTGCTCGCGTTCGTATCGGCGGGCGACCACCTGCTGATCGTCGATTCCGTCTATCACCCGACGCGCAACTTCGCCGACACGATGCTGAAGCGGCTGGGCGTCGAGGTCGAATACTACGCCCCCCATGTCGGCGCCGGCATCGCGGCGTTGATTAAGCCCAACACCAAGGTGGTGTTCACGGAATCGCCGGCGTCCAACACGTTCGAGCTGCAAGACATCCCGGCCATCGTCAATGCGGCGCACGCCGCAGGCGCCATCGTCATGATGGACAATACCTGGGCGACGCCGCTGTATTTCCGCCCGCTCGACCACGGCGTCGACATCTCGATCCACGCGGCGACGAAATATCCGGCAGGCCATTCCGACGTGCTGCTTGGGACGGTCTCGGCCAACGCAGGCTGCTGGAAGCATCTTTACGAAAGCTTCTGCACGCTTGGCTGCTGCGCCGGACCCGACGATGTCTACCAGGTGCTGCGCGGCCTGCGCACCATGGGCGTGCGCCTCGAGCACCATCAGCGCAGCGCGCTCGCCATCGCCTCCTGGCTCGAGGGCCAGAAGGGCGTCGCGCGCGTGCTCCACCCTGCCCTTCCCAGCCATCCGGACCACGGCTTGTGGAAGCGTGATTTCTCCGGCTCGAGCGGCATCTTTTCCATCGTGCTTGCCGGCGGCGGCCAGAAGCAGCAGCACGCCTTCCTCGACGCGCTGCAGATCTTCGGCCTCGGCTATTCCTGGGGCGGCTATGAGAGCCTTGCGGTGCCGGTCTGGCTCGCTGACCGGGTTGTCGCAAAGGGCCCGTATGAAGGCCCGTTGATCCGCCTGCAGATCGGCCTCGAGGATGTCGAAGACCTGAAGGCCGACATTCTACGCGGCCTGACCGCCGCGGCTTCTGCCTGAGCGTTCAGGCCACCAGCCAAACCGATTCAGCAGATCACGGAATTCTATTTCTCAAAACCGCGCTTTCGCGGATCAATTTGGCTTTCAACTTCGACAATGCCGCGTCATTGCGGTGCGATCATTAAGTTTCAACTTTCCTCTGGAACACCGGCAGAGTTTTTCCGACTCCCATGGCCTTTCGCCTTTTTGTTCCGATTCTTGCCGGCGCGACGCTGCGCGAGCGTATCATCGCCTGCATCGGGGCGACGATCGGCATTGCACTGACCGGCGCGATCGGCGGCCTGGTGCTCGGCAACGGCCCGCACGTGCCGCTGCTGGTGGCGCCGATGGGAGCCTCGGCCGTGCTTCTGTTCGCGGTGCCGGCCAGCCCGTTGGCGCAGCCATGGTCGATCATCGGCGGCAACACGATATCGGCCCTGATCGGCGTGATCGTAGCGCATTTCATCCACGAAACCGCCCTTGCCACCGGCATCGCAGTGGCACTGGCCATCGCCGCCATGTCGTTCACGCGCTGCCTGCATCCGCCGGGCGGGGCGGCCGCCCTGACCGCGGTGTTGGGAGGGCCGGCCGTCATCAGCGCCGGCTTCCTGTTTCCGTTCGTGCCGGTGGCATTGAACTCGGTTCTGCTAGTGGCGCTGGGCTACGGCTTCCACAAGCTGGCCCGGCGCAATTACCCGCACGTGCCGATTCCTCCGACGAACAGCCATGGCACCGTCGATCCGCCGGCGCAGTTGCGTGTCGGCTTCCAGCCCGAGGACATCGATGCCGCGCTTGGCGCGCTCGACGAGACGTTCGATATCGATCGCAACGATCTCGACCGGCTGCTGCGTCAAGTCGAACTGCAGGCGATGGTGCGCGCGCACAAGGGCCTGTTGTGTGAGGATATCATGTCGCGCGATGTGATCTCGGTCGACGAACACACGTCCACCGAGGTAGCGCGCCAATTGCTGCTTGACCACAACATCCGTACCTTGCCGGTCGTCAACGCAGAGGCAAGGCTGGCGGGCACCGTGGGATTGCGGGAACTGGCGTTGGCCTCGGGCATGGTCGGATCCGTGATATCGCCGGCAGCGACAGCCGCCGCCGATTTCGCCGCCATGGGTCTGCTGCCCGTACTCACCGACGGCCGCAGCCATGCGGTCATCGTCGTCGATGACGACAAGCGCATTCTCGGGCTGATCACACAGACCGATCTGCTGGCGGCCACGGCGCGTCTGCAGGCTGCTGACAAGTCCTCGCCGGAAGCGGTACGGTAGCCGCGCCGGACCCGGCAAAAATGGCCGGGAACCTTTTGCCGGCAATGCCATCCAATCTCTCAATCGGGTCGCTGTCCGGGATTGGGTTGAGGAACTGGCCATGCCTGCTGTCTTGACGGCCATGCCTGCTGTCGCTTCGGACGACATGCAACTCGTGCGCCGCGCCTTGGCGCGCGAGGGCGACGCTTTCCGCACCATCATCAAGATGCACAACCAGCGGCTCTACCGCATCGCCCGTGGCGTGGTGCGCAACGACAGCGAGGCCGAGGACATCGTGCAGGAGGCCTATGTCAGGGCCTTCGCCCATCTCGATGCGTTTCGTGGCGATTCCTCGCTCGCCACATGGCTGTCGCGTATCGTCATCAACGAGGCGCTCGGCCGCCTGCGCAAAAGGCGCAGAACGGTGGCAATGCCGGAAAATCCGCAAGCCGAGATCATCCGGTTCCCGCTCAACTCCAGCGACGATCCGGAACGGACGATGGCGCAACGGCAAATCCTCCAGCTGGTCGAACAGGCCACCGACAGCCTTCCCGATGTCTACCGGACGGTGTTCGTGGCGCGGGTGATCGAGGGGCTGAGCATCGAAGAGACCGCCGATCTTCTCGGTGTGCGGCCACAAACCGTTAAGACGAGGCTGCACCGCGCCCGCACCCTGGTGCGCAAGGCGCTGGACGACCAGATCGGGCCCGTGCTGCTCGATGCGTTCCCCTTCGCCGGCCGACGTTGCGAAAGGCTGACCAACGCCGTGATGCGGCGGCTCGGCCTGGAAAGCTGACTTTCGCCGATTCGTGGGAACGTTTGCCGCGGCCCGGCATCCAATGACCGTCAACCAAGAAACACAGTCCGGCGCGTGTCCTGCGTCCGGCGAAGGAGATGCCATGCTTATCCGACACACCGCTGCCCTGGCCGCCATGCTGCTGCTTGGCATTGCCCCGTTCGCCCAAGCGGCCGACAAGCCGACCGACCCACAGATCGCCCACGTCGCCTACACAGCAGGGGTCATCGACGTTGAAGCCGCCAAGCTGGCGATCGAGAAATCGAAGAACAAGGACGTCGTGGATTTCGCCAACGACATGGTGCGCGACCACGAAGCCGTGAACGTGCAGGCGCTCGACCTAGTCAAGAAGCTGAAGGTGACGCCGGAAGACAACGCCACCAGCCAGGCGCTGAGCAAGGCAGCCGCCGATGAAAGGGCCAAGCTTGCCAAGCTCGAGGGTGCTGCCTTCGACAAGGCCTATGTCGACAACGAGGTCGCCTACCACAAGCAGGTCAACGGCGCTCTCGAAACGCTGCTCATCCCGTCGGCCAGCAATGCCGAACTGAAGAGCCTGCTGGAGACCGGCCTGAAAATCTTCCAGGGCCACGAGCAGCATGCCGAACACGTCGCCGGCATGCTGAAGTAAGGACAGGCAGCATGTCGAAACGCCATCTGTGGATCGCGCTGACGCTGGCTATCGGCATCGTTCCGGCGCAGGCTGAAACCATCCAGGTCACCATCGACAAGCTTGTGTTCTCGCCAGCCACTGTCGAGGCCAAGGCCGGTGACACGATTGAGTGGGTGAACAAGGACGCGTTCGCCCACACGGCGACCGTCAAAGGCGGCTGGGAGCTGATGATCCCGCCGAAAAAGTCCGCGAGCCTCACCCTGCAGAAGGCAGAGACGGTCGATTATTTCTGCCGTTTCCACCCCAACATGAAAGGCCGTTTGGTGGTGGCGCCCTGATCCAGCGCCAACGAGGCCCGCCTGGCCTCGTCAGGCCGCGCGATGTGCGTCCATGAGCCGTCATAGCGCGCAGCGCGGCGCGTCAGCCAGGCATCCAGCCCTTCGCGCAGGTCGGCGGTCGGAGCCATGCGGGCAAACTGCTCGGCTTCGACCAGCAGGCCTTCCGCGATGCTCAGGTCGAGGCCGCGCGCCACCGCTGTGAGGATGCCCGCGATCGCCAGATCGGAGTGCCGCAGGATACGCTTGGCGAGGCCAATTGCGGCCGGCATCAAATCGCCATGCGGCACGACCTGGTTGACGAGGCCAAGTTCAAGGGCGCGCTGCGGCGGAAACCAATCGCCGGTCAAAAGCAGTTCGAGCGCCCGCTTGCGCCCGGCGAGCCTGGGCAGGCGCTGCGTTCCGCCAAAGGTCGGCGGCATCGCAAGATTGATTTCCGGCTTGGCGAACAGGGCGCGTTCGCTGGCGATGGCCAGCGGCACGGCCTCGGTGATTTCGCAGCCGCCGCCAAAGGCAATGCCGTTGACGGCGGCGATGACGGGTTTGCGGAATGCTTCCAGCCTTGCGGTCAGCCGCTGCCCGCGCAGGACAAAGTCACGCATCGCGATATCGACGCCAAGCGCCACACTGGCCGAGAATTCATGGATGTCGCCACCCGCCGAAAACGCCCGCTCCCCTGCTCCGGTAAGAATGACCGCCCGAACGCCGGCATCGACTTCAATGTCGCCGAGGACCGCGAGCAGGCGATCGATCAAGGCATAGTTCAACGCGTTGAGTTTCTCCGGCCGGTTGAGGGTGAGGATGGCAATCCCATCCCGGGTTTCGTTATGCACAAGATCGATCATTTGGCTTCCTTCCCCAGTATGCTCATGGGCTGGAAGGTTACGCCCTTTGCAGCTTGTGTATATTCACTAGTCGGTATACATAGGCTGATGCCTGAAGCGCAAAGTCCTACCCGCAAACGTATTGTCGATGCCGCGACAAGGCTGTTTTACGCTGAAGGAATTGGCAGGGTCAGTGTCGATGCCGTTGCAGAGGAAGCCGGGCTCACCAAGCGGACGCTTTATTACCACTTCAAAAGCAAGGACGACCTGATCGCCGCCTATCTCGACGGCCGCGACCAACCCAATCTGAAGCGGATGGCAGGCTGGTTCGATGCCGCCGAAGGCGGAGTGGATCGCAAGGTCGAGGCGATCTTCACCAATCTGGCAAAGGCCGCTCACCACCCGAAATGGAAAGGATGCGGCTTCCTGCGCACGGCCGCGGAGTTGGCCTCGATGCCAGGACATCCGGCGATCAAGGTCGGGTCGCGACACAAGTCAAATTTTGAAACGTGGCTGGCTGGCGAATTGTCCGACCGGGGCGTCGAGGAACCGCAAGCGCTGGCACGCGAGATCGTGCTGCTGATAGACGGCTCCTTTTCGATCATGCTGATCCACCGCAACCCCGATTACGTCGAGGCAGCCGGCCGCGCCGCGGCGACCCTTGTCCGGGCCCGAATTTCAAGCGACCAGGTCTAAAGCGCGTCGCGTTTGAACGGATTCAGGCAACGCGCTTTAGGTCTTTTCATGCATGTCGTTCTCCCAAAACCGGGGCCACTTTTGGGCGACATGCATTAAAATCCAAACGCCAGCCATGCCGTGCCGACCAGCAGCGTTATCAATGTCAGCGGCAAGCCGACCTTGAAGAAGGCGCCGAACGACAGTTGCGTGCCGGCGGTCCTTGCCTGCTCGGCGACAATCAGGTTGGCGACCGAGCCGAGCAGCGTGAAATTGCCGGCCAGCGTCGAACTCATCGCGACCACCAGCCAGGCACGTTCGGGGTTTTCGAGGCCGGGTATGAAGGGCCGCAGCGCCAGCACGGCCGGCACATTGCTCATGATGTTGGAGAGCACCGCGGTGAAGCCGGACAGGCGCCAGACATCGTCCAGCCCAAGGTTCTTTGCCGAGGCGATCATGTCTGGCGTCAGCAGCGTCTTTTCCGCGCCGGCAACGACCACGAACAGACCAGCGAACATGAACAGCAGCGGTCCGTCGATCTCGCGGTAGATGCGTTCCGGTTTGATGGCACGGGTGAGCAAGAGAATGGCACCGCCGATGAGTGCCGCCTTGGCGACCGGCACGCCGGCGAAGAAGGCGATGGCCAATCCGATGCAGACCACCACCGCCTTCAGCACCTGCCCCTTGTGCATGCGCCCACGCGAGACTTCTGGGGTCAATTGGGCCGTGCGGGCGAATTCGGCCCGGTAGACGATGCGCACGATGACAATGACCGCGACCAGGCCAAACAGAGCGACCGGAGCAAGGGCTGCCGAGAAGGCAGGATAGGAAATGCCCGACAGCGCGCCGATCACCATGTTTTGCGGATTGCCGGTGATGGTGGCGACGCTGCCGCAATTTGACGCGGTGGCGGTGGCGATCAGATAGGGGATGGGGTTGCGCTTGATGACGCGGGTGACGTGGACGACGATCGGTGCCATGACGAGACAGATAGCATCGTTGACCAGGAAGGCAGACAGCACGCCGGTCAGCAGCGTCACCATGACCAGGAGCATGAAGGGCGCGTGCGCATGCTCGATGGCGACGGCGCCAAGACCCCGAAAGGCACCGGAAACCTTCAGGTGCGCCACCACGATCATCATGCCGAGCAGCAGCGTGATGGTGTCGAAATTGATCGCGCGGTAGGCATCCTCCATGGTGATCGCGCCGACGGCGATCATCGCAGCCCCGCCGAGCAGCGCGATCCCTGCCCGGTCGAGGCGCAGGCCTGGAATGCGCCCAATGGCGACACCGGCGTAAGTCAGGATCAGGATCAGCAGTGCCGCCGCGCCTATCAATGTCATCGAAAAGAAGTCCTGCTCAGTCTGTGGTGCGCCGCTGCCTATCCGCCCGATGGTTCGTTTGCATGCCAGCTTTAGCGCGATGCCGAGGGTGTCAGCAAAGCCCAGGGGACGATGTGCCGCTAATGCAGATAGAAATCCAGCCGCCGTCGAAGTGCCTGCGAAGAAAACAGCTGCTCAACGGTCCGCCGCGCCTCACGACCCGCTGTCGCCCGCAGTTCCGGATCGGCTTTGAGGTCGGCCAGGATCTGCCGCGCCTGTTGCGTCGTCTCGAACAGAAAGCCGTTTTCGCCATGCCTGATATGGTCGGCGTAGCCGCCATGCGAATGGCAGACCACAGGCAAACCACAGGCCATCGCTTCGAACACCACCCTGCCGAACGTCTCCACGTGCGAGCCGGTACGGTAGTAGAACACGTCGAGCGTCGGCAGGAACTCTTCGGCCGCAAACCGGCCTTGCGGAAGGAGTTCGAGTTGCGGATGCGATTTGAGCTTGTCCTTGAGCACCATCCCGCCCTGGATCCGCAGCGCTGCGCCACCCGCCAACAACGTTTCGTAGAGCGGCACATCGTCCGCATGATGTTTGTCCCTGGTGTCGCGGCTCAATCGTCCCAGCGTGAACGGGCGACCCGGCTTGGCCGGCTGTGGCAAAAAACGTTCGATATCGATCGGCGACGGATGCACGACGCCATCGACCCGCAGCATGCGTTTTTGAAAATCGGAAATCAGCACCAGTTCGGCGTCGGGCCAGTTGAGCATACGGGGCATGCGCTTCGTCAGCGCGATGACTTTCGGGTGAAAGGTATTGAAGACATAGATCAGCCGGCGCGGCCGCGGAATCAGGTAGGGCCACATTTTGTTGCTCCAATGCGCGCCGACGAAGACGTAGGTACCGCCGTCCGGCACGTTCCACTTTGGCAGCGAGATGCGGCGAATCGGAAATTGCCGCATCAACTCGCCGGACACCCTGGAGGACGTTGCCCACAGACGCACCTCGGAGTCAGCGATCAACAGCCGGTACAGTTCCAGGGTTTCGAGATCACTGCCGCCAAAGGGGTTCAGAAAGCCATTGAACAGATGAATCATAGTTGCCGCGCTGATCTTGCCTGAACCGTCCCGCCATTCGTTCGCCGGCATTGAGAAAGGCCGTGACTGGCCCCCCGGCCCGGACGCTTGGAGAACTCAGGAAAGCAGTAACGTTTTTTAGCGCGATGTCAGCAAAAGCGAAAACATCGTCAACGCGACAGCTTGCTCAAATCAGCGTGCTGTGCCGGAGGTTTTCGTGCCCAACCGTGACAGGACGCGACGGTTCTAGTTTGCGACGACCACGCTTGCTGTCAATGCACGATGGCGTTGCTGGGCACTAGAGAAGCCCCTGAGGGATCGAAGCTGACTTGATCGCGCCCGTTCGATTTGGCCGCGTAAAGCCGCCTGTCGGCCGCCACGAAAATCTCTTCGAAGGTGGTCGGCCCGGTAAAGCTTGTGCCGCCAATGCTGACGGATAATGGGCAGGGCCGCCCGCCCGGGGAGAAGTCCATCTCACGGATGCGCCTGCGAATGCTTTCGGCAACCACCCATGAATGCGAGGGATCGACGCCAGGCAGAAACACGCCGAACTCCTCGCCACCGATGCGGCCAACGATGTCGCCGCCGCGCAGCTGCCCTTTGATCGCCTGCGCGATCAGCTTGAGCGCCTGGTCTCCACAGTCATGTCCGTGCCGGTCGTTGATCGACTTGAAATGGTCGGCATCGATGATCAGCAGCGCCCCCGAATGGGCCTGCTCCTGCTTGCGGGTCTGCTCGAGATAGGCTTCGACCAGCATCGAGAAGGCGCCGCGGTTCAGCACCGCCGTCAGGCTGTCGGTCGCGGCAACGATGCTGAGATCACGCTGGGCGATGGCCAGCTGGCGGATCTTCCACATCAGGAAAAACAGAAACGAGCCACCCAGCACCAAAGGCAACATCAGATCGGTCAGTTGCGCCCGCCACAGTGCCTCGGGTGAAAGATAGGGGAAATTGAAGGAATCGACGAAGAACGCCACGACGATGAAGAATGCCGTACCGGCTGCCGTGACAGCGATCACCCTGCCCCAGCTCGTCGGCGACAGATCGATCCTCATCGCGTTTCCACTCCGTTAGCCGCCGCTACAATGACGCAGCAACGCAAACAAATTGATAAGACTTTCCTTCCAATTCGATATCGGCAGACACGACAACACAACGGCCACCGACGGCAGCCGCGCTCGCTACCGCGGTGAGACCCTCGCTTTGCTGGACTTCGGGCCGATGCAGCCTAAATGTCAGCGGTGGGGCGCGGGTCCCCCCAGCGCCTCGGCAACGAACGATGCTGCGATCAAGTCGTCGGCATCCAGTCGTAGGGAGCCGTCGCCTGCCCCCATGATGGCGGCGACCTTGTGAAACGTTTTCATCTCATGGTCGGAAATTTCGGCATCCTGCATTCTGGCCTTGAGTTCAGCGATACGCCGCCCCAACGCAGGGGACGTTCCAATCTCACGTTTCGACATAACCTGGCTTCTCCTCCCCCAACCCGCGCTTGTTTTACCCCACCCCATTCGTCGGCCCGCACATTGCTTTTTTATGAGGCACCACGAATACAAGGCCCCGAACGCGTGGTGGGAGCTATGGTTCCAACCACGCTGGATCACGAAATAATTCCGGATCGCTGCGCCGAACCCAGGCTCAACTCCCTGTTGCACAAGGTGGTGGCGCTGGCAGTCGCCAGATGGCAGATTTAGCGGCCCTGATCAGGTTAACTGGCACAAACCTTTGAAATTATTGGCGATCCCGACAGGATTCGAACCTGTGACCATCGGCTTAGAAGGCCGGTGCTCTATCCAGCTGAGCTACGGGACCGCTGGCCGGCCGCCGGGCCGGCTGAATACTCGACGCTGGCCGCCGGTCAATGCGTCCAGGGCGTCCTGCGGTCATAGCGGAAATTCTCCGCATAGGAAATCTGGCGGCGTTTGGTCTCTTTCGGCTCATCGACGCGGAAGGCGAACCCTTCCTTTTCGGCGTACGCCACCGCTTCTTCCCTCGTATCGAAGGTGAGCCTGATCTGGCTCCTCATGTCTCCCGACGTGGTGTAGCCCATCAAGGGGTCGATCTTCTTGCGCATCTCGGGGTCGAATTCCAGCACCCAATGGCCGGTCTTGGCCTTGCCGGACTGCATCGCGGTTTTGGCTGGGCTGAAAATGCGCGCGGACATGGCCACCTCGTTATTGTGCAAGGCAGCATCGCCACCCTGCGTCGTCATTACTGCGCAATGCGCAACACGGCAAGGTTTTTGCACTTGCCATGCAACACCGAAATGAATAGGCAACAGACCGTTCGGAGTGTAGCGCAGCCTGGTAGCGCATCTGGTTTGGGAAAAGTGGTGCTTGTCGCCGTTCCCCACGACATTTCAACAGCTTCCCGACTAAATACCCTACCGCCGTGGCATTTCGCGTGGGACTCCGCGCGTGCGGCCTAACCCCAGCCTAGAGGCGGCAGATGAGACGCGATGCATCCCTGATCTTAAGTCTCGCGGCGATCTTCGGGGTTATCGTAGGGGTGTGGGAGATTTTGCATTGGGCGTTGAAGGCGATGGGCTTTTGAGGCGTTATACAGCTTTCGCGGTTTTTGTATAACTCAGCGCTTCACCTCATATCTAAGCGATGAGACGAACTGCATCGCAGCCTCCAGCACTTCAACATAGCTGACATCGCCGATCTTGCGGCCTTCATAGAAGATTTCGCGGACGACTGTCTTTCCATCCTCCGCGAAGCCAACCCTGACGTAAAGCTTTTGCGTCATAACGTGCCCGTCCAGCGTCCGCGCTCGTCCAAGGCCATCGGAACGGGGATTGCGCGCCCGTGCATGATAACCAGCGTTCCCAGCCGCTCATAGCCGCGACTGTAGCCAAAGAACGGATGCTTGGGATCAATCAGGCAGCCGGTGAAGGCTCCCCAATAGAGCTTTTGCCCGACCTTCAAATCAGGCGTGGCCTGTCCGAAACGGGTGTGGAAATGGCCGAGAATGATGCTCATGTGCCGGCCTGTCTCTGCCGGGATTTCCTCAAGGATCAGCCGCTTGAGGTTCATGATATCCTTATGGCCGTGGCGGAACAGGATATCGCCCATTCGAATGGACGAGTGCCAGGACCAGCCAACCGGGGCGTCAATCAGATCCTCGATCGGCCTGAGAAAGCTTGGAGGAATACGCCCACGCGTCCTAGCCTTATCGAAGCGGCCGTGCACATGATTGGAAGTGCAGGATACCACCTCGGGGAATTCGGAGAAAAGCGCCCTGAGAAACGATTGAGCCGCCGCGAATTCGCTATGCGGCTGATCGACCTCGGGAAGCTTGGCAAACTCGGAAAGCCAGTTGAGGTCCAACTCGTCGCCGATGCAGACCACATTGACCGGCCTGTATTTGTCCCTGAGGGCGCACAGGAAGGCAAGAGCGTCAGGATGCTGTGCTGGTGCCTGAATGTCAGGGATGACCAGCGTTACCCCCTCTGGGATCGTCCTGGGGGTATGCTCGCCACGGTCTGGGTTGAATGTCGGGGCTTGGATGAAGTTACCCCGAACAAGGCGCTCATGAACGCCTGAGTAATGGACCCCTAGTCGGCGGGATGTCTCCCGTATGTTGCCGCAGTCGGCCCATGTTTTTGCAAGATCCGCGTCAGAAAACTTTCGCTTAGATGCCATACTGCGGCTCCGATCTGTTGCGCTGATAGGGAATTGTGCCGCGCGGCTATTAGGGTATTGAGATCGCCGGAACCTCTGGCGTCTTGGGCGGCTCACCAGTCACAGGCGGATCGCCGTCATACGCGACACCCCCTTCGCCATCGATGCGGGCCTTGACACCCTGACCGTTCTGAGAGCCGTCCATCGCGTTCTGGAGCTGGTCGGCTGCGGTGTTCGAATATGGCAACCGGAAAAAGACGGGCGGGTTGCTGCCCTCCTTCAAGAGGACATAGATAGCCACGTTCACCTGGATATCAGCACCGACAACGGTGTATTCGCCTTTGGGTGGCGTGGTGAAGCGCGGGGAGCCGGTGGGGAGATAAACCGCGTATGCGGCGATGATCACCGCAAATGGCAGAAGAATGCCAATAAACTGCCGTTTGGCGAACCACGCCGCCACACAAAGCACTACCGCGAGACCGAGCCAATCGGAAGCGAGCATTATCATAGTTGTACACTTTTCTGCATTTTTATACAACCCTCTTCGATTTAGGTGTTGACATCATCCAACTAAATTGTATGATCGGGACATCAACAAGGAGAGACGGACATGACGAACCTCACCCACATCAGCGCCCGCGCCCGCAAGGCTCTCGACATCCTGGCTGATGGCGGTCAGTTCGTTCAGCGGTTGGAGCGCGATCGCTTCACCGGTCGTGACCAATTCGCTTACCGCCTGACGATGGCCGGTGAGACGATCAAGGGTTTCGGCCTCGCAGTCTTCTATGAATTGAAGAACGCCCGCTTCCTGAAGATGGCCGATAGCACTTCGGTCAGCACGTACTACTCGCTGGATAGGGAGGCGGCGTAATGGCTGATTGCCCTCACTGCGCATATTGGCGCGATCTAAGCGACAAGGCCGTTGCCCACGCCATGACATACGGTCCGAAACTGGCCGACATCGAGGCACAGAGAAAATGGCTGGTGCGACCATATGAAGGGACTGTATGGCTCACCACGACAACGCCGCCGACCGATGAAACCAGACGCTGGTTGGAGTACAAAGAAATTGCACGAGAAGAGCCAAAGCCATGACCGATGCCTCTCATGATTACAGTGATGCACTCCGAAAGATGAAGGCCGGAGATAAGATGCGGCGGCTCGAATGGCGCCCCAATAAGTACATCGCGCAGCGGCGCGCAGAGGGTTCTTTGCCGTATCTTGAAATCGTTTTGGACGACGGTCGCAGAGCTCCCTATACCCCAAGCGCCTGTGACCAATACGGATGCGACTGGGTAATCGCGAAGTGACCGCCGCTGCCTTCAATTCATGGCTTGTTGAGATGCGCACGGCTGGCCTTGCTCGTTCCGACGCCGAATGCGCCCGGTTGCTGGGGATCTCCGCAAACTCTGTCGTCAAGCTCAAGAGAAACGGCGCAGACCTTAGAACCGCCCTCGCCTGCCGTGCCTTGTTGCATCGGCTTGAGCCGTATCGCGAACCATCGCACGGCTGGTAGGTCATTCGTCACCCATCCACCAGATGCCGATCGCACAGGCGATTAGGGCGGCGGCAAAGATTGCGAGGAAGCAGAGAGCGGCCCACATCATGACGCCGACCTGAGGGGCACATAGACTTCGTTCACAGAGCCGGGCACAACTTTCCCGCCCTGAAGCTGGAACTGCGCTATGGTGCGCTCCTGTGCCTGCTTGATGGTCATGTCGCGTTCGAGGAGGAGGCTAAACCCGCCTTCGCCACCAAGGCGGATTTCGGCATGAACTGTCACTTCCGGCTCTATGATGTGGTAGCCGTGCAGATCGAAGGCCCAGCGCCCATCGGGAAGTCCGCGCGCAAACTGGCATTCCGTTCGCGGGCGTGTATTGGCATCCTTGCCCAGATCGTCGCGCACAAGGTCGAGCGTCTCGCCGTTCTTGTTCGCGTAGCCTGTGGCAATCCTCTGCCCCGGTGCGGTGCCCCACAGATCGACATCGCTGCCGCCCTGCCATGAGATGCAGACCATGATGTCGCCGGGAGGCTTTGTGCTTGCCTCGGAAGGCTTGGCCTTGGGGTTGACCTGGGTCAGCACGATCACAATGACTGCGGTCAGAATGAGCGTGACATTCGAGTACATGTCACGCATGCTGTTAAAGAGCCGCCACATTGGGTTTTACTCCCGGGTCAGCCAGCCAAGCAGGCCGAGCCATTGGGCGCAGATGACACCAACGAGCGACGCGCAAAACGCTACCCCAACGCCAGACAGCAAACCGGTTCCGATACGCATGATGCCATCCGGCGTGCTCATTGAGCCGTCAGAGATAGGCACCAAGGCTAAAATGAAGCCGACAAGCGTACCGATGAAGCCGAGGCCAGTGAGTTGCTTCTCGGCCTCCTCTAGATGGTCTGTCTTGCCCCAGAACACCCTGGCAACGGACCCGATAAAAACCGCCGTGATGAGGTAGCTGATGTGGGACACGTCATGGGTGAAGACGAACTGGACGTAACCTAGCCATGCGGCCCAGATGACGAAGCAGAGACCGGCAAAATTGATTATGTACAAGCGGAGGGTCATTGGGATGCCATCCTCTCGACGCACTTCGGGAGCAGAATTTCGCCGGGAAGGATGAGCATTGTGTTCTCTTCATCGCCATCGGTCGCAGATGGGACTCGAACGCGCTCTAGATAGTTCCGCAACCCGATCGGCAGGCTGTTGAGCCAAAGACGCCACGCCATGCGGGCCTCTTTCTTGGCAGTCTTGGTGCGCAGGACGGTCTTGCCGTCCGCCTTCATCTGGAAGGGCTGATGGAAGCCGAAGATGGCATTATCAGAGCATGCCCTGATGCCAGTGAATTCCGTAAAGAGCACAAACGTGCAGGCACTGTAGCAGCCGCCATGGAAGTGGATCTCGGTGCCTGCTTCCGAATAGGCTTTGTATTTGCGGTAGTACTCGGCAACGGACCCGCCGCCGTCATTCGTGATGTTGACGATGGGGGGTGCCTCAGAACGGGCAGGGCTTGTCAGGATGAACAGACAGGCGAGGCCGACAAGCGCGTAAATCCAGTAGACGGGATTGCGGAGCGCGCTCATGAGAGAAAACCCAAGGCATCGGGGTGAAGTGCGATTGTGTGGCAAACAACGCCAACCAAAATTAGAGCAGACGCGATAATCATAACGCCAAGGCACAAGATTGCAGGCAAATGCTCTTTCATCTCAGTTCACCTTTGTTGAAAAAGATGCTAAGTTACGACGCCATTACCTTGAGTAAATAGTCCGCCTGTTGCTGAGAAAAAGCAACGGAATGTCAAATCTTCCCACAGAAATGTTTGTGATTTCAGGTCGTTCTCCGTGGCCGTGGGGTTGCAGTTGCTTGATGGTTCTCGATGATCCGGTCAATCCGTTCGTTCAAGCCATGAACGTCAGCTTTGACAGCATGAACTGCCGCAATCACCTGTTCTGTTGTTTCGCGGAGACCGGCTTTTGTGATATAAGTTTCGGCGACGTGCAGCTTGTGTTCTGACAACTGGCTCTGGGCCAGTGTCGCAAGTGCGGCCGCAGCCTGTGCCTGGGTCAGAGCTTCAACCTTGGCCTTGGAAATCGCCCCTTCAATGCGCCACCAGATGCCGGCAACGGCGGCAATGACCGTAATCAGGAAGATGACGTTGGCGCTGAAGTCGCTAGGCGAGGGCGGGCTCACGGACGCCACCCACAAAGCGCGCGGCCCTTTTCATTGTGAGCCAGGATCGCTGCCACAGTCGCATCCGAGAGCTTGGCAATTTCAGCTTTCGTCGGGCGGATTGGGTGTTCAACCGCGCAGAATGACCCGCCAGTTGTCGTGCACCCGGCAAGCGCCATGAGAGCCGCGAGCATCAGGACCCGGACCATTCGCCAAGCCTTTCCCTGTTTGCGTCTGGCGCGCGTCCTGCCACGGCATCATCGATCTTCTGGGCCTCCGTGGTGGCCTTCGCTTCGGCGGCAGCCTGCTTTGCCTTCTGGCTGGCTTGGCCCATGGCATAGACCTTCCAGAGGCCGAGAAGCCCCGCGACGGCGCCTGCGATGTAGGGCCAGAACTGGAGGAGAAGCGGCATCATTTCTGCACAACCACGACATTGGGATTGTCGCGGACCAGATAGCCGCAAGCGAAGATGACGATAGGCGTCATGGACGACCACACTTCATCGGAATACCACTGCGGAGCGAGGTTCTTGATGAGGAGCCCCGAGACGGAAATCAGCGCCGCAGCGATGGTCGCGGCAGTTAGCTTTACGGTCGGATTGGCGCTTGGTTGGACGACCTTATCCATGTTCAACCTCCGAAATGCAGTTTGAGAAAGCCGGTGATGAGCGAGACCACAATCGCTCCGATTGCGGCGATCCCGGTCTTGCTGGTGGGAATTGTCGGCTGTGCGGAGGATGGGACCGGGGCCGAGGTGACCACAGGAGGTTCACTGCCGGTCTGGGTGACGACAACGGGCTTGTCAGCGACCGATGGGTGGATGACGATCGGCGCGGGCTGCGCTGCCATGGCGAGCGCCTGTGCGCGCACTGAGGCCACGCGGCTTGACCAGCCTTTGCCGAATGTGTCCCATGTCCCGAGACGCTTCAGGAAGGCCAGACGGGCATCGCAGAGCGCGTTGATGACATCGGGCTTGGCCTTTACCGCCTTGATGGTGGCTGGGCCTATGCGCCCGTCCTGTACCGCGCCGACGACGCTCTGAAGGTACTTCGCCGCACGAGACGGTCCAGAGTTGACCGCGAAATCAAAGGTGGCGAAATCCACGCCATCGGGCAATTCCGCACCCGCCACGGCATCCCAGTACTGCCGGCGATAGCAAATCCCAGCCTGCTCAATCGTGAGATTTTTTAGATCCTCGATTGTGCCGGTCGGTTTGATGTAGGCGCGGAAGGTGGCGATGGTGATTCCACGGTTGGTTGCGCCGCCTGGGTCAGACTTTAAGTTGACAAACCCACCTTCACTCTTTAGAACTAACTGTAGGGATTTATTGAAGTTTCTGTCCATGGAAGGACCTCCGAATGTCTCGGTTTATTGATCGTACCGGCCATGTCTATGGCCGCCTTAAGGTGGTCAATCGTTTTGATTGTGGGCCAGCGTCAAAGGGCCAGAGAACGAAGTGGAATTGCATCTGCGAATGCGGCACTGCAAAAGTTGCGACCGGCCATGAGCTGGCGAGCGGCGACACGACAAGTTGCGGCTGCTACCAGCGCGAAAGTACCGGAGACAGAAACCGCCGCCACGGCATGACAAGAACCCCCACCTACATGTCCTGGCAGGCCGCTAAGGACCGATGCCACAACCCGAACAACGGCAAGTTTGCCTCCTATGGCGGCGCTGGGATTGTCATGTGCGACCGGTGGCGGAACTCGTTTGACGCTTTCTTCGAAGACATGGGCGCCAGACCAGACGGGACAACGATTGACCGGCTTGACCAGTGCAAGGGCTACGAGCCGGGGAATTGCCGGTGGGCCACTCACGAAGAACAAAGCCTTACGCGCGGCACGACCAAGCTCTACAGGTGGCGCGGCGAATGGATGACGACCCACCGGATTGCAAACCTTGAAGGCGTCCCCTTCAACACCCTCCGGAAAGTCGTGCGAAACATGAAGACCATCCAAGCCGCCGTTGCCGAGGCCAAGCAGAAAAAGCGGAAAGCCGCCTTGTCCGACCAGCCGCCTTCCGATTTCAAGACGAGCATAAGCGCCCGTGCGAAGTTGCGATCCATGGAGTTTTCTCCTGATTGAATTCAGATGGCGGGGTGTGGTATCAACGCCGCTATGAAAAACTTGCTCTTGAGCCTGTACCTTGCCTACGCAAGAGCCTGTGCGGGTGTTCCGCTGCACGAGTGGCACTACCACGGCGATCGTATGCGCCGCTGGATCAATGGCGGATGGCAGTATCGCCAATCGACAGAAGAGGAAGACCGGCAACATCTGCGAGAGGTTGCCTGGTAACCTTCACTGCGGGGACAGTTCCAATATCTCGATGTAACTGCCGGGGAAAACGTAGGTCAGCGCGGCGTCTGATGTGTTCTGTGCCCACTGGAAATGGACCATTCCGTTAGCGGCTGGACCGTAGAGGTAGAACTCAAACTTGATTGAGAAGTTCTCTGCCGACGTTGAAAGAATTGTCTTCTGTGCCGGCCAAACTCCGCTTTGCTCTATCGTGATCGCGCGGCTTGTGGGGACGGAGGGGATTGCCGTTTCTGTCTCGACGCGAAGTATCCCGCAGCTTGGGCCGGTCCATAGATATTTGATGTCGCCGGTTGCCGGCTTCTGCCCGTCGATCCGGCCCCGCACCTGATAGGTGTGCCCCGTGCGGATGGGGAATTTCAACTCGGCATCGTTTGCAAGGGTCGTCATGCTGGCACGCGTTTCGGTCTTGCGCTTGATCACAGCCATCCATGGGGATGCAACTTTCCCCTGCCCTGCCCCGCTGGAATAGGCATGGTGGGCCAGTTCCCCGGCTAGCTTATAGCCTTCGGCGGTCATGTGAATGTAAATCTCGGTGCTTTCCCAATAGGATTGCGAAAGATGCGAGGTGTCTACGAAGTGACGCGTTTCGGCACGGAAAAGTGCAATCTGTCTCAGGGTGTCATTGAACAGCGCCGTGGGGACAGAGCTAGTCCACTGCGAAACGGCCATGATGACCTTGGGCACTTCCGCCGGGCACCACGTTTCCGCTTCAAAACGGGCCATGACAGTTTCAAAATCGAAATGGTAGGTTTCGCTTAAGGCGCTGGCGTCACTCTCGCCCTGCCACCAGTAAACCATGTCGATCTGCTCAACGCCGATCAGCGCCAAACCCGCCTCGACATTGAGTTTCGTTGCGGAATACATGTCCGGGGTGGTCGCACCAGTCATCCAGTGTGAAATTGCCATCGCACCCCATCCCATGTTGAAGAGGTAGACGGTTCTGTCAGGGTTCGCACGAGCCACTTCATTGGCGAAGGAAAAGGCCCCGGCCATCTGGTTGTTGGGCAGCGGCACCCATGCGGTTGCAACATCGGTATCTGTGTTTACCTGACCATACCAGGGCCACAGAAAAACGTTCGGTTCGGGCGTCCAACTGTAGGAGCGAACCATCGCAACATTTGACTGGCCTGTCGCAAGGATGACGATAGGCGTCATATCCAGTACCATCCACTAAGCTGGATGCTGGCGCCAGCCGCGATAGCGGAGGAACCGTCATAGCTGAGGATGACCACGGTTGTGCTGGATTGGCCGATTATGCCCTGAAGCATCTTGCCGGTTAAAACGTTTTCACGGCCCGCAAGCGTCCACAGGCCAACTGGTGAGGCGGCTCCCGTGAACCCGGAGGGGAGAGTGGCGACGATACTGCCACTAGCAGTTCCAACGGTCGTGATGGTGATGGCAAGTTTCAGCATTACCATCCTGTCAACTTTGGTCCATGCGCCTGTGGCCGAAGTGGTGGTGAACGTGCCGGAACCGGCGGTAATGGTCGGCGTGTAGGTTCCCCGGCTGATGAGAGTGGGGTTGAGCAACATCCAACCGCCGGCAGAAGCGTTGAGCGCCGTCGAATATTGCAGAATGTACGCCCCGCCCGGTCGAATCTCGCCCCCATCAAGAGGAAGCTCCCCCGGGTCTTGCACCTTCCGAATACTTTTCACGCCGATACCGTTGACGTTCAGCGTGGTGGGACCGGTGTTGCCGGCTGAGGCCCTGAAAGACAGCATCATCCCATCGGCATAGGTCGTGAATGGGCTGTTTGCCGTCAAAGTGAGCGCGTTTGCCGTCCCGCCGGAGATCAGTATGCCTCCGGTATCGAGAAGAAACTGTTTGCCCCGCTGCATCATGACGCGTGCGGAATTGTTCACCGTGGACGGAGCTTGCCCTTCAGCCCATGTGAGGTCCGCATCCGCCGTGGCGTTGTTCGCTGCGACGAGACTCCAGTCAAATATGCTAGCGGCCATGTGTGGGCTCCATGCAAAAAAGCCCCGCCAAAGCAGGGTTGGAATTCAGGGGATTGGAAGATGGCTAGACCCAGTACACGCCGCTAACTAAAAGCTGCGCGCCAGGAAATGGCAGAGATCATCAATTCCGAGTTCGAGAGGAAACGCTCGTGAGCGAGAACACAAAACTGTGGGATCTGCTCGGCAGAACCGACCCGAAGCACACGAAGGCTTTCTCCCGCTCTGGTGGCTTCAAGGGCACCGCTATCAAGCCAATGTGGTCCTATCGGCGCATGACGGAAGAGTTCGGCCCCTGCGGCTTTGGCTGGGGCGTTGGTGAGCCTGTTTTCCAAGTCGTTCCCGGCAGTGAAGGCGAGGTGCTTGTCTATTGCACCGCCTCCGTCTGGTATCGGCAGGAGGATCGCGAATGCCGCGTCTACGGTGTCGGCGGCGACAAGATCGTCAACAAGTTTTCGAGCGGTCTCAAGAGCGATGACGAGGCGTTCAAGAAAGCCTTCACCGATGCGGTGACGAACGCTCTGAAGCTAATCGGTGTCGGAGCAGATGTCCACATGGGCATGTTTGACGACAGCAAATACGTCAACACCATGCGCGACGAGTTCGCCGACGATCAGCAACCGATCGAAGCCCCGCAGCAAAGCCACCTGAAGGCCAACGGCAAGCCCGCCAAGGGCTGGCGCGCAAACGGTGACCGCACGTCCTACTGGCTCAAGACAAACGGCTCCTGGGACGCCCTAAAGGCCATGCTGGACGAGGATTTGCTCGACTGCAAGTCGCTCGTATCTCTGGACAGCATCAAGGCGATCTATCGCGCCATGGCGAAGGAGCAGCACTGGAACAAGGACTTTCTGGAGTCCCTGACCAATGCGTTCGGCGCACACGAAAACGCACTTCTATCGAACATGGAGGCGGAACAGCTTGCGGAAATCCCGCTTGGTGACGCGCTCCGCAAATCCCTCGCTCAACACCCACTCAACGGAGGCTGAATTGGCTTACGAGAAAAAAGACATGTCCGGCACGCTCTTCCGCAATGAGCGGAAGGAAACAGCCAATCACCCCGATTGGGCCGGTTACATCATCATCAACGGCGTCGAATACTGGCTGAACGGCTGGGAAAAGAGCGGTTCCAAGGGCTTGTTCTTCTCGCTGGCGGCAAAGCCAAAGCAGGAACGCGCAGCAGAGATCAAGCAGGCCGCAAAGCCCCGCTATGGCGATGCTGGCGAGTATAGGCGCGGCCAAGCCGATCCCGACACTGGCGAACTAAACGACGAAATCCCGTTCTGATTGCAACCAGATATCCCGGCGCGAATGCCGGGAGAAAGGCTAAGGGACATGGCCGACCGATTTGTAGACAACGAGCAAGCCCGCCAGATGCTGATCTTGTTCATCCAGGCGCAGAAGTTGCCATTCACTGCCAGCATCGAAGCCGGCAAGCACCGCACGACCGCGCAGAACCGCCTCCAGCGCAAGTGGATGACGGAGATCGCCGAGCAGATGACAGGCGAGAAAGCCGAATACTGGCGCGGCTATTGCAAGCTGAGGTTTGGCGTTCCGATGCTGCGGGCTGAGAACGACGAGTTCCGCGCGAAATACGACGCGATCGTCAAGCCTCTGACCTACGAGCAGAAGATTTCCATCATGTCCGAACCGCTGGACATGCCGGTTACGCGCCTCATGTCGAGCAAGCAGAAGACTGCCTATCTCGATGAGATATTCCGGCACTTCTCAGAGCAGGGCGTGATCCTGACCATTCCTGACGATCCGTCGCTGATCGGCCAGCCAGCGAGGAAAGCAGCGTGAGACAGACCATGGTGAAAGCCCACGCTCGACGGCTTCCCGATCTCATCAACACCAAGCCGCATCAGGAAATGCTTCCAGCCTTCGAACGAGACATCCGCCGCTATTCCGAGCGCCAGTTTGAAGATTGGCTTGCAAGGGAAATCGATCGTGAGCTTGACCGCGAATACAGCGTGGATCTTACCTGATGGGGATCGTGTCGAGCAAACTGCGCAAGAGCGCCAAGGGGCAACCCTGCATGTTCCAGACGCCATGGTGCGAGCCGAACAACGAGACGGTTTGCCTGTGCCATCTGCCGAGCGACATCAAGGGAATGGGCAACAAGTCGGACGATTTCCACGCCGCTTTTGGCTGCCATTCGTGCCATCAAGCCATTGATTTGCATAGACTTTCCAAGCAAGATGAGCTATTCTACAGCCTTCGCGCATTGCAGCGAACCATGAGGAATTGGGTGACGCGCGGCCTCGTCGTCATCCCGGTCGATACACCCCGTCCAAAGCCCCTTTCTAAGACTGTCGCACGCCGCCACATCGCAACTGGGGAAACGATATGACCGACCTCCTTCCATGCCCGTTTTGCGGCGGCGAACCGACCGTAAGTACCTATGAGACTGAAAGTCTGTGGTCACACGATATCGTCACTTACACCAGTGTCGGGTGCTACAACTGTGACATTTCTTTCTCGACAGAGCCAGGATATGAGGTTGAAGCCCCCGCAGCATGGAACCGTCGCTCCCTCATCCCGGCCGCCAAGCCCGCAGGGGATGGGCGAGCGCTAGAAAAGATCCAGCTTTGGTTCTTCCGCGATATGGTCGATGAGCAGCGTCTCGCACTTTTCAGCATCTTCGGATTGCCAACTGATGAAATCGGCAAGTCGCATGGCCATCAGCGTCGTGCTTTGAAGCATGTTCTCGCCACTCTCTCTGGAGGAACAGCAACACCCAAGCCGGAGGGGGCGCACCTCTGGCAAGTTCAGCATCATGACGGCGGATGGTTCGACGCCCCATCGATGTCGGCAGCTTATGCCGCTCGCTCGGATGGGACCGTCAAAGCCGTCCGCAGCGTCCCCACCCCCACGAATGCGGGAGTTACCGAGGCGATCAAGAGGCTGCAATGGATCGCTGCCGCTCGATGGGACGAAAATGCCGATCTGGACGCAATCTGCACCTTTGCCGATCAAGCGCTTGCCGCTCTCTCTGCCGCACCGGCAGGGGATGGGGTAGGCAAACGGATGCCGAAAGGCGGCCTAACCACACAAGAACATATGCTGCTCGCATGGCTGGGCAAGGAAGATGCTAGCGCTTTAGGTGAGTGCGAGGGGCCAGCACTCACAGTCCTGGTCAATATCGGCCTTGTCGAGATTGGGGCGCCGCCAGACGGAAAACATCCCCATTATAGCCGCGTCAGGCTCACCGAAGCCGGTCGGCTCGCCCTCTCTCAAAACAGTGGGGTATCGGAATGAACGCCGCCGATCTGATCCAGCGGCTGACAATTGATGCCGAACGGCTGAAACTGTCCAAGCGCGGCGATTTGCACGTCATCTGCGGCGACGTCCGCGAAGCCGCCGACACCCTCGCCGCCAAGGAGGCTGCAATCGATGCGCTTGTTCCAGAGCTAAAGAAGGAAACCGCGCGCCGTCGTACCGCAGAGGCAGCCCTAGCCGAGATGAGGAAGGCGCTGGAGGAGGCACATCGCGTAATCCAGCAGATTGCAGATCAGCCGGAGAAGTGGGTAAGCCCTGACGGCATGAGTTCCTACAGCCTCGGCTATGCGTTCCACATCATTAAGTGCAGAGCACAATCATTCATCAAGGATCGTGTCGCCGCCCGCGCTCTCGGCCCCCTCCTTGAAGGGGAGAATGACCGTTGAGCGCTCCCGATGAAAATGGCTGGTACGAAGCCGGCGAGGATTTTGCGGGCATCCCGAACGATTGCTTTGATGTGATCGCGAAGTATTACGACGCCGGTCTCGACATGTTCATGATCGTCAGGCTTCCCGGCTGTATCCGCGTCGATGACCGGATCATCTGGGGCTCGCCGTTTCCCGGCGACGAAAGCCGCGTCGATCTGCTGGAGCATGGCTATCGGCCAACGCATTGGCGGCTTATCCCGGAAGGCCCGTCCACCAACCCCATTCCACAGGGGGAGTGACATGACGCCCCTCCTCTCCCCCGAAGCCGCAGCACGGGAACTGTGCATATCCGAGAAGCAGTTGCGCTCGCTCACTTGCGCCGGCCGGATACGTTACGTCAATGTCGGGCTTGGTGAAAAGCGAGAAACGCGTCGGTACGACCCTGCCGACATCGAAGAATTCCGAGAGGCTCGCAAATGTCTGTCTTCAAGCGCACCGGCCAATCGGAATACTCGTACGACTTCCGTTATCGACGCCAGCGATTTTCAGGCCCGACTGGATGCTCGTCAAAGCGCGAAGCTGAAAAGTTCGAGCAAGCCGAAAAGGACCGGCTGAAATCCCTACAGTTCGACTCATCAAAGCCGCTGGCGTTCAAAGCCGCAGCCGCACAATACTGGAATGAGGTTGGCAAGTTTCACCGCAACCACGTCGATACCCTGCGGTCCCTGGAATGGCTCCAGGACTTCATAGGCGCCGGGACCATGATATCCACCATCAACGACGCCACAGTCGCCAAGGCGGTAGCCAAGAGGCGCGGCGAAGGGGTTTCGGCAGCGACCGTCAACCGCAGCGTCAACGAGATCCTGCGGGCTCTCCTGCGGCGCGCACGGCGCACATGGAAGCAATCGGTCGAGGATATCGAGTGGAAGGACCACTTCCTGAAGGAACCGCAGGAGCGGGTCAGGGAAGCGACGGCCGACGAGGAAGCCAAGTTCATGGCCGCGATCCGGGGCGACTATGCGCCGGCCCTACGCTTCGCGCTCCTGTCAGGATGCCGACGCGCCGAGATTGTCGGGCTGGAATGGAAGGACGTTGATTTCTTCAACCGGGAATTCCGGGTCACCGGCAAGGGCGACAAGACGCGCACGATCCCGATGACCGCCGCAATCTATGCCCTGCTCTGGGAACTGAAGGACCACCACAAGACGGCGGTGTTCAGCTACGTGGTGAAGAGGCCACGCGAAGGCGTCACCAAGGGGCAGCGCGAGCCTATCAGCATGGAAGGCTTCAAGACAGAATGGCGCCGCACCAAGGGCCGCGCTGGCGTCGATGACTATCGCTTCCATGACAACCGGCATACAGCGGCAACGCGCCTGGTGCGCGCCACGGGTAACCTGAAGGCCGCACAGAAGCTCTTGGGCCACTCCGAGCTGGCGACGACCTCCCGCTATTCCCACCTGACCAAAGACGATCTGCGGGCGGCTATGGAAGCCAGCGACGCCGCGCAGACCGTCGAGACGAAGCCGGCGGCAAAGACCGGGGAGAACAGCCAATGAACATCCGTGGGACTTTTGGTGAGACTTTTGGCGCCACTCGTGGCACTTCCAGGCCGTTCGTTCCGTTCTTGTTCGAAAGGGGGTTGCCTTTAAAAGCCCGGAACCCTATAGCCCGCAACGTTCGGAGTGTAGCGCAGCCTGGTAGCGCATCTGGTTTGGGACCAGAGGGTCGGGAGTTCGAATCTCTCCACTCCGACCATCCTCTCCCGGAATGCAATGTCGGCGCCACCGGTGCGGCGGATGGCACGTTGCGCCGATTCCTGTTTCGGGCCTTGTCCTGCTGAGAAATCCTAAATCTCGAACTCGCCCTGCCCCTCGTCCATGGCGCTGACGGTTTCGGCCGCCAATGCCCGCGTGATCGGCGTCTTGCGCTCGAGCGCTGTGCGGTCCAGCCGTTCCACCACACGCATCGCGGTCGCCAGCGAGCGCTCGATGCGGCGGACCAGATACTGCACGACATGCGGTTCGACCTCGACCTGGCGGTCGGCGAACAGCTTGGTGATGACGCCGGCGAGCAGGACGTCGTCGGGCTCATGGATCTCGACCGTCGCCGCCGCCTTCAGCCGCGAGGCGAGATCGGGCAGCACAACACCCCAGGCCGATGGAAAGCGGCGTGCGGTCAGGAGCAGCGTCGAGCCTGCACCACGCACCGCATTGATCAGATGGAACAGGCCTTGCTCGTCGACCGCCCCGGTATCGACATCGTCGATCAGTGCCGGCCGGGCGCCGAGATTGGCGATGCTGTCACCAACACGCCGAGCGTCGACCGCCACCGCATTGGCGCGGGCGCGCCAGATCGAGGCCAGATGCGTCTTGCCGGAGCCGGCGGGACCTGCCAGCACCACCACCGGTGAGGGCCAGTCCGGCCAGCGATCGACCAAGGCCACTGCCTGGTTGTTGGTGCCGGAGACGACGAGCTCGTCGCGCGAATAGCCGGTGCCATGGCCGAGATCGAGCGGCAACTGGCGCGGCGGATCGGCTTTCTGGTCGCTCATTCGGACTCAGCCATGCGGGCCGGCAAGCCACCTGGTCATCGGCCCGATCATGGCTTGATGGCCTTGCGCCGATCGGCCGGCAGCTCCGGCGCGGTGTTGCCGTGACCTTTGTAGAGCGGCGATTCGAGATAACGAGCTATGGCAAACCGCACCAGCACGGCAACTGCCGCCGAAGCCGGCACGGCAATCAGCAGGCCGACGAAGCCGAACAGCGCGCCGAAGGCAAACAGCGAGAACATCAGCCATACCGGGTGCAGGCCGACGCTCTTGCCGACCAGCCGTGGCTGCAGGATGTTGCCTTCGATGAACTGGCCGATGAAAAACACCACAGCGACGGCGACGATCATCGTCCAGTCCGGCCAGAACTGGACGAAGGCGACACCGACGGCCAGCACCAGTCCGGTGAGCGAGCCGACATAGGGGATGAAGGAGATGAGGCCGGCGAACAGGCCGATAAGGATGCCGAAATTCAACCCGGTCAGCGTCAGCCCGGTCGCATAAATCGCGCCCAGCACCAGGCACAGCGTGCCCTGGCCGCGCACGAAGCCGGCCGTTGCGGTGTTGATGTCCTTGGCGATGGCGCGCACCGTCGCGACATTGTCGCGCGGCACCCAGCTGTCGATGACCGCAACCATGCGGTCCCAGTCGAGCAGCATGTAGAAGGCAACCACCGGCGTCACCACGAACAGGCTGACCACCGAGACCAGCGCCACGCCTGAACTCCAGATCGAGGTGAAGACCGTGGTGATCAGGCCGAAGCCGGAGGTCAGCAGCGAATTCAGCCCGTCGCGCAAGCCATTGGCGTTGACGCCGAATTTTTGTTCCAGCCATTTCGGATCAAAAGACGTGATCAGGCTTTGCAGCCGGGTCAGATATTCCGGCAATTTGCCGGCGAAATCGGCCATCTGCGTTGCCAGCACCGGGATGAGGATGACGAAGGCCAGCACCAGCACGATGAGGAAGGTGATGAGGATGACCACCGTCGCCATGAAGCGGGATAGGCCAAGCCGCTGCAGACGGTCGGCGACCGGATCGAGGAAATAGGCAAGCACCATGCCGGCAACGAAGGGCAACAGGATGGCACTGAAGACATAGAGAAAAAGCGCGAGCACGGCCGCGCCGGCCAGCCAGAAGAAGATCTGTCGGCGGAAAGCGGAGGCCGCGGCAAGATCGGCTGCCGCAGCCTCGATCACCGCCGCTTCTCTCTCAACCGCCGCTTCTCTCTCAGATGTCCGGATTGGAGCCTTCGCCATAGCCTCTTATATGCCTCAGCCAAGCCACGAGATAGGCCGCGGCCGAAGCCACGGTCAAGACCCCGGACAGCAATATGAGGGCTGGCCGCAGAGGGTCGAGGTGAACGGCAAGGGCAAGTTCGCCCAGCACAACCGCCGCCAACACGATCTGGATGGCGGTGTTGGCCTTCGACACGAAAAGCGGCTTCATCTCGACTGGATGGGCCATGACGGACGACAACACAACGGCGCAGACGATCAGCGCGTCGCGCGACACCATGGTGACGACCAGCCACAGCGGCAATTGCCCGATGAAGCCCAGGACGACGAAGACCGAAACCAGCAGCAGCTTGTCGGCCATCGGATCGAGATAGGCGCCGAGCCTGGACTGCTGGTTGAAACGACGGGCGACGAAGCCGTCGACGCCGTCGGAGATGCCAGCCACGAGGAACCCGGCAAAGGCCCAGTCCCAGAGCGCCTGCAGCATCGCCAACACCACCGCTGGCACCAGAACCAGGCGCAGGATGGTGATCAGGTTGGGGATGGTCAAATGCGCGCCTGTCGGATTTGCATGCTGATAGATGATGGAGACGGAGGGGATCGCAAGGGAGAAGCGGCAAACATAGCAGAGGTAGCTGGACGGCGAGGCACCGCGACCTAGGCTCACATTGAGATATTCTCTGGTTAGGCTGCAGACGCCTCAAGGATGGAAATGGGTCCTCGGGTCTGAATCACTCGCTCAAGGCGTAGCCCAGCGGCGTCGAACAAGCCTGCATATTGGACCTGCGTCCTCTCCAGGCCGCCAGTGACGGCGAGCATGACCACGTCGATACCCTTGATCTGGTTCGGTTCGTCACCTGGCGGCACGAGGGTCTCGGCCACAAGCACCTTTCCGTTCGGCAACATTGCCTTTCGGCAATTTCGCAGGATCTCCGCGGCACGCCCATCGTCCCAATCGTGAACGACCTTCTTGATGACGTAGACGTCACCGGTGGGAACGCTTTCAAAGAAATCACCTGCGATAAATTCGGTGCGCGGCAGGTCGCCTCCGGCACCCTGGCGGGCTGCTGCGACGCCCGAAGGCAGATCGAAAAGCACGCCGCTCAAATGGGGGTTGCGGGCCAGGATCGCCGAGAGAAGCTGACCATGTCCGCCGCCAACGTCGACGATCCGTGTGAACGGCCTGAAGTCACAAGCTTCGGCAACGGCCTCGTTACTGCCTTGGCTCAAGGCGACCATTGCACGCTGAAACAAGGCAGCCTGCTCCGGGTGTTCCGACAGCCAGTCAAACCTTGGGCTCCCGAACACCTTATCGAAGGCTGGCTTTCCGGTGCGGACAGAATGCAGGAGCTGCTCGAAGGCAAGATAGGCCTCACTGTTGATCATGCGGACGAAGTCACGGGGACCCGGCTTATCGGAGCGCAACGCGGCGCCAACCTCCGTCAATTCGAAATGACGGGGCAGTACTTCCCTAAAGACGCCTTCCGGCGCGAGAAGTCGCATTACACGATAGAGCGCGTCAGCATCCGACTGAGTGGCAGCCGCTAGTTTATCCACCGACTGCTCGCTGACAGCCAGGAGATCGGGGATGCCGAGTTCGATAATTACGCGCAGCGCCTGTGACACGGCGAATCCAAAGCCCAGCCTCATGATCTGTTGCGACGGATTGAGCATGGCCTGTCACCGGATGCCTGATGCGAAGCAACAGAGCACCAACAACAGCCCGACACAAGGATGCAAGGGGTGAAGGCGCAGACGGAGGTACGGGGTTTTGCCTCCGATAAAAAGCAAGGACAGCGGGGATTTCACACAAGGGGGCGCTACCGCCGCCGAAAAACCCGCTCTCCACGTTTTTTATCGGGGCAAAACTTCGGCATCCCACCGTCATCCTTGCGGGGCGAAGCCGTTCATGCGAAGAGCCCGCGAACGAAACAACGATGAGCAAGCGCCAGAAATGAGCAAGCGCAAGAACGGGCTCACCTATGCCGAGGCTGGCGTCGATATCGATGCCGGCAATCTGATGGTCGAGAAGATCAAGCCGCTGGTGCGCGCCACACGCAGGCCGGGCGCCGACGGCGAGATTGGCGGCTTTGGTGGCCTGTTCGACCTCAAGGCGGCCGGCTTCACCGATCCGGTGCTGGTCGCCGCCAATGACGGCGTCGGCACCAAGCTCAAGATCGCCATCGATGCCGGCAAGCACGACACGATCGGCATCGATCTCGTCGCCATGTGCGTCAACGACCTCGTCGTGCAAGGTGCCGAACCTCTGTTCTTCCTCGACTATTTCGCCACCGGCAAGCTCGATCCCGACCAGGGTGCCGCGATCGTCGGCGGCATTGCCGCGGGCTGCCGTCAGGCGGGCTGCGCGCTGATCGGCGGCGAGACGGCGGAAATGCCCGGCATGTATCACGGCAACGACTACGACCTCGCCGGCTTTGCGGTGGGCGCGGCCGAACGCGGCCAACTCTTGCCGACCGACGACATCGTCGAAGGCGATGTGCTGCTTGGGCTCGCCTCCTCGGGCCTGCATTCGAACGGATTTTCGCTGGTGCGCCGCATCGTCGCCGTCAGCGGGCTCGCCTGGAGCGATCCGGCGCCGTTCAACTATGAGGCGACGTTGGCCGAGGCGCTGCTCGAGCCGACCCGCATCTACGTCAAGTCGATTCTCAAGGCCATACGCGGCACGCATGGCATCAAAGCGCTGGCCCACATCACCGGCGGCGGCTTCCCCGAAAACATTCCGCGCGTGCTGCCCAAAGATTTTTCGGCCGAGCTCGACCTCGAGGCGATCGACGTCCCCGCGGTGTTCTCGTGGCTGGCCAAGACCGGCGGTGTTGCGCCGGAAGAGATGATGCGCACCTTCAATTGCGGCATCGGCATGATTTTGGCGGTCGCTTCCGGCCAGGCGGCGCAGGTTGCCGCCGTCTTGCAGGAAGCCGGTGAGACGGTGACGCCGATCGGCCGCATCGTGCCGCGCCGCGATGCCGGCGTCATCTACCGGGGCTCGATCGGCCTATGAGCGCGCAGAGGAAACGCACCGTTGTCCTGATCTCGGGGCGCGGCTCCAACATGACCGCGCTGATCGCGGCGGCCAGCGACCCGGCTTTTCCTGCCGAGATCGTCGGCGTGATTTCCGACAAGGCCGACGCCGCCGGCCTTGGTGTCGCCAAGGCGCGCGGTATCGCCACACAGATCATTCCCCGCGCCAACCATGGCAGCAAGCAGGCGCATGACGCGGCGATCGATGCGGCACTTGCAGCATTCAATGCCGAGATCGTCGCGCTGGCCGGCTACATGCGCATCCTCACGCCCGGTTTCGTCCAGAAATGGCAGGGCCGCATGATCAACATCCACCCTGCCCTGCTGCCGGCGTTCAAGGGGCTCGACACCCATGCGCGCGCGCTGGCCGCCGGCATGCGCATCCATGGCTGCACGGTGCATTTCGTCACGTCCGAGATGGATGACGGCCCGATCATCGCGCAGGCGGCCGTGCCAGTGATGGTCGGTGACAATGCGGATGCACTGGCCGCCCGTGTGCTAAAGGCCGAGCACCAGCTCTATCCGCTGGCGCTTGGGCTGGTCGCAGAGGGCAAGGCGCGCATGGCAGCCGGCCGTACCGTGCTTGCCCACTTTGCCGACGATGCCGACAATGCCACCTCGGTGGTGATGGCGCCCGACCCACTGCGCGAGGAAGCCGACCTCGAGCAATTGGCGCGCATCACGCCTTGAATTCTTGAGGGTGGTAGCAAATATTGCTACCTTCTGACCAAGGAGACAGTTCAATGGCGACAGTCGAAAAAGTCAGCGTGGCGCTTTCCCCGGAGCTCCTGGAGTTGGTCAAGGACGCCGTCAACAGCGGTCGCTATGGGTCTGCAAGCGAAGTGATACGTGAGGCGCTACGCGAGTGGCGTTTACGCCAGCCGCTTCGCGAGGCCGAGGTGGAGCGATTGCGCAAGGCTTGGACAGAGGGACTGGAGAGCGGCCCGTTCGCTGCTTTCGACATCGAGGACATCAAGTCCAAAGCCCGAAGCCGGTTTGTCGACGCCATCAAGAAATAGGCCGATGGCAGGCGTGCAGATCATTCGCAGCCCGGCGGCGGAAAATGATCTTATCGATATCTGGCTCGCCATCGGCGAGCACAGCCCGCGTGCCGCCGATCATTTTCTGAATGCCATCGCCGAGCGCATCCTGCAGCTTGCCGCCTTCCCCGAATCCGGACCGCGAAGACCCGACGTCGGCGCCGATACGCGAGCGCTGACCATCGGCGACTATCTAGTTCTTTATCGTCTCGCCGAAGGACGGATCGAAATCGTACGTATCGTGCATGGCGCACGTGATGTCTCAACGTTGTTCTAGGGTCCGAGAGCCATGAATGTTTTCGATAGCGCGGCCCGAACAAAAGGCGATCTGGCCGGTGTCTTCGAGTATGAGGAGACTGACGGGCCACAAAATGCCACGGCGTATTTTTACCTGTACGAAATGAGCGGCGAACAGTCGGGCCGGTCGTCGAGGCAATCCACATTCGATCAGGGGGCTGGGCGATCACCAAGGCCGATGTGGCAGTCAAATGGGATCGGGACGAGCAGCGTGTAGGCCTGTTCGTCTTCGGCAGGCTGGCGGCGGCTTTTGATGTCGCGAGAGGCACAAAGCATGGTAGCCGAGATGGCAAGGATTTTAATGCCGAGATTCCCTGGTCCTGAACGATGCCGATGCGACAACTGCTTCTCCTGCGCCACGCCAAATCGAGCTGGGAAGACCCCAAGCTCGTTGATTTCGATCGGCCGCTCGCCGGGCGCGGGTTGAAGGCCGCCATGCTGATGGGGCGCGAACTTGCGGCGCGCGACTGGCTGCCGGACCTGGCACTGGTGTCGACGGCGCTGCGAACCCGCGACACGTGGCGGCTGGTTGCGGCGGAGTTGCCTGCGCACACGCGGGTCACATTCGCCGATGCGCTCTATGCTGCGTCGGCAGCGGATATTTTGGGCCAGATACGTCAGACCGACCCTTCAAGCGACAGCTTGCTGGTGGTTGGCCACAATCCGGGCCTGGAATATCTGGCGAACCAGCTTGCCGCGCCGGGGTCGGAGGCCAAGGCGCGCAAGAGGCTCGAGGAAAAGTTCCCGACTGCATCCCTTGCGCGCTTCGTCTTCGAGGGAGATTGGTCCGGCCTGTCCTCGGCCCGGCTGACGCATAATCTGCGGCCGAGGGATTTAGGCTAGGTGCAAGACAGGTGTGACAGGCAACCTGCCGTCCACCCTGCTCGAGACATCAGTTGCCCCAGATGCCCTGGCCGGATTCCGGCCAGTCCGTGGTGGTCTTCATCTTGGTATCGGCAGCCTTGTACCCGGCCATATCCGCGTTGTTGACCGCGCCTGTGATGGCATGATCGACGCCGGCGACCGGGGCAACCGTCTGGTTGGCATCGTTGGAGCCATAGTGATCGCTGGCGGCGAAAGCGCTGCCTGTGGCAACGAGGATGGCGGTGGCGACGAGGGCAATCCTGTTCATTTTCAAGTCTCCTGGTTCTTGGGTTGGGCGGCGTCTTGGGAGGACGGTTCCGCTAAGGACAAGACCCCAGGCAGTGCGGTTTTATTCCTTGAGACTGAACTTTTTACCGACTGCGAAGATCGGTTGGCCCAGCGCGGGCCTAAAGCGCGTCGCGTTGAAACGGATTCAGGCGGCGCGCTTAAGTCTTTGTTTTTATGCATGTCGCTGCCCCAAAACCGGGCCACTTTTGGGCGACATGCACTAGCTGACGGCTATCCCTGTGCGCAAAAAACAAGAGCGGCGGGCCGAGCCCACCGCTCTTTGTAGTCAAGGTCTGCGTCGTGGATCAGCGGCCCCAAATGCCCTGGCCAGACTGAGGCGGTACGTTGGCATTGGCGTCAGCCTGTGCCTTTTCAGACTTCAGGATCGAGCCGGTGCGCATGGTGTCGATGTTGGAAACCGAATGGCTGGCAACCGGCTGGTTGACGTTGCTGGAGCCATAATTGTCGCTGCTGGCGAAGGCGGTGCCCGTGGCAACGAGGATGGCGGCGGCGGTGAGCGCTATCTTGGTCATTTCAAATACTCCTGATCGAGGATTGGTGGTTCTTGTTTGGGACAAACGCCCCGCTTACCGGCCCCAGATGCCCTGGCCGGATTCCGGCTGGTTCGAATCGGGGGTCAGCCTGAAGCCCTGATGCTCGACCGGTCTACGGATCGAAGCCGTGAAGCTGTGGTCGATTCTACCAACGGGGGCGGTCACGGCCGGCTGGTTGACATTGTCGGAACCATAGTGGTCGCTGCTGGCAAAAGCGGTGCCCGTGGCAACGAGCATGGCGGCGGCGGTAAGAGCGATCTTAGTCATTTTCTTAACTTCCAGTAGTTCTCAGTTCAGTCCGTCTAGTGGCGTGCCCTTGGGAGGAATTTCGCGTCGCTCGGACCACACCGAAATGGGTTTTCCGTTCGCCGACTTCCAATCACGAAGATGTTCCTCCGCGCTCCGAATCCAGACCTTGAAACGGGGCCGGGAGTTGAAGTGGTCAAGATTTTCTTTATCAATATCAGATGGTTATCAGTCGTAGTTGGCGAACCGTATGGTCGCCCGCCGAGCCGGCGTTCACCATCTCATCACGGTCCGTCAACATAAATTGAACCGACTGGTTCGATCGACAGTCGGCACTTGCGGCCACAAGCCGGATATGCGCCGTAGGTACAAGAGATCCGGTGGCTAGCACGCGGCCCAGCCTGCAAAAAACCCGTTGTCATCGGCCGCAAGACCGCATTTACCTTGCGTTAAAATCGATACTGTCGCTCATTTCAATCGGCAATGTCGGACGCCGCGGCTGATCAGGCCCGAGGCGGTGAAAGACTGAGGGCGGCGCATAGTGAGACAGCGATAGAAATGCGACTGCTGCTTGTCGAAGACAATCTCGAACTGGCCGACTGGCTGGGCAAGACCCTGCGCCAGGCGAACTATGTCGTCGACGTCGTCCATGACGGCGAGGATGTCGAGCACGCGCTGGCCGCCGGCGGCCACGCACTTGTCATCCTCGACCTGGCATTGCCGCGCATGGGCGGCCTGGAAGTGCTGCGCATGCTGCGAGCGCGCGGCAACCGGGTGCCGGTGATCGTGCTGACCGCCAACGCCAGTCTCGACGGCCGGGTCAAGGGCCTCAATGAAGGCGCCGACGACTATCTGGCCAAGCCGTTCCAGATCGAGGAACTGGAGGCGCGCATCCGCGCGCAACTGCGCCGCGCCAACGACCGCACCGCGCCTGTGGTTGCCTGCGGCGATCTCGTTTTCGACACCAACACGCGGCTGTTTTCGCTGGCCGGCGAAACGCTGGCGCTGACACCGCGCGAGCATGCGGTGCTCGAACAACTGATGGTCAAGGCCGGACGCACGGTGAGCAAGGCGGCACTGTCGGCGGCGATCTACGATTTCGAGACCGATGCCGATCCCAGTGCCATCGAAATCTATGTGCACCGTGTGCGCAAGAAGCTTGAAGGGTCGCGCGTCCAGATCGCCACCTTGCGTGGCCTCGGCTATCTCTTGCGTCATGAGGAGTAGCAGCCTCCGCCTGCAGTTGCTGGCCTGGGTGGTGCTGCCGCTCGCCGGGCTCGCCACCATCAATCTGTGGACCAGCCATGGCAACGCCCTGGCCACCGCCGATCTGGTCACCGACCGGATGCTGCTGGCTTCGGCACGAACCATCGCTGAACAGGTCGCCATGGCCGACGGCGTGCTCGATACCTCGATTCCACCGGCGGCGATCGAGATGTTCGATACCGGCGATCGAGACAGTGTCTACTACCATGTCAAGACTGCCAGGGGGCGGCTGCTGACCGGCTATCCCGACCTGCCGGAGGCGCCGAAGCAACCCAGCGTCGAAGAAACCTATCGCGATCACCGGCTGCGGCTGCTTACTTTCAGCCACACCGTGGTCGGCGCCGGAGACGACTCGCCGATATCCGTCACCGTTGGCGTCACGCTTGCCGGGCACGATGCGATGGTGCGGCATTTGTGGTTCAACGCTTTCGCCCAGCAACTGGCGCTGGTGGCTATTGCCGGCATCTTCGTGCTGCTCGGCCTGCGTCGCGGCCTGGCACCGCTGATCAGGCTGCGCGACGCCGTGCGGTCGCCAAGCCGCAGCGATCTCGATCCCGTGGAAGTACCAGGCGCGCAAAGCGAGATCCGCCCGCTGATCGATGCGCTGAACGCCTATATGGAGCGGGTGCGGGCGCAGATGGCGGCGCAGCGCCGCTTCATCGCCAATGCGGCGCACCAGCTGCGCACGCCGTTGGCGTTGCTGTCGACGCAGGCGAGCTACGCGCTTCGCGAAAGCGCCGCCGAGGCACGCCAGGAAGCGCTGGTGGCGCTGCAGGCTAGCTCCGGCAGACTGGCGCGGCTGGCCGAACAGCTTCTGACCCTGTCGCGTGCCGAGCCGGGCAGCCGGCGGCCACGCGCCGACCGCGTCGACCTGACCGAAGCCGCCCGCCACGTGCTGGAAACGCAGGCGCCGACGGCAATCGGTCGCCACATCGATCTCGGCCTCGAGGAGGCTGGACCCGTGCCGGTCATCGGCGACGGCACCATGTTGCGCGAGATGATCGTCAACCTTGTCGACAACGCGCTGCGCTACTCGCCGGCCGGCGGCAGCGTCACGGTTAAGCTGGCGGCCGTCGACGACGAAGCCGTGCTGACGGTCACCGACGACGGGCCCGGCATCCCAGTGGACGAGCGAGACCATGTTTTCGAGCGCTTCTACCGCGTTGCCGGATCGACCGAGGAAGGCAGCGGGCTTGGCCTCGCGATCGTGCGCGAGGTCGTCGAAAATGCCAGCGGCCGCGTCACCCTCGGGGATGGCGCGACCGGCGGCCTGGTGGTTGAGGTCAGGCTGCCACTGGCGAGCAGCTAGGTTATGTCGCCGCTCACTGCGTCTCATGCAGTGGCTGAGGACGCCATTTCGCCAGGCGATTCTCGACCATGGTCATCAGATATTCGGCACCGAGCGCCACCACCATGACGATGACGATCGCGGCATACATGCCGGCGGCGTCGAAGGATCCCTTGGCGATGTTGATCAGCAGGCCGATGCCGTAACGCGAGCCAACGAACTCGCCAACGATAGCGCCGATGATGGCAAAGCCGAAGCTGACATGCAGGCTAGCGAAAATCCAACTCATCGCCGAAGGGACGATCACCGAGCGGGTCAACTGCCAGTTGGATGCACCCAGGATACGCGCATTGGCGATCATCGCCCTGTCGGCTTCCCGGACGCCCTGGAAGGCATTGTGGAACACGACGAAGAAAACCATCACGAAGGCAAGTGCCACTTTCGAAGCGAGGCCGAGGCCGAGGATCATGATGAAGATCGGCGCCAGGACCACGCGCGGAATGGAGTTGATCACCTTGATGTAGATGGAGAAGATATCGGCGGCCATCCGGTTACGGCCGAGCGCGACGCCGATGATGATCCCGGCAACCGAGCCGGTCACAAAGCCGATGACCGATTCCTCCATTGTGACATAGAGGTGGTACCACAGAGGCCCCTCCGACGTTCCTTCCGTCGTCCATTCGTACAGCCGCTGCGCGATCGCGCTCGGCATTGCATAGAAGAACGGATCGATCCAGGCTTTGCGCGCCGCGATTTCCCACAGGCCGAGAAAGGCGATCAGAATGGCGACCCGCCAGAATATCACGGTGCGGCGGCGGTGCAGTGCCGCCTTCGCGGCGGCTGCCTCGATTTCCGCATCCGAAGTGCCGGGCCTGAAAGCTCCTGCGTTGATGTCAATGGCGGCATCGGTCATGGCTTTCCTCCTCAGGCTGCGGCGCGCGCATAGCTGGTTTCGACCTCTTCCTTGAGGTCCGCCCAGATCGTGCGCGAGTAATTGATGAAGCTCTGCTCGTAGCGGATATCGGCGACCACGCGCGGGCGCGGCAGATCGATGGTGTAGACCGACTTGACCGTGGCCGGTCCGGCGGTCAGGACATAGACCTTGTCGGCGAGCGCAATCGCCTCTTCGAGATCATGCGTGACGAAGACCACCGAAGCCTTCGCCTCAGACCACAGGCGCAGCAGTTCCTCGTGCATCAGCACGCGTGTCTGCACGTCGAGCGCCGAAAACGGCTCGTCCATGAGAAGAATCTCGGGTCCGTTTATGAAAGTCTGGGCCAACGCCACACGTTTGCGCATGCCGCCGGAAAGCTGATGCGGATAGTGCTGTTCGAAACGCGACAAGCCGACACGCGCCAGCCAGTCGCGCGCTGCGGCCGCAGCGTCCGGCTTCGCTCTACCGCGAAAGAGTGGACCAGCCATCACGTTTTCGATCACCGTTCGCCAAGGAAACAAGGCGTCACTTTGGAAAACAAAACCAATGCGCGGGTCTATTCCCGTGACCGGCGCGCCCATGACGCGAACCTCGCCGGCACTTGGGCTTGCCAACCCCGTGACAAGGTTGAGGGTGGTGGATTTTCCGCAACCGGTCGGGCCGACAACGGCGACAAATTCGCCGCGTTCAACGGTCATGGTGAAATCGCGTAACGCTGTCAGCGATTTGCCGGTGGGTGAAAGGAAACGCCGGCTGACGTTGATCAGCTCGATCGCTGGTGCATTTTTTTCAATGGCCATGGTGGAACTCCTGGGTACGAGCAAACGCCCGCCGTCGGCCCAAGGCCGCCGGACGTCAAAACTGATGGTACCGGCGCGATGTCGTTCATCGCGCCGGCACTATCTGCTACTTGGCGTTCTTGACGAATTCCGAGGTGTAGGTCTTGGAGAGGTCGATCTGCTTGCCCTGCAGTTCCTTCTTGAAGGCTGAAAGAACCGTCAGCACCGTCTCCGGGCCACCTTCGGGCATGATCCCGTCGGGGGTGAACATTGCCTTGCCTGCATCGAGGGCCTTCACATAGCCCTCCTTGTCGCCGACATAATAGTCCTTCGGCATCTTGTCGGCGATTTCGGCGCCCGTATGGGTGTTGATGAATTTCTGCGTCTTGACGAAGGCATTGGCCAGCTTCTGCACGGTGTCCTTATGCGCTTCGACCCAATCGGTCTGCATATAGAGGGAGGCGGCCGGGTAGGTGCCGCCGAGAGCAGCCTTGGTGCCTTCCATCGTGCGCATGTCGATGAGGACGGATGCTTCGCCGGTCTTCAGCAGTCGCGTGATCGTCGGCTCGGTCGTCATGCCTGCCTGGATCTTGTCCTGCTGCATAGCAGCGATAAAGGTGGTGCCGGCGCCGACCGGAACCGAGGTGAAGTCACCCAGCTTCAAACCGTTCTTGACGGCGAGATACTCCGTAAGAAAATTCGTCGATGAGCCAAGACCGGTCACGCCCAAGCTCATTCCCTTGAAGTCGGCAGGCGATTTGATCTCGGGGTGTTTCGCCGAAACAAGCTCGACCTCGCCCGGCGCCTGGCTGAACTGGACGATGGATTCGACGAATTTGCCCTTTGCCTGCAGATCGATGCAATGATCGTAGAAGCCGACAACCCCTTGCACGGCACCGGCGAGCATCTCGTTTTCGGCATCGACGCCGGCCGGCTCATTCAGCAACTCGACATCGAGACCCTCGTCCTTGAAGTAACCGAGCGCCTCGGTCAGCTTGGCGGGCAGATAGATCTGTTTCTCATAACCGCCGACCATGATGGAAACCTTTTCGTCGGCGCGCGCGGACGGCGCGGACAAGGCCATGGTGGCGACGAGTGCGGTTGTGGCGGCTGAATCAAGCAGTATTCGCGCGAGCGACATGGCCTCTTCCCTTTGTTCGTTTCCCGCGCCCTCTCTCTCCCATCGCTTTCCGCGACAAATACGGGGCGCGCGCCCAACACTTACGGCACCAACCTTTCATTCACCTTTCAAGGCCGTGCCGAAAGTCACCGCAAACCTTACGGATCGGTAAGCCGATGCTGACCCGATCATGATCTGGATAGAGCCAGTTGCCAAAACGGGGATCAGAACCAGTTCGTTTGGCTAATCACGAGATCCCGTCGCGGACAGTTCGCCTCGCTCGATCGCTCAATCCCAGCACGTCGCGCATGTCATATTCGCCGGGCGGGCGCCCCGCCACCCAGAGTGCGGCGGCGATGGCGCCACGGGCGAACATGATGCGGTCGCCGGCCGAATGCGAGAGGGTCACGGTCTCGCCCTCGGCGCAGAAGCTGACGCTGTGCTCGCCGACGATGCTGCCGCCGCGCATCACAGCAAAGCCGATTTCACTGGGCGGCCGCGGGCCGGTGACGCCATCGCGAACGCGCCTTGCGACCGTGTCCAGTTCGATGCCGCGTCCGCTGGCGGCGGCCTGTCCCAGCATCAGCGCCGTCCCGGACGGCGCATCGATCTTGTGGCGATGATGCGCCTCGACAATCTCGACATCCCAGTCGTTGGGATCAAGCGCTCGCGCCGCCTGCTCGACCAGTCCGACCAGCATGTTCAGCCCAAGCGAAAAGCTGCCGGAGCGGACGATGGCGATGGTTTTCGCGGCATCGGTGATGGTCGCCAACTCGGCGGCATCGAAGCCTGTCGAGCCAATGACCAGGGCTGGCCCGCCGCGTTCGGCGCAAAACCTGGCCAGATCAGCCGAGGCCGCCGGCGTGGTGAAATCGATCACCACATCGGCCATGGCAAGCGCCTCGTCGCGGCTCACCAGCCCCTCGCCGACAACGCCCGGTCGGTGAAAGCGGGCGGCGAGCGCCAGCCGCGCATCGGCCTGGACGGCGTTCGCCATCTGGCGGCCCATGCGACCCAGTGCACCCGCGATGGCGATCCTGACCGGTGGTTGGGGCATGGCGCTATCTCGCGGCTATTTCCACATGCCGCGCATGCGCGCCCCAATGTCGACGCGCACCTCCGGCCGGGGCGCCCTGCCCTGTGCCGCTTGCGCGCTCGGCCACGAGACCTGCTGGAAGTCTGCAAGGATCGAGGCCGGGATGAAACGGGTGCGCGAGGCATAGAGATGGCGGTCGCCGCGCGCCGCCTGGCCGTGCGGAAAGAAGCGCTGCGGCATGACCAAGCTGAGATTGTCCTTGGCCCTGGTCATCGCCACGTAGAGCAGCCGGCGCTCCTCCTCGATATCCTCCTTGGTGCCGACGCCGAGATCGGCCGGGATGCAGCCGTCGACCGTGTTGAGCACGAAGACATTCTTCCATTCCTGGCCCTTGGCCGAATGGATGGTCGACAGGATCAGATAGTCCTCGTCACGGTGCGGCGGTCCGGCCTGGTCGCTGGTGGCGTCCGGCGGGTCGAGCGTCAGCTCCGTGAGGAAGCGTTCGCGCGAGGCATAGCCCGAGCCGATCTGTTCGAGCTGCAAAAGGTCGGCCCGGCGCGTGATCGCATCCTCGTGGATGCGCTCCAGATGCGGCTCGTACCAGAGCCTGACCTGTTCGAGATCGGCCGGCCATTTGGCGCCGGCCCGCAGGCCGGAATAGAGCGCGACGAAGCCCGGCCAATCATCGGCCGCGCGCTGCGGCGGGCGCCAGCCGGCGAGGCCCATGGCCTCATCCAGAGCGGTGGTCATGGTCTCGACGATCTGCGCGGCGGCCGAAGGACCGATGCCCGGCATCAGTTGCAGCACCCGGAAGCCGGCAACGCGGTCGCGCGGGTTTTCGGCAAAGCGCAGCACCGCCAGCACGTCCTTGACGTGAGCGGCATCAAGGAATTTCAGGCCGCCGAACTTGACGAAGGGAATGTTGCGCCGGGTCAACTCGATCTCCAGCGGGCCGCTATGGTGGGAGGCGCGAAACAGCACCGCCTGCGATTTCAGCGCCGTGCCAGCTTCTCGCTCGGCCAGAATGGTATCGCAGACGAAATTGGCCTGCTCGACCTCGTCGCGCACGCTCACCAGCCTTGGCTTGTCTGTTGATTTGCGCTCCGACCACAGGTTCTTGGTGAAGCGCTCCGAGGCCTCGCCGATCACCGCATTGGCGGCGGCCAGGATGGTCTCGGTCGAGCGGTAATTGCGCTCCAGCATCACCACGTCGGCGGCCTGCGCGAACTGCTGGGGAAAATCGAGGATGTTGCGCACCTCGGCGGCACGGAACGAATAGATCGACTGCGCATCGTCGCCGACCACCGTCAGCCCGGCGCCGTCGGGTTTAAGCGCCATCAGGATAGAAGCCTGCAGCCGGTTGGTATCCTGGTATTCGTCGACCAGCACATGGTCGAAACGCCCACCCAGATGCGCGGCTATTTCAGGCTCAGCCGCCATCTGCGCCCAGTAGAGCAGCAGGTCGTCGTAATCGAGCACGTTCTGCGCCTGCTTGGCCTCGACATATCCGGCGAACAATTGCTTCAGCTGCTCCGCCCAACCGGCGCACCAGGGAAAGGCGGACCCCAGCACTTCGCCCAGCGGCGCCTGCGCGTTGACGGCACGCGAATAGATGGCAAGGCAGGTGCCCTTGGTCGGAAAGCGCGCTTCCGTCTTCGAGAACCCCAGCTCATGCCGGATCAGGTTCATCAGGTCGGCTGAATCCTCGCGGTCGTGGATGGTAAAGGCCGGATCGAGGCCAATCTCCAGCGCATAGTCGCGCAGCAGCCGGGCGCCGATGCCGTGAAAGGTGCCGGCCCAGGTCAGAGCGTCGGTGATCACCGCGGCGTCGCGGCCGAGCACCTCGCCGGCGATGCGCTCGACGCGCCTGGCCATTTCGGACGCGGCGCGGCGCGAAAAGGTCATCAGCAGGATGCGGCGCGGGTCGGCCCCCTTGACGATCAGATGGGCGACGCGATGCGCCAGCGTGTTGGTCTTGCCAGAGCCGGCACCGGCAATGACCAGTAGTGGCCCGGCAATCTGGCCGTCGCCATGCTCGACAGCCTGCCGCTGGGCGTCGTTCAGCCGGGCGAGATAGGCAGGCTGGACGGTCGGTTCCCGAAAAATCGAATCAGAGGTGGCGAGGTTCATCGCCCATCAAGCATCGTTTCTGCTTTGTTCGCAACGCCGATGCGAGAATGTCAGCCTGCCCTGCAGCCGAAGCGTGACAGCCTGCCTAGCGTTGGGGATCGATCCCCATCGCAGCCGACTGGCGGCGTAAAGCCTCACGATCATGTTGCGATGGCGGCAGCAGCAGCGGGTCGACCGTATCGGGCACGTCCTCCACCATCTTCCTGGCGATACGGTAGGTGACATAGGCCAAAGCGCCGGTGACAAGCAGACGGAACATGGTTGCAACACTCCATTGGAGCAGGACCAACCGGGGAAACGGCATTTGGTTCCCCTGCCGACCGTCTTGACCGCATAGTAGACGATCGAGGCGCGGCGAATAGAGCTTCTTGGAGAAGAAGGCCGGCGCCGCTTGGGAGGAAGAAGGGAGCGCCGGCCAAGCGGATAAATCAGGTCCGCCGCGAACAACAAGCTAGCTGAGTCTTTCCCCGGCGTCACCGGATGATTGTTTTCGTCAAATGCGTACCACCCGCACAACCTGCACGTCGCAGCATCACACGCGCGTCTTGACCATCATCCCGGCAATTTGCTTGAGGAGTTTCGCCGCCACGATGGCGGTCAGGTTGGCGATGTCGCGAAGCGGGTTTAGTTCAACGATATCAGCCGCCACTATCGGCTGGTTGACCGATTGAATCAGGTTGATGACCTGACGACTAGTCAGACCGCCGGGTTCGCGGTGCGAGACGCCTGGCGCAAAGGCCGGGTCGAGCCCGTCGAGGTCCATCGAGATGTAGACCGGCGTCTTGAGATCGAGCTCCAGATCGTCGCCAAACCGCCCCGCCTCGATCACCTCGACACCGAACCGCTTGAACTGGTCGCGATGATGGTCGTTGACGGTCCGCAGGCCGACCTGGATGAGGCGGTCGGCAAGCCGCTCTTCCATGATGCGGGCAAAGGGCGAGGTGTGGGAGCGCGGATTGCCCTGATAGGCATCGTACATATCGGGATGCGCATCGATGTGCAGAATGGTCAGGCTGGGGTGTCGGCGACGCACCGCGCGCAGTATCGGCCAGGAGATGGCATGGTCGCCGCCGAGGCAGATCAGCGGATCGCCCGGCTCCATCACCCGCCCGACCTCGCTTTCGATCAGGTCCCATGGATCGACGCCTGCGTCGAAGCGGATGTCGCCATGATCGAGAAGCCTGTCGGTCAGATCGAAACCGGTTTCGCTCCACATGCTGTAGGCGTCGGAGAACAATTCAGGACGGATATGGGCAGGTGCTTGCGCCGGCCCCTTGAAGCAGGACGAATTGTCGTCGTGGGGAATTCCCAGAAGTGAAATCCTGGTCATCAGCGTCCGATCTCTGTCAACAGGGAATTTCAGTAAACGCGGGACCTGGCTGGCGATAGGGATGGTGTTGGGCCAGCGGCGGGCGCGCCCTGGCAATCAAGCCGCAATCAACTCCCGGCTTCGCCGCCCAGTCTTTGCCTGACCATGGCGACATGGAAATTCGTGCCGAACAGCAGCCCGTCATCGCTGAAGTCGTAGCTCGAATTGTGCAGCGGCGCCGACGCCTTGCCATTGCCGAGGAAGACGAAACAGCCCGGCACATGGTCGAGGAAGCGGGCGAAATCCTCGGAGGCGGTCATCGGCTCGCGGGCGACGGAAATGTTGCCGGGCTCGAAGACACTTCTTGCGGCAGCAAATGCCGCATCGACCAGTTCGGCATCGTTGCGTAGCGGCACGAATTCGCGGCTGTAATTGACCTCGGCGGTGACATTGTAGGCGGCGGCGGTGCCCTCGGCGATGATACGCATCTGCCGCTCGATCTCGGCGCTGACCTCGGGGCGGAAGCTGCGCGCATCGCCGAGAATGCGAGCAAGACCGGGCAGTGCGTTGCGGGTGCCGTCGGTGATCAGTTCGGTCACCGAAACCACCGATATGTCGGCCGGGCTCAGCCGGCGCGAGACGATGGTCTGCAGGTTGGTGACCAGCGCGCAGGCGGCGACCAGCGTTTCGTTCCCCGAATGCGGCCGCGCGGCATGGCCGCCGAGCCCTTTCAGCACGATCTCGAAATTGTCCTCGGCCGACATGATCGGGCCGGCGCGGGTCTCGAAATGTCCGATGGGCAGGCCGGGCATGTTGTGCAGGCCAAAAATCTCGTCGAAGGGAAAGCGCTGCATCAGGCCGTCATCGAGCATGGCCAGCGCGCCTTTGCCCCATTCCTCGGCCGGCTGGAAGACGAAACGCACGGTACCGTCGAAACCACCCTCTTCGGCCAGCAGCTTTGCCGCACCGAGCAACATGGTGGTGTGGCCGTCATGGCCGCAGGCATGCATGATGCCGGGATTGCCGGAACGGTAGGGCGCAGCGGACTGCTCGGTGATGCGCAGCGCATCCATGTCGGCCCTGAGCGCAATCGCCCGGTTGCCGCTGCCGCGCTTCAGCGTGCCGACGACGCCGGTGCCGCCGACACCCTCGGTGACATCGTCGAGGCCAAATTCACGCAGCTTGGCGGCAACGAAGGCCGCGGTGCGCCTTTCCTCGAAGCCGAACTCGGGATGCGCGTGCAAATCGCGCCGCCAGACAATCATCTCCTGCCTCAGCGCGTCACGATCGAATTCGGACATTTCTTCTGTCCCCCTGACCTACTTCGCAAGTTCTGTGACCACATCAAGCAGGATGTTGGCGCCGGCAACAAGCTCGGCATCCTCAGTGTGCTCGCGCGGATTGTGGCTGATGCCGCCGGCGCTCGGCACGAAAATCATCGCTGTGGGCGCGATGCGCGCCATCATCTGTGCATCGTGGCCGGCGCCTGATGTCATGCGTTTGACGCCGAGGCCGCGGTTCTTCGCGGCAGCCTCGATCAGTTCGACAATGCGAATGTCGAAGATCACCGGCTCGAAGCGGGCCAGCCGCTCGACCGAGATCGTCACGCCTTCGGTGTCGGCAAGCTGTTCGAGACAGGCAGCAAGTGCGGCCTCCTCCGCCTGTAGGCGCTGCTCATCGGGGTCGCGCAGATCGACGGTGAAGACGGCCTGGGAGGGAATGACGTTGATGGCATTCGGCTCGAAGCGCATCGTGCCGACGGTGGCGACCGTCGGCGTGTTCGAGGCCTTGGCCCTTTCGTACAGGAAGGTGATGACCCGCGCGGCGGCGTGGCCGGCGTCGCTGCGCATCGACATCGGCGTGGTGCCGGCATGGTTGGCGACGCCGTCGATGGTGATGCGTTGCCAGGAGATGCCTTGCAGATTCTCCACTGCGCCGATCGGCACGCCTTCGCGCTCCAGCACTGGCCCCTGCTCGATATGCAGTTCCAGATAGGCGTGCGGCTTGAGGAAGCCGGGCACCTCGTCACCGGCATAGCCGATGCGGGCAAGCTCCTGCCCGAGCACGCTGCCGTCGGTGCCGACAGCCGCCAGCACCGTCTCGAAGCCGATGCCGCCGGCATGCACCAGCGAGCCCATCATATCCGGGGTATAGCGCACGCCCTCCTCGTTGGTGAAGGCGGCGACCGCGATCGGGCGCGACGGCGAAAAGCCCGATGCCTTGAGGGTCTCGATCACCTCCAGCCCGGCAAGCACACCGTAGCAGCCGTCATAGATGCCGGCATCGATGACCGTGTCGATATGCGAGCCGATGAGCAGTGGCGCCTGCCCGGCATTGTCAGGGCTTTGCCAGATGCCGAAAATGTTGCCGACCCGGTCTATGGCGACATCGAGCCCGGCCTGCCGCAGCCAGCCAACGAAGAGGTCGCGGCCCAGCCTGTCCGTGTCGGAGGCAGCCAATCGGATCAGCCTGCCCTCGCTGTCACGGCCGACGACACCGAGTTCACGGATACGGCCAAGCAGGCGCTGCGCGTAGACCGCGATCACGGCGTTGCTTCCGCAAGCATCTTGCCGGCCAGCACATCGGCCGGGCCCATGCCGACCAGTTCGGCATAGCGATGCGGGTCGGTGGCCCCTTCGGTGTTGATCACCAGCACCCGGGATTTGCCGTCGAGCCCAAGGTCGGCCTGGTGGTCAGCCACTGCCCGGATCAGCCCTGCGAGGCCGACGCCGCCGCTTTCGCCGGCGACGATCACCGGATCGCCGGCACTTGGCCGCGCCAACCGCCGCATCACCGCGATGGCCTCGTCCTCATCCACCGTCATGAAGGCGTCGGCGGCGCGCGCCAACACACGCCAGGCGACCGGAGAGGCCTCGTAGCATTCCAGCATCGCCATCACGGTTGGTTGGCTATGCGCGACCTTGACAGGGCGCCCTGCCTGGGCGGCGGCGACAACGCACGCGGCACGCGCGGGCTCGACCACGATGAAGGTCGGCCTGGCGTCGCCGAGCCCGATGGCAAGATGGCCGGCGACCGAGGCGGCGATGCCGCCGACACCCGCCTGCACAAAGACATGGGTCGGGGGCTCCCGGAGTTGGCGCAAGGCTTCGCGCACGATCGCCGTATAGCCCTGCATGACGAGGCCGGGAATGCGCTCATAACCCGGCCACGAGGTGTCGGAGACAACGGTCCAGCCCTTTTCGGCCGAAACTTGGGCAGCTTGGCTGACCGAGTCGTCATAATTGCCGTCGACGCGGATCATCTCTGCGTCATAGCGCGCGATGGCGGCGATACGCTCTTCGCTGACACCGGCGTGGACGAAGATCGCCGCACGCGCCCCGACGAGTTGCGCACCTTGCGCGACCGACCGGCCGTGATTGCCATCGGTGGCGCAGGCAACCGTCATCGTCGCGGCAACCGCCCGAACATCCGGCTGACTAAGATCGGCCACATCGACGGGTCGACCAAGCGACCGACCTGCCTCTTCCAGCACCAGGCGGAAGACAGCATAGGCGCCGCCCAGCGCCTTGAAGCTGCCAAGGCCGAGGCGAAAGCCTTCATCCTTGATATGCAAGGCACCGAGGCCGAGTTCAGTCGACAGCACCGGCAGCGCATGCAGCGGTGTCATCAGGTGATTGTCGCGATGGGCAAGGAAACGCTCGACCGTGTCGGCCCCGGCGACCCCAAGTGTTTCGGCATCGGCCGGGTCGAGCGGCTGGCGGTGCAAGACATTGCGGTTGGGCAGGAACACTGGCGGCCTCCTTGGCAGTTCAGCGAGAACATATTGCAGGACCGGCGCAAAGAGCGCTGTAATACGACCCTCGAAATGCAAGTTTGTTTCGTCAGGATCGCCATTGCCTGCATTGCCACCTCCACTCGACAGTTTCGATCTCGCCATCCTTGCGATCCTGCAGCGCGACAACACGACGCCGCAGCGGCTGATCGGCGAAGCCGTCAACCTTTCGGCGCCGGCGGTGCAACGCCGCATCAAGCGCATGGAACAGACCGGCGTCATTGCCGGCAATGTTGCGCTGGTCGAGCCGGCGGCGGTTGGCCAGCCCATCACCATCTTCGTCGAGGTGGAACTCGAGAGCGAACGCACCGAACTCATAGACGCGGCCAAGCGGCAGTTCTCGGCCGCGCCGGAAGTGCAGCAATGCTACTACGTCACCGGCGAGGCCGATTTCATCCTGATCATCACCGTGGCCGACATGGGCGCCTACGAGGCGCTGACGCGAAAACTGTTCTTCGACAGCAACAATGTGCGGAAGTTCCGCACCTTCGTCGCCATGGACCGCGTCAAGGTCGGGCTGACGGTGCCCTTGCCCCGTTGAGAATTTGCTGGCAGCCAGACCCGGCTGCCATGCTTTTGACATTCTCCGAACGCGAATTTATTGGCGGAGGCGCGCTTGGACGACACCACCCCAGTTGCAATCATCGGTGCCGGGCCAGGGGGTCTGGCCGTTGCCGCATGCCTGCGGCAGGCCGGGGTCGACTTCATTCTTCTCGAAAAAGAGGAGCAGGCCGCACCCGCGTGGCGACGCCACTATGAGCGCGTCCACCTGCACACAACCAAACGCTATTCCTCGCTGCCTTTCGTGCCCTTTCCCAAGGATTATCCGCGCTATGTGCCGCGCGATCTCTTCGCCGACTATCTCGATGCCTACGCGCAACGCTTCGACCTGCGGCCCCGCTTTGGACAGACAGTGCGGATGATCACCCGGCAAGGCAGAGGCTGGCATGTCGAAGCGACATCCGGCGCCCTGCATGCCTCCCACGTGGTGATCGCGTCGGGCTACAACGCCGAGCCGCTGATGCCCGGATTTGCCGGCGCCGAAGCCTTCAGGGGTGAAAGGCTGCATAGCGCCGACTATCGCAACGCCGCGCCCTTTGCCGGCCAATCGGTGCTGATCGTCGGCATGGGCAACACCGGCGCCGAGATCGCGCTCGATCTGGTGGAAGGCGGTGCGTGGCCGACGATTTCGGTGCGCGGCGGCGTTCATATCGTGCCACGCGAGTTGCTTGGTGTACCCATCCAGATGGTCGGCATGGCGGCTCGCCTGATGCCGCAACGCATCAATGATGCCTTGTTCCCTGTCATCCTCGATCTGGCACTGGGCAGGCTGGAGAAATACGGGCTCAAGCGACCGAGCCAAGGGATGTTGCAGCAGATCGCCGTGGCGTCGCGCATTCCAGTGATCGATGTCGGCACGGTCGGCAAGATCCGCGAAGGCGCGATCAAGGTCGCAACCGACATTGCCGAAATCACCGAGCAAGGCGCCCATTTTGCCGACGGCGAGCATGGCGAGTTCGATGCGATCATCTTCGCCACCGGCTTCCGGCCGGGCTACGCCAGGTTGCTGCAGCCTGGCATCCAGCCGGGCCGCAGCGGCGTCAACGCACGCGCTTCGGAGCTCGGCCTCTATCTCATCGGCTTTCACAATACGGTCACCGGACTGCTGCGCGAAATCTCGATCGAGGCAGGGCAGATCGCCGACGACATCCGGCTACGACGAGACCGAAGGAAGGCGGCCGAAATCCTGCCGGTATGACTTGGCGCGGGGAGCGGAGCTCCCTTCGGCCTCAGTCTGCCGCGCGCAGCCACACCTTGTTGTCGTGGAAGGCAGCGCCGCCATAAGGTGCCGGCGCATCGGCGCCGGTCAGCACGTTGATGCCCTCGCCGCGCTCATGCGCGCTGTTTGGCCAGATGCCTTCGGCGATGACGATGCCGCGCTTGATGCCGTTGAACAGTTTTGCGTGCAGCACCACTTCGCCGCGCTCGTTGCCGACCTCGACGCGGTCGCCGTCAGCAAGCCCATGGGCCGCCGCATCGTCGGGATGCAGAAGCAGTTCCGGCCGCACTTCCTTGGCCTTCGACACCGGTGTTTCCGAAAATGTCGAGTTGAGGAAATTGCGTGCCGGCGATGTCGCCAGCCGGAACGGATGCGCCTCATCGGCGACCTCGATCAGGTCGACATGGTCGGGGAATTCCGGCAGCCGCTCCACCGGTCCGAACAGACCCATGCCCTTCGGCGGCCGGTTGGGCGCCGCCTGCCCGGTCCAGTCGGCGCGGAAGCGGAATTTCCCATCCGCGTGGCCGAAACCCTTGATGAAATGCGCGGTGTCGAAATCCGGCTGCAGGTCGACCCACTTGTCTTCCTTCAAGCTGTCGAAGCTGCCCAGCCCGCGCTTGCCCAAGATGATATCGATATGCTGCTGTTCGGTCAGGCCGAAGCCTGGACGATCAGCGACGCCGAGGCGTTCAGCCAGTTCCTCGATGACGAAATGGTTGGTGCGTGACCCTTCCGGCGGGTCGATCAGCTTGGGGCCGAGGGTGATGTGCTGGTTGCCGCCGCCCTTGTAGACGTCGTCGTGCTCGAGGAACATCGTCGCCGGCAGCACGACATCGGCGAGCTTGGCCGTGTCGGTCATGAACTGCTCGTGGACGCAGGTGAAGAGGTCGTCGCGCAGAAAACCCTGCTTCACCAGTCGCTGTTCAGGCGCGACATTGGCCGGGTTGGTGTTCTGGATCAGCATCGCCGTCACCGGCGGGCCGCCATAGAGCGCATCCTTCGCCCCGGTCAGCACCGGGCCGATGCGCGAATGGTCGAGATAGCGGATCGAGGGATCGCGCATCTTCGTGCCTTCCAGCACATCCTGGTTGAGCTTGAAGATGCCGGAATTGGAATGGAAGGCGCCACCGCCCTCATATTGCCAGCAGCCGGTGACAGCGGCGATGGAGGCCGCCGCGTGCATGTTGACCGAGCCGTTGCGCTGGCGCGCAAAACCATAGCCGAGACGGAAATAGGTTTTCTTCGTCGTGCCGACGAGCCGAGCGAAAGCCTCGATCTCGGCGACCGTCAGACCGGTAATGCCCGCTGCCCACTCCGGTGTGCGCGTCCGCAGATGCTCTTCCAGTCCCTTTGGGTCGTCGGTGTATTTTTCGAGATAGGCGCGGTCGGCCATGCCTTCCCTGAACAGCACATGCATGACCGCGCAGGCTAGCGCGCCATCGGTGCCGGGCTTCAGCACCAGGCCGAGGTCGGCCTGCTTCATCGTCGCGTTCTCATAGACGTCGATGACGACGATCCTGGCGCCGCGTTCCTTGCGCGCCTTGATGGCGTGGGTCATCACGTTGACCTGCGTGACCACCGCATTGGTGCCCCAGATCACCACGCAGTCGGATTTCGCCATCTCGCGCGGATCGGGCCCGCGCAAGGCGCCGGCCCCCATCATCCAGCCCGTCCAGGCCAGGTTGGTGCAGATCGAACCGAAAAAGCCGGAGTACTTCTTGGCGTGGCGCAGCCGGTCGATACCGTCGCGCTGCACCAGTCCCATCGTGCCGGCATAGTAATAGGGCCAGACCGTCTCCGAGCCGTATTTCTCCTCGGCCGCGATGAATTTTTCGGCGACGAGGTCGAGTGCGGCCTCCCAGCTCGCCTCCTTCCACACGCCGTCGCCCTTGGCGCCGGCCCGCACCAGCGGTTTCAGCAGACGGTCGGGATGATGGACGCGGTCGGCATAGCGCGCGACCTTGGCGCAGATGACGCCGGCCGTATAGCTGTTGGCCTTGGCGCCATGGACGCGGCCGATGCGGTTGCCATCAAGCAACTCGACCTCGAGCGCGCAGGTCGACGGGCAATCATGCGGACAGGCCGAATGGCCGATTCTGAGCTTGGCGTGCTGGTTCATGGCACTTGTCTAACGGCTTTCGGGCGCGGCGTGTAGGGCCAGTTACACGCCGTCGGTTCGCTTAAAGAGCGCATTGTAGGCGCCGCATTTTGGGCAATGCATATGGCGCTCGACATGCGTGGCCCCTGCCCCGGCGTCGACGACAACCAGATTGCCTTCTCCGCATTCAGGGCATTTTACGACAGCCCCTGGATTGATCGCCAAAACCTTCGCAGCCCCGATCCAAGATTCCTTCGACATGCCCTATTCCGCCGTGCCTTCCTCGTACTCGGCCGACATGGTCAGCCATTTTTCCTCGTGGCCGGCCAGTGTCTGGGCCAGTTGCGAGCGCTCCTTGGCCAGCCGGGTCGCCGTCGAGGGGTCCTTCTCGTAGACGGCCGGATTGGACAGCTCGTCCTCGATGCCGTCGATGCGCTTGCGGATGCGGTCCATCAGCGCTTCGGTGGCGCGGATTTCCTTGGCCAGCGGCTCGAAGGCGGCGCGGCGCGCAGCCGCATCGCGGCGGCGGTCGGCCTTTGATGCCTTGTCCGCCTCGCGCTTGCCACGGCGGTCGCCCGACACACCGGTGACCAGCGTCTTGTAGTCTTCGAGGTCGCCGTCATACGGATTGACTGCGCCGTCCTTGACCAGCCACAGCCGGTCGGCGGTCGCCTCCAGCAGATGGCGATCGTGCGAGATCAGGATCACCGCGCCAGGAAATTCGTTCAGCGCATGGATCAGCGATTCACGGCTGTCGATGTCGAGATGGTTGGTCGGCTCGTCGAGGATGAACAGGTTCGGTCCCTCGAAGGCCGACAGACCCATCAACAGCCGCGCCTTCTCGCCGCCGGACAGATCCTTGGCGGCGGTGTTCATCTTCTCGGTGGTGAGGCCGAACTGGGCGACGCGTCCGCGCACCTTCGATTCCGGCGCCTCCGGCATCAGCCGGCGAACATGCTCGTAGGCGTTTTCCTCAGGCCGGAGATCGTCGAGCTGGTGCTGGGCGAAGATCGCCACCTTCAGCCCGGGCGCCACCGTCATGGTGCCGGCCTCCTGCTTCAGCCGGCCGGACAGCAATTTGGCGAAGGTCGACTTGCCGTTGCCGTTGGCGCCGAGCAGCGCGATGCGGTCGTCGGCATCGATGCGCAGGGTCATCTTCTTGAGGATCGGCTGCCCCTCGGTGTAGCCGACATTGACGTTGTTCAGCGCCACGATCGGCGAGGCCACCGTCTTCACCGGCTCGGGGAAGGAGAACGGCCGCACCGTATCGTTGACGATCGCGGCGATCGGCTTCATCCTCTCCAGCGCCTTGATGCGCGACTGCGCCTGTCTCGCCTTCGAGGCCTTGGCGCGGAAGCGCTCGACGAAGGATTCCATATGCTTGCGGGCGGCTTCCTGCTTGACCCTGCCCTTCTCCTGCAGTTCCTTCTGCTCGGTATACTGACGCTCGAACTGATCGTAGCCGCCACGCCAGAAGGTCAGCTTCTTCTGGTCAAGATGAACGATCGAATTGACGGCGCGGTTGAGCAGGTCGCGATCATGCGAGATCAGAAGAACGGTGTGCGGATACTTCGACACATAGTTTTCCAACCACAGCGTGCCTTCGAGGTCGAGATAGTTGGTCGGCTCGTCGAGCAGCAGAAGGTCAGGCTCGGCAAACAGCACCGCCGCAAGCGCCACGCGCATGCGCCAGCCGCCGGAGAAGGACGAGGCCGGGCGGCGCTGCGCAACATCATCGAAGCCGAGACCGGCAAGAATGGTGGCCGCGCGCGACTCGGCTGAGTGCGCGTCGATATCGGCCAGCCGCATGTGGATGTCGGCGATGCGGTGCGGATCGGTGGCGGTCTTTTCCTCTTCAAGGAGTGCCGTTCGCTCGAGATCGGCCTTGAGCACGATCTCGATCAGCGGGTCCTCGGTGCCGGGCGCTTCCTGCGCCACCTGGCCGATGCGCGTGTTCTTGGGCAGGCTGATCGAGCCCGTCTCGGAGGCGAGGTCGCCGGTGATGGCCTTGAACAGCGTCGTCTTACCGGTGCCGTTGCGACCGACAAGACCGGCCTTGGTGCCGGCCGGCAAGGTCAGCGAGGCGTGGTCGAGAAGCAGGCGTCCGGCCATGCGGAGCGAAAGGTCGTTGATGATCAGCATGGCCGCGCTTTTGCACCGGACATCAACGCTTCGCAAGACCTTGCGGGCCAGTTGGCCGCACAAGGCCTGAAAACGACGCCCGCAAAGGCGTCGTCAAGGCAGCCGATCTGCCTACCTACCCGGCCAGGCAGCGCTCAGGCAGTCCCCTTGCGCTTCGTCGCCTTGGCTGCGACGGCCGGCGCTGCTGCCGGCTTGCGGCCAAGCCCCGTCGACTTTGCCAGCGCCGACCGTGTCGCCGAATAGTTTGGCGCAACCATCGGATAGTCCGGCGGCAAGCTCCATTTGGCCCGGTAGTCGTCCGGGCTCAAGCCATAATCGGTCCTGAGGTGTCGCTTGAGCGACTTGAACTTCTTTCCGTCCTCAAGACAGATGATGTAGTCGGGAAACACCGACTTCTTCGGGTTCACGGCCGGAACCAGGCTTGGGCTTTCCGCGACAGGTGCACCAGCCAGCTTGCGCACCGAAGCGCTGACGCTGGCAATCAATTCAGGTAGACCGGAAGCCGGAAGCGGATTGTTGCCTATATAGGCCGAGACAATATCGGCCGTCAGTTCGATAACGGTCTTATCATCGATATTTGACAATTCTATCACCCTATTTCCGACAAAGTCATCCACCCCAGTGAAGACTTGTGTCTTTGTATCTCTTTAGCCGCGCCCCCCAACGGACCGCCAAGTCTCAACAAGGAATCAAGACTCGCAAAAATACTTTTCATGGGAAATCGACGTCGCGCAAATTAGAAAATCTAATACTTGGGACTAGCAGACTTAGCAGCATGACCGTCGGCCAATATCTCTAGAATACGCTTCCAACGGGCGCAACGGCTGAAGTCCTTTTGCTCTATAGCCTTTTCGGCCTTCATGGCGGCATATAGCGGTGCCTCGGCGCCAAATTCCTTGATCAGCCAATGCGCTTCCTGCCTGGCCAGACGTTCGTTTTCGTCAAACATGGTTCTGGGCCTCCGAACGTTCCACGCCGACCGCGACGCAACTGCCGATGACGAGGACGGCTCCGACAATGGCCGTCATCGTCAGCCTTTCGCCCGATAGCGTCAGCAGCAGCGTCGAGGCGATCGGCGTGAGATAGGCGACGACCGCGACCTTGCCGCTGCCTTCGAGCTTCAAGGCGCGTGACCAGAAGTAGTAACCCAACCCCATAGGACCGGCGCCGAGATAGAGCCCGAGAGCCAGGTCCGTGCCGACGGGCCAGGCGAAACCGTCGCGAGCGCACCACAAGAACGTCAAGGCGACACCGATCAGCGACGAGGGCAGCAACAGGCGATCCGGCGAGGTGGCAACGCGTCCCACCATGATCGAATAGAAGGCCATGCACAGTGCGGACCCGAATGCGGCGACATAGCCGACGAGATCGCCCTGGAGCCAGGATTGGTTACGCCCTCCCGAAATCACCAGTGCAACGCCGATGAAGCCCACAACCGCGGCGAGGCCCAGCAGTGCCGGGCGCCGCGGATTCTGCAGAGCGATGACCGCCGCAGCGACCATCAACGGCCAGGTGTAGGCCACCAGATTGGCCTCGATCACCGGCATCGAAGCGAAAGCGATGTATTGCAGCACCATGGTGCCGACCAGACCGATGAAGCCGACCGCGAGAGAGACGAGCGCCGGCCCTGCCGAAACTGGCACGGCCCTTTCCCGGCTCATCAACCGGATGGCGGCGAAGAGGAGTGCAGCTCCTGTAAACTGCAGGAGTTGCACCTGCGACACCGGATGGCTGGCCAGCAGGGATTTGCCGACCAGCGCATTGGTCGACCACAACGCCACCGCCCCGGCAGCAAAGACCAGCGCGGTTACCGGGCCGGATCCATGCCGAAAGAACTGGCGTGGGCCTCTATCTCTGTGTTCGACCATGATCCTGTCCGAAAACCGGTTCCCACTTTCCGGGATCATGGCTGATTACCATGATTCCCTGGCTCCGCCCGGAATCGGCGCCTCGGACGACGCCGGAACAGGATGCTCTTGCTCGAACCGGCGATAGGCCGGCAACTGGTTGGTCCAGACGTCTTCGGCCAGCTCGTTGACCCATTCGCGGTCATGGTCGTTGTCGGCGGCGAGATAGAACATGCGGTTGTCGTCGACATAGGGCTTGGCCACCGAGCGTTGGTTGAGCACCAGCGTGACGCGTTCGCCGAACCGGATCGGCGCGGTGCGATGCAGGACACCGAGAAACTGCCCAAGCGTGGCGTAGTTCATCTTGTGATCGATGCGCATGACACGGTTGCGCGGAATCTCGCGGCCGGATTCGAGGATGGCGCGGCCGGTTTCGGAGTCGTCGCAGTAGATTTCGAGGTGGCCGCCGACCAGCGGATTGCTGATCGACAGCGGAATGAGCTCGGTGACCGGAACGCCATCGCAATGCCATTCAACGGCGCCGTCCTTGGGATTCATGAAGGTCACCGTCGAGCCGACGATCGACAGCGGATAGGGCTCCAGCTTGGTGCCCATCATGTCGGACAGCCGCTCCAGGCGCAGCTTGTCATGCAGCAACTCCTTGATCTCGGGGATGAAACGGTCGGCGCCGGTGATGAAGGTCAAGTCAAGGTGCTTGTGCACGGCATGGCTGGCCTTGAGCTTCAGAGCAGCTTCCTCAATTGCTGCAAGCAGGGCCGGGTCATAGCCGTGCAGATATTGCGCGACGCCGAAACTCGACACCTTCCAGGCGGTTTCGTGACCGATGATGGCTTCGCGGCTCATCGCATAACGCAGTTCGGGGATGGTATGGGCGTTCATTGTACTTCTCCGGGGCGGGGGCAACACTTGGGAAACAGTCGATTAGATCACCCACCCCTGTAAAATTAGGAATGCTGGTGCTAGTGTAAGCCCAGCTTAAGGTCGAAACCGTGCGTCTGCTCAGTCAGGTCAACCTCAATTCGCTGAAAATCGTGGAGAGTGCTGCGAGGCACGGGAATTTCACGCGCGCCGGCGAAGAACAGTTTATCACCGCGTCAGCGGTCAGCCAGCGCGTCAAAAGCCTTGAGGATCAACTGCGTTTCAAGATTTTCCAGCGCGGCGGCAATGCAGTGTCGCTGACGCCGGAGGGCGAGACTTATGTCTCGCGCGTTCGCGAGGCGCTGGAGAGGATCGTCGCCGCCAGCATGGAGGCGACCGGGCAATCGCAGGAACATGTGTTGAAGATATCGGTGCTGCCGACCTTTGCGGCACGCTGGCTGTTTCCGCGCCTGCCGCTGTTCCAACGGCAACATCCCGATATTGTGATGCGGGTCTCGACATCCTACGCGACGCATGAATTGACGACTTCCGAGTTCGATCTCGAAATCCGTTATGGCGACGGCCACTTTCATGGGCTCCAATCCGATCTGCTGTTCCGGGAAGACCTGACGCCGGTGTGCAGCAGGAAACTCTTCCACGAAATCCTGGGCGACAAGCCACTGTCGAAGGTGAGGCCCGAAGATCTGCGCCACTTCACGCTGCTGCATTCCGACACCTGCACCCAGAACTGGCAATCATGGCTCGACTTCGCCGGCGCCGGCTTCGTGCTCCGCGAGACCAAAAGCATCTATTTCGATTCCTGCATGATGTCCTACGAGGCGGCTAACGCAGGATTGGGATTTGCCGTGGCCAATCGTGCCTATATGGCCAGCGATATCCGGGCCGAAAGGCTGGTGGCTCCATTCAAGGTGCACCACCCGAATACCGCGGGGTGGTATTTCGTCTGCCCCGACAAGACGCTGCACGCTCGCAAGGTATCGCTGTTCAAACAGTGGATCGTGGCGGAAGCCGCACTGACGCAGAACCAGTTGGACAGCGAGACCGCCGGCTGAACTTCGATCTGCCCCCAGCCAGGATCAGGCGAAAGCCCTGCCCTCCTCGGTGCGCTGGAAGAGCATCAGGTCCAGACCCAGGCTTGGCTGCCCCAGGATGGTCAGAATCGTGTGCGCCTGGCCGCGGTGATGTGTCTGGTGGTTGAAGACATGATCCAGTGCCGGGGCAAGCCTTTGCGAGACCGTGCGCATGTCCGAGACCGTCATATAGGTGAAGCGGCCCGTCAACGCCTTGTCGCTGAGGCCGCCAACCCAATCGATGATCCTCCTGTCCTCGGCTTCACGCACCATCCGCAGGCCGGGCAAGCCCCGGTGGAGGACGGCATCCAGCGTCGTCGGCGCGTCGCCCTCGCCGGTGAAGCGCTTCATCCAGATACGGTCAGCTGTCAGCAAGTGGTTGAGAGTGCCCATCATCGAGCCGAAGAAGGCGCCGACATTGCGGTTGAATTCCTCTTCGTCGAGTTCGGCCGCGGCATCGTAGATGCGGTTGTTGGCCCATTGATTATAGGCCGCAAACATCATGAAATGCTGTCTCATGGCTTCCCTCGGCTCGCATCGATGCGGGGCCTACCTAACCCGCTAGAGGCCCAACGCCAATGACCATTCTGCTCTATGACCTCGTCGGACGCGACGCTGGCCGTCCGTTCAGCCCGCATTGCTGGAAGGTGGCGATGGCGCTTGCGCACAAGGGGCTCGACATTTCGACCGCACCGACGCGCTTTCTCGAAGTGCCCGCTGTCGAGGGCGGCGTTTCGAAAACCGTTCCGGTGATCCGCGACGGCGAGACGGTCGTCGCCGATTCCTTCGCCATCGCGCTCTATCTTGACGAAGCCTATCCGGATCGGCCGACGCTGTTTGGCGGCGAAGGCGGCAAGGCGATGGCACGCTTCATCGAACGCTGGTCGCAACTGACGATCCATCCCTATGTCACCACCGCGGCGATCATCGACCTCCACGCCATGCAGGACGAGGAGAACGCCGCTTATTTCCGCCAGAGCCGCGAGCAACGCCTTGGCAGGAAGCTGGAGGATATAGTCACCGCGCGCGACGCCGGACTGGCAACATTCCGCACTGCATTGGAGCCGCTGCGCTCAATGCTCGGCTACCAGCCCTACATTGGCGGCACGTCGCCGCTGTTCGCCGACTACGTCGTCTTCGGCGCCCTGCAATGGGCGCGCATAGCCTCGCCCTACCAGCTGCTCGAAGACAGCGACGTGGTGGCGCAATGGTTCGCCCGCTGCCTCGACCTGCACGGCGGGCTGGCGCGAAAGGTGGCGGCGGCGTGACGCCGCAGCGCCTCACCTTGGTGCTGAGCAGGCACGATGGCCGTCAATCCCTGCGAGAAAGGCCAGCAGCGATATAGCCAAGCCTACTTGGCTGCCGCCTTTTTTGGCTTGCTGGTCTTTGTGGCAGCCTTCGCCTCCCTAGGGGCGGCTTTGGCCTTGGGAGCGGCTTTGGCCTTGGGAGCGGCTTTTGCCTTGCCGGCACCAGTTGCCTTTTTGGCTGCCGACTTGCCCCCGGCATCCTCCTGGTCGATGTCGGCTACCGCCTGATGCCAATGGCGATCATGATGGCCAGCCGGTTGTCCCTCTTCCAGCCAGATCTGATGCGCACGGTTGCGAATGCGTTCCTGACGATCGTCTGCCATGATCATGTGGTCTCCATTCGGGCCGACTTCAGCGCGGCGCCGACACGCAACTATAGCAAGCAAAGCATCGCATGACAGCCATCCGATCTCGCCTGCTGGTCGGCCTCATCGGCGCCGGCCTGACACAGAAACGCACAGCTGCTCCGGCCCTTCGCATCGCTGCGGGCGTCGGTTACTCGGAAAGCCAGTCAATTGGCTTTCCGTCCGCTTCGCGGACCGTCCCTCGCCCCTTTGATCTCACCCCTTGGCAATGGCACGGGCGGCTTGTATAGAGCCCGCCACTCTCAATTCCATCTCATCACAAGGACAACCCATGGCGCTCGAACGCACCTTTTCCATGATCAAGCCGGACGCGACCCGGCGCAACCTCACCGGCGCCATCACCAGGATGCTGGAAGAGGCCGGCTTGCGCGTCATCGCCTCGCGCCGGGTCTGGATGAGCCGTCGTGAGGCGGAAGGCTTCTATGCCGTCCACAAGGACCGTCCGTTCTTCGGCGAGCTGGTCGAGTTCATGTCGTCGGCACCGACCATCGTGCAGGTGCTGGAAGGCGAGAACGCCATTGCCAGGAACCGTGAAGTGATGGGCGCCACCAACCCGGCCAATGCCGCCGAAGGCACCATCCGCAAGGTGCATGCGCTGTCGATCGGCGAAAACTCGGTGCACGGCTCCGATGCGCCGGAGACGGCAGCGGAAGAGATCAAGTACTGGTTCTCGGACACCGAAATCGTCGGCTGACACGACAGTCCAGACCTTGGACTCCTGTAAAAAAGGCCGGCGTCTCGCCGGCCTTTTTCATTGGTGCAACGATCCGCTCTCGCCGCGCCGGGGTGACGCCGGACCGGGCATCAGCTTGCGGCACTGAAGCGCAGGATCTCGCGGCCATCCTTGTCTGATATGACGAGCTTGCCGTCGCCGACACTATATGACGCCGCCTTGGTCAAGGCATCGAACAGCGCCTTTTCCTCGGCCATCACCTCGGGTGCGCAGGCCTTGTAGGTCGAGCCGATGTCGCTGATCGCGATCGCCTGGCCTTCGACCTTGGCGGTGGCGAAATAGGTGTTGCAGGGACCGCTGCCGCCCGCCCTGCCGGCCTCGCTGATCCTGAACGTGGCTTGCGGCGCGGCGATGGCGCCAATGCCGTCGACATAGTCCACCAGCCAGATCTGACCAATGACAGAAGCCGTCTGCTCGGCGCTCGGCGTGACCATCTTCAGCATGATGGTCTGCGGCACGTCGGTCAGCGGATCGACCTGATGGCGCATATCGGAGATGAACAGGAGCTTGCCGTCGACGGTAATGCGGGCTTGCAAGGCGTAGTTCATCTGCGACCGGATGACGGAGGGATCGAATTTGATCTCGAAGCTGATCGGCACCTGGCCGGCCGGCTTCACGTTCTGCTCGCCGATGATCGTGGCCGGCGCGTCGGCGAGCGAGACATCGGCAAGCTGGACGGAGAGCACGGCACTTGGCGGCAAGGCGATGCGCTCGCGATAGATCACCTCGCCTCGCATTGTATTTTCGGCGGCAACAGACAGTTCCGGCACGGCCAATATGCCGACGACCAGAGGCACGAAACCGAAGACGAAGAACTCCGCGATCCTGTCCAGCATGACCATCTCCCTCGCCCCGGGCTGCCAATGCCCAGGCTGACCAACCGCGACCAATTGGCCAAAGGATTGCGGTCAATGCATGGCTGCGACAGGATTTATTCGGACGGTTTCCAGCGCTGTGCGGCCTTGGCGTCGGCTTCCTTGGCCTCGACCCAGCCGCCCTCGGAGCCGTCAGCGCGATGCTCCTTCTTCCAGAACGGCGCGCGCGATTTCAGGTAGTCCATAAGAAAGTTCGCTGCCTCGAACGCTGCCTGGCGATGCGCCGATGCCGCCACCACCAGCACGATGTTGTCGCCGGGCGCGATCTTGCCGTGGCGGTGGATGGCGGTAAGGCCTTGCAGCGGCCAGCGCTGAATCGCTTCAACGGCGATGCGGCTGATCTCGGCCTCCGCCATGCCGGGATAATGCTCGAGTTCGAGTGCCAAGAGCGCGCCCTGCTCATCGCGGCAGAGGCCGGAGAAGGTCACCACGGCGCCGATGTCGGCGCGCCCTTGCGTCAGTCTGGCGATCTCTGCAGCGACGTCGAAATCTTCGCGCTGGATCCGCACCGTCGGCACCACGGCGGCCGACATGGATCAGCCCCCGGTCATCGGCGGGAACAGCGCAATCTCCCGGGCGCCCGATATCTTCTCGTGGTGCTCGACATGTTCCTGATTGATGGCGACGCGGATCACGTCGGGATATTGCAGCGCGTGCTCGTAGCCCTCGCCACGCGATTTCAGCCAGCGCAGGAGGTCGGCGACCGTCTCGATGCCGGCAGGCAAGTCGACGTCTTCCTCAGGCAGGCCGATCCGCTCGCGCACCCAGGCAAAATAGATGAGCCGGGTCGTCATCTCATTCGTCCATGATGTGCTTGAGGCCGGCGCGGAAATAGTCGTAGCCGGTGTAGAGCGTGACCAGCGCTGCGATCCACAGCAGCACCAGCCCGGTCTGGGTGGTCAGCGGGAAGATCTTGTCGCCTGCAGGCCCAGCCAGCAGGAAGGCGATGGCGACCATCTGGATCGCGGTCTTCCATTTCGCCAGCTGCGTCACCGGCACCGAGACCTTGAGCGCCGCCAGATATTCGCGCAGGCCCGAAACGAGGATTTCGCGGCACAAGATGATGATCGCCGCCCACAACGACCAGCCGGCGATGCCGGCATGGCGATCGGTATCAGCCGCCAGCAGCAGCAGGCAGGTGGCGACCAGCAGTTTGTCGGCGATCGGGTCGAGCATCTTGCCGATGTTGGAGGTCTGCTGCCAGGCGCGCGCCAGATAGCCGTCCAGGTAATCGGTGACGCTTGCGAGTAGGAAGATGACCAGCGCCGACCAGCGGGCGAAGTCGCTCGACTTCAGATGTCCCTCGAGAAAAAAGCACAGCACCACCAGCGGCACCGCGATGATGCGGGCGTAGGTGAGCATGTTGGGCAGGTTGAACGCGCGCTTGGCCATATCTTTGGGGAACTCTTTCTGCCTGCCTACTCAAATCAGAAGCTGTTGTAGGGGGTCAACAGGCCAAAATCGATTAGCCAGCCGAAAAGTACCAAATCCCCTAGCTCTCATGAAAATGATTGTAGACCAGTTTCGCCACCTGTTCGGAAATGCCATCGACTTTCCTCAAATCCTCGATGGCGGCACGGCTGACAGCCTTGGCGGTGCCGAAATGCATGAGCAGGGCGCGCTTGCGGCCGGGGCCGATGCCGCTGATCTCATCGAGCGGGCTCTTGACCATCTCCTTCTTGCGGCGCGCACGGTGCGAGCCGATGGCGAAACGGTGGACCTCGTCGCGCAGCCGCTGGACAAAGTAGAGGACGGGATCGCGAACCGGCAGCGAAAACGAGTCCCTGCCCCTGACGAAGAAGCGCTCGCGGCCGGCATCTCGGTCCTGGCCCTTGGCGATGCCGATGGCCACGACGCGGTCCTCGATGCCGAGATCCGAGAGGATCTTGCGCACCGCCGTCATCTGGCCCTGGCCGCCGTCGATCAGGATGACGTCGGGCCACGCCGGGAAGCTGCCGGAGATGTCGCCCTCGATATCATCGGCCGCCTCGCCTGCTGCCGCATCGTCGGCCATGACGACATCGCCATGCTCCTTGAGCAGCCGCGAAAAACGCCGCTCCATCACCTCGCGCATCATGCCGAAATCGTCGCCCGGCGTGATCTCGGTCGAGCGGATGTTGAACTTTCGATACTGGTTCTTGACGAAGCCTTCCGGCCCGGCAACGACCATGGCGCCGACGGCATTGGTGCCCATGATGTGCGAGTTGTCGTAGACCTCGATGCGCACCGGCGGCTTGGGCAAGCCGAAGGTCTCGGCAAAACCGGCGAGCAACCGGCCTTGCGTCGAGGTTTCGGCCAGCCGGCGGCCGAGCGCCTCGCGGGCGTTCTGCAGGGCGTTGTCGGTCAGGTCCTTCTTCTCGCCGCGCTGCGGCACCGAGATCGCGACCTTGCGGCCGGCGCGGGTGGAGAGCGCTTCGGCCAGCAGCTCCTGGTCCTCGACGGGGCGCGACAGAAGAATGGTGCGCGGCGTCGGCTTGTCGTCATAGAATTGCGCCAGGAACGAGCCCAGCACTTCCGATCCCTCCAGCGCCGGATCGGCCTTGGGGAAATAGGCGCGGTTGCCCCAGTTCTGGCCGGTGCGGAAAAAGAACACCTGGATGCAGACCTGGCCGCCTTCCTGATGGACGGCGAAGACATCGGCCTCATCGACGGTCGCCGGGTTGATACCCTGGTGGCTCTGCACATGCGACAGGGCCGCCAGCCGGTCGCGATAGATGGCGGCGCGCTCGAAATCGAGGTCTTCCGAGGCCTGCTGCATGGCGGCCGAGATTTCCGTCTTCACCTTCTGGCTGCGGCCCGACAAGAAGTCCTTCGCCTCGCCGACCAGCTCGGCATAGTCCTCGTGCGAAACCTCTCCGGTACAGGGGCCGGCGCAGCGCTTGATCTGGTAGAGCAGGCACGGCCGCGTCCGGTTCTCGTAGAAGGAGTTGGTGCAACTGCGCAGCAGGAAGGCGCGCTGCAGCGAATTGATGGTGCGGCCGACCGCGCCAGCCGAGGCGAAGGGGCCGAAATAATCGCCTTTGCGCGATCGCGCGCCGCGATGTTTGTAGATGCCGGGCGAGACATGGTCGCCGGTCAAGAGGATATAGGGAAACGACTTGTCGTCGCGCATCAGGACATTGAATCGCGGCCGCAAGCGCTTGATAAGATTGGCTTCGAGCAGCAGTGCTTCGATCTCGGTGCGGGTGACGACGAACTCCATCGTCGACGTCTCGCGCACCATGCGGCCGATGCGGCTGGTGTGGAACCTGCCTTGAGCGTAGTTGGTGACGCGCTTCTTGAGGCTGCGCGCCTTGCCGACATAAAGCACATCGCCGGCGGCGTTCATCATGCGGTAGACGCCAGGCGCGTTGGGCAGCCGCTTGACCAGCGTCTGGATCACCTCGGCGCCGACCATGCCTTCGGCGTCGCCGGCATGCGGCGTCCAGTCGATGGCGGTGAAGGCGACATCGGGACCGACCGGTTCGACGATCTCCTCCACCGCCTCGTCCTCAAGGTCGAGATCGACTTCGGGAGGCAGATCGTCGGCGCCGCCGCGCGGCTTGCTTTTGTGGTCTACAGGACTCATTCCGCCATGCCTGTCACATCGGGCGTCTGCCATGCAAGATGCTGGCCGCCATCGAGCGCGATCATCTGGCCAGTGACCGAGCGCGCTTGCCATAGATAGCGGATGGTGGCCCCGAATTCCGGCAATTCCGGGCCGCGCTTGAGGATCAAGCCTTCGACCTGCGCGGCAAAATCGCTGTCGTCCTGGCGAGCATTCTTCAGGGTCGGCCCCGGGCCAATGGCATTGACGCGGATGCGGGGACCGAGCGCTTGCGCCATCATCTGCGTGGCCGTCCACAGCGTCGACTTGGACAACGCATAGGAGAAATAGCGCGGCGTCGGCCGCCAGACGCGCTCATCGATGATGTTGACGATCAGGCCCTCCTGTCCCTGCGGCAACGCGCGGGCGAAGTTCTGCGCCAGCAGCGCCGGCGCCTTCACATGCACGGCAAAGTGCCGATCCCAAGCCCGCCAGTCGAAGTCCAGAACCGAATCGTCCTCGAACAGCGATGCATTGTTGACTAGCAGCGAGAGTGGTCCGACCGCAGCTTCCGCCTTGCCTACGAGGTCGCCGACGGCGCCCATTTCGGTCAAGTCGGCGGCGACGACGGCGGCGCGGCCACCGGTCCGATTGATCAGCCCGGCCATTGCATCGGCTTCGTCGCGCGAACGATTGCAGTGGATGGCTACGGCAAAACCATGGGCGGCGAGATCCTCGACGATCGCCCTGCCGATCCGTTTCGCCCCGCCCGTCACCAGCGCCGTGGCAGTGGCTTTGCTCATATGGTGTCAATCCTCAATTTCGGCCCGAAAACACGATGCCGGCGAAATATGGCCTGGCATGCGTTAAATGGCGTTCGCACCTTGGGCAGCATTGTGGCGAACCCACCGATTGGGCCTTCCGACTCGTCCTGGACCAGGAGCCGCCCGATCGCAATATAGGACGCTGGACTCCTTGCACCAAGCGGCGTGCAGTGCAGCATGTAACTGCTCCTGCCATTTCGCTGTTGCGAAGATGCAACGTCAAGTTTCTGCCTCATTCGCGCCGGGGAATGACCCAAGTTCAGGTTCGCTTCAGCCGCATTTTGACACGACATTTGGAACCGACGAACGCCAGACCCGTTTCACCCCCCGGACGGGTCGATGGCGATCGTGAGAAACAAGCCTGTGTCCTGTGGCTTAAGGAGTAAAGAACAATGCAAGCCAATCTCAAATTCGCACGGCCGCTGGCCGTGGCGCTCGGGCTCTTCGCCCTCAGCGGAACTGCCTATGCCGCAGACGTCGTTCAGGAAGAGCCGCCGGCACCCGCCCCGGTTGCTGAATTGCCTGTCGCGTCCTGGGCCGGCCCCTATGCCGGTATCAATCTCGGCTATGGCTTCAGCGGCCGTACCAAGGAAAAGGACTTCGACGTTGAAACCGATACCAAGGGTTTCATCGGCAGCGTCTTCGGCGGCTATCAGTGGCAGCAGGAGAACTTTGTGTACGGCGGTGAAGCCGAGCTCGGCTACAACGGCGTCAAGGGTGACGATAACGGCATCGACTCCAAGGCCGGCTTCGAAGGCTCGCTGCGTGCCCGTCTTGGTTACGCCGTGACCCCGGAAATCCTGCTCTATGGCACCGGCGGTCTCGCCGGCAGAAGCCTGAAGGTGGAAGACAGTGTCCTGGGCGCAAGCGATACCGCCACCATGATCGGCTGGACCGCCGGTCTCGGCACCGACATCAAGCTGACCGACAATGTCTTCGGCCGCGTCGAGTACCGCTACACCGACTTCGGCAGCAAGGACTTCGATGGTATCGGGAAGGTCAAGGCCACCGACAACCGCGTCACCTTCGGCGTCGGTATGAAGTTCTAAGTCGTTCAAGCCACGACACGAAAAAGCCGGGCCTCGCGCCCGGCTTTTTTTGTGTCCAATGGGTCACTTTGGTGATCACCCGGGGTGATCATGATCACCCGGGAATGCAGCCTTTCAGCTCCGGAAACTTCTCGTCGAAGCGTGCTGCCCAGCGTGTCAGCCGGGCGCGGCCCTTTTCCCATTTTCCGGCAAAGCGCAGTGAGAGATAGCCAAGGCAGGCGCGCAACGCGATCTGCCCGGCGGTGATCTTCTTCGGCAGCTTTGGCGGGTTGGCGTTGAGCAGATCGAGCGCTGCCGTGATCTTCGCCCACTGCCGGTCGAGCCAGGGCTGATAGACCATCTCTTCAGGTCGCGTGCGTCGTTCATAGACCATTGACAGCGCGCAGTCGCAAATGCCGTCTGCCAACGCCTCCAGCACCTCGGCCTCGAGACGCTTGTCGGGGTTTCGCGGAAACAGTGCGTTCTTCGAAACACGGTTGAGGTGCTGGGTAATGGCGCGACTGTCATGGATCGAGCGGCCGTCGTCGAGCACCAACACCGGGATCTTGCCGAGCGGGTTGGCCTCGATCAGCACCGCCGGTTTGTCCTCAGTCTTGACCGGCACCGCATCGATGGCGATGCCTGCATAGGCCGCGGCCATACGCACCTTGGAACTGTAGGGAGAAGTGGAAGCGTAGAGCAGTCTGGGCATGATCGGGTTCCTGTTTGCCGACCGGCACTTTTGACCGGGAGTGGCTGCCCGGCAATGGCCAGGCAACAAAAAACCAACTGCCAGAAAACCAGTGATGGTTTCCTGCCATGACCACCGTGACATGGCTACAGACGGATACGCGATCCACATCGAGCAAGAAGACCACAGCAGAGCGGAAGATCCGATCTGCTTTTCAATCCTCCGCAACCCCGGCTTCGCGGCGGGGCATTCGTTTCATGGCCAGGTGTGAAAGAAGACCATACCACGCGAGCAAGCGAAGCAGCCTGTCCGGCGCTTCGCTTTGCTGCCCTGGCCCCCTTCGCCGACGGTCTTGCGCACGGCCCGAAAACCAGTTGCGGTTTCCGGAATGATCATGCGCCGATCGCAAGTGTCAGAGCGTTCTCCGCGCATCCAGCAGGACACGCAGTGCTCCAACCAGACCTGGTCTACTTCTTGGCCGGCGCCTTCGCCTTTGCCGGCGCTGCCTTGGCCTTGGGAGCCGCGGCTTTCTTCACGGCGGGCTTTGTCGCTGCCGCTGCCGCTTTCTTGGCCGGTGCTGCCTTGGCGGCGGGCTTGGCCGCGGCCTTCGCGGGCGCTGCCTTCTTGGCTGCGGGTTTCGCCGCCGCCTTGGCTGCCGGCTTCTTGGCCGGTGCTGCCTTGGCGGCCGGCTTTGCCGCGGCCTTCGCCGGCGCTGCCTTCTTCACTGCCGGTTTTGCCACGGCCTTGGCCGCTGCCGGCTTCTTGGCCGGTGCTGCTTTTGCCTTTGCCGGTGCTGCCTTCGGCTTGGCCGCGGGTGCTGCTTTCTTCACTGCTGCCGCGACCTTGGCCGTTGCTGCTTTCACAGGTGCTTTCTTTGCCGGTGTCTTGGATGCCGGCGCCTTAGACGACTGCTTCGCCATGTCATGCCCCTTGCGTTACGCCGACGGCCGTGAATGACCTCGACGGGCAATGCATATCTGACTCGCGGCTCTCTAGCCAGCGAAGCAATAGACTGAATTTCGCAGCTTAAATTTTGGTTACCGATGGCACACGACCATGCGGATCATCACAAAAATCCGCTGCTGATCTTCAATCATTGCCAGCAGTTCACCGCCGACATTCTCCGCACCCTGCTAGACCGATCGCGCCGCGAAGCTCCGAAGGTCAGCGAGCTGTTCTGTGCATTGATCTTCGGCTGCGAACATCATCACCTGCTGCTTGATCGGTGCGATCATCTCGTGCACGCGTGCGATCTACACGGATCACGCGAGCAATGCGACGACCGACAGCTGCATCACCTTGTCAAGCATGATCGCGCCGCGCTTGAAAGTGATTTGACAGATAACTCTGGACCGTAGAGTATTCTACATGAGATGCAGGATTGCTTCGATGTCGATCGCACAAGAGCAGGTGGCGCTTTCCGGAATCGTCGAGACGGCGCGCGATGGCATTGGCCGCATCGATCGCAGTGTCTGGCTTGACCGCACCGGAGCAGATCGATGAGCGCCGACGAAATCATCCACCAGAGCACGCGGCTCAGGATCATGGCCACCCTGAACACGTTGGAAAGGCGGAAAATGCTGGAGTTCACCCGGCTGAAGGCCATCGTTGGCGCCACCGACGGCAATCTCGGCGCGCATCTCGATACGCTGGCCAGGGCCGGTTATGTCGATATCGAAAAGCTGTTCGTCGGCCGCCGGCCGCAGACACGCGTCAAGGCAACGACGAGCGGGCGGCGCGCGTTCCGCGGTCACGTCGCCTACCTGCGCAAAATGTTCGATCGGGCCGAGGCGGCGCAGCGCAGAAAATAGCGCCGCGATTGCGCGACGTCTCTGTATCTCTTGTTTTGACGCAATTCCGGACGGAGAACCGTTTCACACTTTTCCTGGAATTGCTCTAACGCGTGGCGACCACGGCGAAGCCGGCGCCGATCATCGCACCGCCCGCCGCGCGGTTGACCCGGCGCACGATCTTCGGCGTGCGCAACAGGCTGCGGGCGCGGCCGGCCAGTATGACATGGCCACCGATCACCACGACCTCGGCAACCAGGATCACCATCGTCAACACACCAAGATGACCAGCGTCGAGAGACGCGCCAACCACGTTCGGCAGCAGTGCCACGTAGAACAGCGGCATTTTCGGATTGCCGAGGTTGAGCGCGACACCCGTGGCGAAGATCGCCAGCAGCCCGCGCCGTCCGGAGATGTATTGCAGTTCCGGCACTACGGGCACGGCGGTCCACAACCTGATGCCCATCCAAATCAGATAGATCGCTCCGCCATAACGAAGCACCGTCATGGCGATCGCCATCTTGACGGCGATGAAAGACAGACCGACGACGGCGAGGACCAGGAAGATGAGAATGCCGACCACCGTGCCTGCGCCATAGGCAATGCCCGACGCGGCACCGCTGGAGATCGTGCGGGCGACAATCGTCATGTTGTCCGGACCGGGACTGGCCGCGAACACGAAGAAGGCAGCCGTGAAGGCAAGGATGGTGGCAAGGTCCATGTGGACTCCCGAAAGTGATCTGTTGCTCTCGGGCGTTCAGACTAGCCGATTTGCCTGTCGGCAACATCAGGAATTATCGGGCTCTGCGCGACGCGCATTTTGGTCATTGATAGCCGAGGCAGATGGCGCCGAGGGCGACGATGGCGCAAGCGCCGATCCGCCTCGGCGTCAGCATCTCGCCGAGAAACAGCCGTCCGATGAAAGCGGCGAAGACGACGCTGGTTTCGCGGATCGCGGTGATGGGAGCGGCCGGTCCGAGCGCGAAGGCCGCGACCACGACACCATAGGCCAAAAGCGCGAACAGGCCGCCGCCCAGCGCCTTCCAGGTTTCCGGCGCCCGCAGGTCGACGATGAGCCGGCCACGACAGGCAAGGAAGGTCGCCGGCAGCAATGCGCCGTAGATCACGAGAACCCACGCGGTGTAGGCGCCGGCATTTCCCGCCGCGCGAACACCGATCGCGTCGACCGTCGCATAGGCGGCGATGATCGCTCCCGTTGCCAAGGCATAGAGTATCGATGTCGTGGCGGCCCTGCCTCTCCCGAGCGAAAGGCCCATGATGCCGCCGGCGACCAGTGCGACTCCGACGGTCTGCGGTTGGGTGAGCTGCTGGTTGGCCAGGAAGAAGCCGCCGAGCGCGACAAGCAGCGGCACGCTGCCGCGAACGATCGGATAGACCTGTCCCAGTTCGCCATATCTGTAGGCGGCCACAAGGAACACGCTGTAGCCGACCTGAAGGCAGGCCGAGAGCATGACATAGGGCCAGGCCGGTGCGGCCGGAAGGGTGAGGAAGATGGCGAAGGGGATGGCGAACGCCGTACTGGAAAAACTCATGACGGTGACGGTCCACAACCTGTCGGCCCCGGTACGCAGGAAGGCGTTCCAGGTGGCGTGCAGGATCGCGGCAAACAGCGCGAGCCCGATAACCAGCGGGCTCATCGCGGCCTGCGCGAAGCGGCGATGATGCTCAGGGCCGCCTTGCGGGCGTCGCGAATGGCGGTGTCCGCCTGCCCCATCTGCGCCAGCAGGGTCGCACCTTCGATCAGCATCAGCAGGACCGCAGCCACGCTTTCGGCGCGGCCACGCGGCATTTCCTCTTCGAGGATCAACTGCATGCGCTTCTTGAGGCCGTTCTTCTGCCTGGCGACAGCCTTGAACACCGGATGTTCCGGATCGCCGAACTCGGCCAGCGCATGCGCGAACAGGCAGCCATGGAAATCCGTGCTGCGGAACCAGCGCTCGTGCCAGTCGAAGATCTTTGCAATTTTCTGCCCGGGCGTCGCTACCTCCTCGGCCAGGCGGTCCAACTGGCGGCCAAAACGCAGGGCGCGATAGTCGAGCACCTCGACGATCAGTTCGTCCTTGCTGGGAAAGTGACGGTACATCGTCATCTTGGCCACATCGGCCTCGGCGATGATCCGGTCGATGCCGGTGGCATGGAAACCGGCGCGCTTGAACAGCCCGTAGGCCGTTTCAACGACGTGCTGGCGTTTGTCGGAAGCAGGCGACGATGTCATGGCGCTTACCAGTGATGAGACAGGTCTGTCTCATATTTATGCGACGGATCGCCACCTCTGTCAACACAGCACAAAAAAAGCGCCTGCAGCGGGTAGAGCCGCAGGCGCGAAAAGAATCGGAACGGAAAACCCGCGCTCTAGAGGTTCACCGTTTCACGGAAACGCCGAACCTCCCTACCTCTTTGTTTTGACGCAATTCCGGACGGAAAACCGTTTCACACTTTTCCTGGAATTGCTCTAGCGCAGGATGCGGCAGCGGCCGTTGTAGACCATCCAACGGTCGAAGCCCGAGACGCAGAATTCGACATTGTCGCCGATCGAGGCGAAGCCCTGGCCTTCCTCGATCAGGTACCAGATGGTGCGATCGCGGCCGTCGGATAGGCTGACGGTGGCGCCGCAATAGCGGCGGCCGATCGGCCAGGTCTCGCTGGCCGCCAGATAACGATGCTGGTGGATGCGCCGGAAATCGGTGATCTGCACGTTGGGCAGATGCGGCACGTGATGCACCTGATGGGAAAAGCGGCTGGTGATCTTGTTCAACACCCAGGCTTCACCACAGACGCCACCATCGTCGTCTGAATAGACGCCAAGGTCGGCCGCCTGCACGGCCTGGGTAGCGCCGAGAGGCACGGCAAGCGGAGTGCAGAGCGAAATCAGGGCAGCAAGTGCGGATTTGGCGAAGCGAGTCATGGCAGCCTCTCAAGGTCGATTGCGCGCACTCTGCGGATTCGCTTGGCGGCGGTCAAGCGGTTGCGGAAACAATGGTTTCCCAGTTCGGAACGGCGTTGGCCAAAGCCGGACCTTGCATGGAAACCGGAATGGCTCCGGCACGGAGAGACCCGGACGCAAAAGGGAGCGCAAGCCCCCCGCGCCTCTCTACTCGCCGGCCAGCCATTCCAGCGACCAGTGCGCCGGCTTTTCCACGGCGAGCACCCTGTGCAAAGCCGGCAGCAATGTCCGCAGTTCGCCCTCCAGCGTGAAAGGCGGGTTGACCACCAGCAGGCCGCTGCCGTCGAGATTGGGTTGCGAAGAGGCGGGCCTGATCTCGAATTCTATGTCAAGCAGCTTCGGAATGCCGGATTGCTTCAGCGCCTTGCGGAAAGCGATGATCGCCTTGCGGTCCTTGATCGGATACCACAGCGCGTAGATGCCGCCCGGCCAGCGCTTGTGCGCCCTTATGAGCCCGTCGACTAGGCGCTCGAACTCACCCGCTTCCTCGAACGGCGGATCGATGAGCACCAGGCCGCGCTTTTCCTTCGGCGGCAGATGCGCGCCGAGCGCCAGCCAGCCATCGAGCTCGATGACACGGGTCTGGAAATCGCCGGCAAAGAGGGTTCTCAACTTCGCGACATCCTTGGGATGCAGCTCGATCGCCGAGAGCCGATCCTGCTTGCGCAGGAGATGGCGCGCGATCAGCGGTGAGCCCGGATATTTCTGGATGCCGCCCTCGGGATTGAGCGACCGCACGGTCTCCAGATAGGGCGCGAGCAGTGCCGTCACCGGCGTGGCGAACGAGGCATCGATCAGCCGGCCGATGCCGCCTTGCCACTCGCCGGTCTTTTGCGCTTCGACCGAGGACAGATCGTAGCGGCCGATGCCGGCATGGGTGTCGATGACACGAAACGCCTTGTCCTTCTGCTTCAGATAGTCGAGCAACCGCGTCATCACGACATGCTTGACGACATCGGCGAAATTTCCGGCGTGGTAGGCGTGGCGGTAGTTCACTTGGCGCCCCTGCCCCAGCGTGGCGGTGGCGGCTGCGAATTCGGATTTTCCGGCCGGCCGCCACGACTACGCAGGGAGAGCAAAAACCCGATCAGGCCGACCGCCATCAGCGCGTAGCCGATCGGCCGGGCGCGGCTGTCGATCTCGCCGGCACCGGAGCGAAGGATCAGATCGACCGCGCGCATCGGAATGTCATCGGCATCACCGGGACCGACGGTGAAGATGTACGGACCGGGGCTGACGCTCGCGATCACACCGGCCTCATCACGAAAAATCTTGTCGGGCAGTTGCGGGCTGGCCTGGCGTGGGTTGTCCGAATGGTTGAACTGCAGCGTCGAGGCAAGCACCGTTCGGCCATTGGTGGCTGATGTCAGCGTCAGCACCGTGCGCTGCCGCGAGACGATGCGCTCGGCCCTCGCGGTCAGGTCCACCAGCACCCGCACCGGTGCGTCGCGGCTGCTGAGCGGCACCGTCAGCGGCTTGAAGCGGCCCTGCTCGTAGACGCGCCAGGTGCCGATCTCGTGGCCGGAGAAATTGCTCATCGCCCAGGGATAGATGAAACCGCTGCCGATGCCGGCGAGCAAGATCAGGACAAACAGAAAGCGCATTCAGACAGCCACCTTGTAATCGTACCTTGCCGGACAACTAGCTCGCATTGGTGCGGTCGCGAAGGCGTTCCATTTCATCCAGCAGCATCTCAAGGCCGAGTTCGAACGTCTTGTCGAAACCGGCCCTACCAAAATAGGCCCCGGCTGTCATCACGCTGGGAAAATCCCGCGCTAGCTGCTCGTCGCTGACCGTGGTCACCGCCGAAGGACCCTTGGCGTAACCCGCGGTCTCGTCAAGGATCGCACCCATAAGGTAGTAGCTCGCGGCGCGGAACAGCCGTGCGCTCAGTTCCGGACCGAAGCCGCCTGCTTCGAACAGGCCGATGACACTATCCAGCTTGGCAAGACATGGCGGCGAATTCATGCGGTAGACGACAACAAACGGCGCGAAGGCCGGATACTCGGTCGCAACGCGACGGTATTCCTGCATGCCGATGCGGATCCTTTCGCGCCAGGGCACGCCGGCGTCGGGGATAACTATCGCGCTGATCTGCCGATCGACCAGCGCCTCGTAGAGATGCGCCTGCGAGGGGAAGTGATGATAGATGCTCATCGCCTCGCAGCCGAGCGCGGCCGCCAGCTTGCGCATCGAAAAGCCGGCAAGCCCCTCACGCTCGATCACCTGGAAGGCCGCGTCTTCGATCATCTCGCGAGACAACCGACCGCGCACTCTCTTTTTCTTGATCGATGAGTCCATGGCGTCGCTTGACAACTTACACTGTAAGGTACATTTTCGACACTACCTTACACAGTAAGGCTAGCAAAGACCAGAGGAGAAAACCATGTCGAACCGTCGCATTTCCAAATCCGTGCAGTCGTCCATCCGCCGTGCGTTCCTGCTCGCCGCCGCAGCCTGCGTCCTGTCGCTCGGCGCGGCTTCGGCCCATGCCGATGAATACGATGCAACCATCAAGGACATCCAGTCGACCATGGGCGGTGTTCCCAGCTTTGTGAAGCAGTTCCCCAAAGCCGGCCTGCCTGGGGCCTGGGCCGAGGTCAAGGCCATCCAACTCAGCGACAAGACAGCGCTGCCACCAAAGATCAAGTCGCTGATTTCGCTGGCGGTGGCGGCGCAGATACCTTGCAACTACTGCATCTGGTCGGACACCCAGGACGCCAAGCGCGCCGGCGCCACCGACGAAGAGATCCAGGAAGCCGTGACAATGGCTGCGCTGACCCGCCACTGGAGCACCATCTTCAACGGAATGCAGGTCGATTTCGACACGTTCAAGAAGGAAATGGGCGGAGAGTAGCATATCCCGACCCTCGAAACGGCCAGCGATTCCGGACCAATCCGAGACAGTGTGGTCGCCTTTGTTCGTCGCTTATTCCTGATTGTGATGGCCCGCGAATGCCGGCCATCACCGCATCTGGCATTGCCTAGCCAGTCGCGCCCGTACGCTCACATGCCCGGTCAAGCAAACCGTGGAGACGACACTCTACCTATGCGCTCAAAAGCCATACTAAAATGACCGATACTCCCCTGCGAAATGTATACCTATGCGCGCATCGCCACAAAATGAGACCATTGACACGGCCTTGGCGAAGAGGTGGCCTGATGCACGAGGATTACAAGCAAAACCTGGAAAAAGCGCGAGAGCCAACTTCACCTCCGCTCAGCAATTTTTTTATCGCTTTTTGGCTTTTTGTTTTCTTTCTGTAATATCAGGCTGTGACGCGTCAGCTTTTTATCAAGATTCATTGATGAAACATGCGCGTCAAAATCTTTATATTTGTAGCCCGAGCGGTTTTTGACAACAATCCCATTGCACGCTGAAGGTTTGACGATTCGTCCAGATCGCTTAAGTCCATTTTCAGTTGAATGTTTCCTGGACTATATTCTGAATTGGACCATGGGTGCCGATCCCGGCATTTCCTCGCCGTCAGGGCTTCGACATCACCTGAAAACGGCTTGCCAGGCCTGTCGACGGGTTTTTCGGCAGCGAACCAATACATTGATTCACAACGAGGATCCGCTTCCGGAATAGTGCGGGTCCGACCGGCTCATGATTAACCATTCGCGAACAGAGATGGTTAAGGATTCTCTAATTTAGTTGACTAGGATTTCCACAGGTATATTTTCAATGCGTTGGGATGTGCAATTTGGGCGAGCAATCGACGATGATGACACTGGGCGTGTGATCGCGATTTCGGGGCGCAGAGAAATGCTGAACGGCAGCATACAGATCGTGTAGCAGCACAAGCTCCGCGAGCCCAAGAACATTAGCGCACATCAATGATGGCGGTTCCGCAGACGCGGAGGTTTGCCACGTTCTGAAGGACGTGGCCGGGCAATGCTTTTGTCCCGGCCCGGGCGGTAGCGTACGCGGTGCGTGAGAGGAAAGCATGAGTAAGCTCATCAAGGTTCTGAAACTGGAGTCCGGGAGCGGTCAAAGGGGCGCCAACCAAAACCGAAGCCGCGCCCTGGTCGCCGGAGGTGCGGGATTTTTGGGATCGCATCTGTGTGAACGTCTTTTGCGGGACGGATATGACGTTGTCGCGCTGGACAATTTCCACACCGGCAAGAGATACAATCTCAATGCCCTTCTGCGTAATCCGAGATTCACCTGCATCGAGCACGACATCGTCAATGCGCTGCCTTTGGGTCTTCAGTTCGATGAGATCTACAATCTCGCCTGCCCAGCCTCTCCGCCGCATTACCAGGAAGACCCGATCCATACCTTCAAGACGAGCGTGCTTGGTTCACTGAACCTTCTGGAACTGGCGCGACAGAACAACGCCAAGATATTCCAGGCCTCGACGTCCGAAGTCTATGGCGACCCTTTCGTCCACCCACAGCCCGAGAGCTACTTCGGCAACGTCAATACACACGGACCGCGGTCCTGCTATGACGAGGGCAAGCGCTCGGCCGAAACCCTGTTCTTCGACTATTCGAGAACATACGGCCTCGATATCCGCGTCGCCCGCATTTTCAACACCTATGGCCGCCGCATGCAGCCCGATGACGGGCGCGTGGTTTCGAATTTCATCGTCCAGGCGCTGCGCGGCCAAGACCTGACCGTCTATGGCAGCGGCATGCAGACGCGTTCCTTCTGCTATGCCGACGACCTGATCGAGGGCTTTGTCCGGCTGATGAATGCGCCGATTGCGCCCGCGCATCCAGTCAACCTCGGCAATCCCGGCGAATTCACCATCATGGAACTGGCGACGCTGGTCATCAGCTATACCAACTCTCGATCGAAGATCGTGCATCGGCCTCTGCCGGTCGACGATCCCAGACAGCGCAAGCCGGACATTTCCTTTGCCAGGGCCAATCTCGGTTGGGAGCCGAAAATCAGCCTGAGCCAGGGGCTCGCGCAGACCGTCGACTATTTTGACACCCTGCTCTACGGAAGCAAACTGGTCAAAGGAGCCGCGGCGTCATGACTCGCCGGGCAATCCTGGTGACGGGTGGTGCCGGGTTCATCGGCAGCCACACCTGCAAACAGTTGGCCGGCGCCGGCTATTTGCCGGTGGTTTTCGACAATCTGAGCCGCGGCAACGAGAAATCCGTCGCCTGGGGCCCGCTTGTCGTCGGCGATATCCGGGACCGGGATGCGTTGCAGCGGGCGATGACGACGTACCGGCCGACAGCGGTCATCCACTTTGCGGCGCTGGCCTATGTCGGCGAGTCCGTTCACGAGCCGGCTGATTACTATTCGACCAATGTGACGGGCACCATCGCCGTGCTCGATGCGGCGCGCGCAAACGCCATCGACAACATCATCTTCTCCAGCAGCTGCGCAACCTACGGCGTGCCGGAAGCGTTGCCTGTTCGCGAAACGTCCTCGCAAAATCCGATCAGCCCTTACGGGCGCACCAAGCTGATGGGCGAACAGATCATTGGCGACTATGCGTCCGCATACGGAATGAAATTTGCCATCCTGCGCTATTTCAACGCTTGCGGCGCCGACCCCGACGGCGAGCTTGGTGAGTGGCATTCGCCCGAGACGCACCTGATTCCCAGAGTGCTCATGGCCGCATCAGGCATCATCGACGAGATCGAGGTTTTCGGCACGGACTACGACACGTCGGACGGCACGTGCGTAAGGGATTATATCCACGTCAGCGATCTGGCCCGGGCCCATCTGAAAGCTCTCATACATCTCGAGGGCGGCGGACAAAGCCTGGCGGTCAACCTCGGCACTGGCCGGGGCGTGTCCATCAAGGAGATTGTCCAGGCGGTCAGCCGAGTGACGGCAAGATCGGTTCCGGCCGTCTTCAGGACCCGGCGCCCGGGAGACCCGGCGGAGCTCTACGCCGATCCGGGAAGCGCACGCGAACATCTTGGCTTTGTGCCGGAGCTTTCCGACATCGACACGATCGTCAGGACGGCCGCCCCATTCTTTGGCCTGAAGGCGAAACGGACGAGACTGCCGCCAACCAAGACGGCAGCGCCTGTCGCCGCTCGCTGGCTCAGGAATAGCGGGGGCGGCAGCTCGCGCGCTGGCCAAATCCGCTAGGGCTGCAGATATACGGCGAATTCCCCAGGAACGTGCCACCGTTGCCCGGATTGTAAGAGGCCTTCACCGGGGCCGGCGTGCGGACCTTGATCCGCGGCGGCGATGCAAAAGCGTAGGCTCTTTCAATGGTCCGCACCGCGCTCGTCATATAGACAAGAGGCTCGCTTCTGGACGAATGAGCGATGAACGGCTGGACCGCGGGTTTACTGCTAAGCGAGTGGACCATAGGCTTGACGAGGACCGAATTGGTCTTGGTTGCATCGACGCTCTGGCAACCCGAAACCATCGCGATCGCCACCGCAGCCACAATCATAAATGCACTGTTCTTGCCCGAGCGAAACGCGCCCATTGCGGAATTTTTCATTAGGTGTCCCCTGCCAAAGGCGCGTTGCGACATACTTTGCTTTCGTCGCTTTCACGCCGCTTAAGCGACTGCTCGCTACCACATACGCAGGAACATTAGACTTCACTTATTAAAATTCATGAAAACCGAATGGTGAGCTTACCGTCTGGTCGTTGCGTCGGATTTTATTATAATGCGATCAATCGGCAGTCGGCCCGCCAACGGCACTGGCCGTACTGCCTGAAGCTCCACGATAAGCGATTCGGCAACGCCTTGACAGGCACCGACAGGAGCATCGTGCTCTCGACACAGAGACGGATCTGGATTGTTTTCTCGACCGGTCAGGATGAGTGCCCGGCGCGGGTTGCGAAAATCACTGGGTGTGTCATGGCTCGTGCCAGGTGGCAGTTCCGCTCAACCGCCGCTTTTGACCGGCGCTGGCTTCTGATCAGGGCTGATCATCTGACGCATCTTGTCGAAAGTCGCAGCGGTCGTGTCGCCGGATTTGAACTTGTCGTACTCCTGCCCGGGCTGCGCCGGCGACGCCTGGAAAACATACCAGGAACCGCTGGGATCCTTCATCTGGTATATCGTGCCGCCCAATCGGTGATGGCTGAAGCAGGTTCGCCCCTGCGAGCTACCAGCAAGCGTCTTCCATTTTGCATCCATGCATAATTTGCCATTCTTGGTGATCAACCACCTGCCCTGGCCGATCGTCGCATTCGCGCCGCCGGTCCAGGCGCGAAGTTGGCGCCCATCCTTGGCAAAATAGGCAGCACCGCTTTCCCAGACCCATGTGCGGTCGGCATAGAGGGGAAACAGTTCCGCCGGGGTGAGCGGCTCAGCCGCAGCGACCGCCGACAAATCAACCTCTTCGGCCGACGCGGCGTTTAGGCCACTGACCAACAGCGGCGGCGCAACGATCATCGCCAACAGGAAGCAGCGGATCGACAGGATACCAACCACAGAAGTGATCCTCCAAATGACAACCGGCTGAGGGTGAGACAGGGCGCGCCAGCGTACCATCTGTCGCTTCTGTCTGTCACCGCTTCTCGTTCCAGCCAGGATCGAAGTAGAAGTTGCGGTCGCCGGTCTCGCCGCGGCCAGCGCCTGAAACCACGTAGGCGATCCTGACGATGCGAACGCTGCCGGCGCCTTGCTGCAGCCCATAGATGCCTTCCAGTCCGCGGTCGTAAAATCCCGCCGCCGGAACCGAGAGCGCAACACAGGCGAGCGATGCCTGCCAGGCGAGTTTCACACCATTGGCGCGCAGCGAAATCCTGTTCTCGACGAGGTGCCTGGTGACGATCACAACCACAAGTAGCCCGTAGATCAGCGCATTGAATGCGGCGAACCAGTAGAAGCCGGTGGAATTCGAAGGATGATCCACCAGAAGAACCGGCAACGACGCACCAATCGCAAGCACCACATAAGGAACGATGACGCGCGCCGGCAGAAGGTCCTTGGGGCCGCTGCCCTTGGGAGTAACGCGGAAATCGACGAAGGATTTGGTCAGATAGTCGCGGATCGACGACAGCGTTCCGGCGAGCACCCATGGCCAACGAGCGAAGAACAGGAACAGCGTCCCTTCCCAGCTGAGCGTCTTGGCGGTGATCGGGCGCGAAAGCCCGAACGCCTTCAACATCATCACGAGGACGATGAGGGCAATCGAGTTCGGCGCATAGTAGAACAGGAAGTCGACATACATCACGTTGGCGAAGTTCTGGCCCGAACAGAGCGCGTATATGGGCATGACGTACATCAGAAGCGCAAATGTGGCGAACAATGGATACCACAGCTGGCAAAACAGGAACTGAAATTTCAAGCGCGGCGGCAGCTTGGGAAGGTAGCTGGGCGAGTATTCGAGCAAGATCGTCATCAGGCTCCGCGACCACTGGAATTCCTGCGTGACAAGATCGGCAAAGGTCTGCGGGCCATCGCCATGCGCGATCGCGTCGATGGCATGCACGCCGCGCCATCCGGCCGCATTGATCAGCATCGACGTCGAATGGTCCTCGGCCAGTTCCGGGCCGAGACCACCCGCTTGCCTCAGCGCGACAGTTCGCACGGCATAGTGCGAGCCGATGCAGAGCGGAGCCCCGCCGCCCGTATGGCCGGACTGCAAGGGACCGTGAAACATCCCTTCCGGAAACAGCCTGCCGCGCGCCGACCAGCTCTCGGCGGCATTGTTGTCGCAAATGCTCGGCGCCGAGACATAGCCAACCGCGGGGTCGGCGAAGGGAAACAGGATTTCCCTCAGATAGGTTGGCGTCGGCACGTGGTCGGCATCCAACTGAGCGACGAAATCATAGCGCTCGTAGCCATAATGATCGTAGAAAAATGCCAGGTTCCCCTCTTTGCAGCGCGTCCGGCGCGGCCACACCTTGCGATGATAATCTTCCCGGCCGCGCCGGGTCGAAATCATGACGTTGTGGGCAACGCACCAGGCGATCGTCTCCTCGGATGGATCCTCGTCTGCCAGCCAGGTATCGTGCGGATAATCCTGCACCAGCATCGCTTCGAGCGTGCGTGCGACCACGGCAAAAGGCTCGGACGGCGCCTTGGTAACCACCATCGCGACCCGCGAATGCTCAGGGATTGCGTGAAGCTTCGACGGCTTTTTCGACGCATGCACATTCAGGAGGAAGTACAACGGCATGAGCGTGAGCCATACCAGAATGAGCGTCGCGAATGCGTATGGCCCGACATGCTCGACGTGCTCGGGCTTCAGCCACCAGAACCAGAAGAATCCGAGCGTGACAAACCAGAAGGCCAGGGCCAGTCTCAAGATCCATTGCTGGATGGCCGACAGCACGGGCACCAGAAAAGGGCCCTTCCGCGCAGTGGCGAGAGCCGTCTTAGGTCGCCGTGCCCGCCTGCTTGCATGGTCGACAATGCCTGCCTGAACGGAAGCACTCATACACTTACCCGCCGCCACTTTGGGCTCTCCGCCGACAGATGGCTGAAAGCTCTCAAATCCCGGCGACAGAATCAGTCCGCGCTTAGTTAGAGTCAACTAAATTAAGCGTTCGTTAACCATGATTCTTGCGATCTGGTTAACCTAACACCTTGAATCGGGAGGGGAATAACCGCAACCGACGCAGCCCCCGAGATGTCGAGCCGGCAAAGTTTTCTTGTGTCGGAAGCTGACGAGGTCGAGGCTTTTCGGTCGCGATCAGGCTCGAGAGCAGCGTTAACCATGTTGTGAAAGACAGGGTTAAGCAACCGTTAATTGCGCTTGACTCTCGGTCGCGAGCGGCTCTTAATTTAGCCAGGGATGATATATCGGGATATTGGCGCGAATTTGTGAGTATCGCGGCGAACCTTCTCTCAGTAACTCGTCGATGTCGGCGCCTTGAGAGATAGATAATCGTCTGGTGGGCTCTCTGCGAAGGTTCGCACACCCGCCTATGGTCGCTCAGAAATCCCGCGGATTCCACCAGTATTGCCGATCGGTTGGGTAGTCGTGTCGATCAAGCATCGGCGCGCACGGGCGAGGCTTCAACTTCCGCAGGATGTTGAAGCTATGGGAGTATCAAACATGAAACACACCACAGCAAATGCACTCGCGATCGCGCTTGTGTTGGGCGCAAGCGCCGCGTTCCCCACTGCGGGAGGCGCCGGCTCAGTGGCCACGACCGACCCCGTTCAGACGAGCAGCGCCGCGTCGGCGTTCGGATCCTATGATCCCTACGGTGACTTCAGTGCCGACAAGAGCGCCAGCATCGAAGAGTTGTTCCTGCCCTGGGAAGACGTCGACCTGGCGAGCCTTCCCCTGGCCGACGCCTATGCCCTTCAGCGAAACCGGTCGCTGTTGATCACCATCGAGCCGTGGACCTGGTCGAAGGACTGGCGCATCACCCCGCCCGAACTGCGCAACGGCATATTGAGCGGAAAGTATGACGCCAACATGCAGGCAATCTGCAATCTGGTGGGGGCCATGAAGAGCCCGGTAACCATTCGCTGGGCGCAGGAAATGGAGGACAAGAACGGCCGTTTCACCTGGGCCAACTGGGCTCCCAAGGACTGGATCGCCGCTTACAAGCGCGAGGTCGATATCTGCCGCAAGGCTGCCCCCGCCGCCAAATATATGTGGTCACCCAAGGGCGAAGAAGGTCTGGAAAAATATTACCCCGGCGACGACTATGTCGACGTCATCGGCCTATCGGTGTTCGGCCTGCAGAAGAAGGACAACAACGAGACCGGTCACGACCGGACGTTCGCCGAGGCGCTGAAGCCCGGCTATGACCGCGTAGCGGGCTTCAACAAGCCGGTCGTGGTGGCGGAACTCGGCTATGTCGGGAAGCAGGAATATGTCTCGCAATGGGAAATCGATTCCCGCAAGTCCTATTCGGAATTTCCAGCTCTGACCTCGGTCGTCTACTTCAACCAGAAGGAAGTGTGGCCGTGGCTGGGTGACTATGGACTGCCCGATTGGAGGGTTACCCAGCATATCTTGCCCTAGGGGGTGCTGTACCGGGTGTGGTGCAAAACTGGGCGTGGCGTAAAATAGTGGGGTAGGGTCGTGAAACGAGTGTTGGGGAATTGTATCGGAACGGCGCTTGCCTGTTCCATTGGTGTTTTTGCCTTCCAGCTTCCCGCGGCAGCGGCGACAGCAGCGCAAGTCGCCGAACTGGCCAGCCAAGCGGAGGCGGTGCCCGATGCGGGTATCTACCGGATGTACCAGAACCGTTCGTGGCTCTGGGGTCAAAACGGCGCCGGATTTTTTGCCGTGCAACGCCGCCAATTCAGCGCCTGGACCTCGGACAAAGGCAAACTGGGCTACGGCGACGGCATCTGGTTCCTCCCTGGAGGAGGCAAGCTCTGCTTCCGCGCAAAATGGCATGGAGCAGGCGGTGACTCCGATGCCCTCACCTGTTTCGAGCATCGCCAGGCCGGCAGGGTGGTTTACCAGCGCAAGATTCCGGATGGCGACTGGTACGTTTTCAGGAACTCGGATCGCAACATGGCGGACGAGTTCATGAAAGTAAAATATGGCGACTACGCCACCTGGAAACAAAACCGGATCAAGGCAAAGCCGTAGACAGCGTCATCCGCGACAAGCCGCTGGCCTACGCCTTGCGCTCCCAGCGCCGGTCCGGCGTCTGCTGCCAGTAGGTGACGGCGTGGCCGGCGTCCTTCATCGTCTTCCAGTGCCCCCGGGCCGCCTCGACCTGGGCGGCATCGTGGCCGTCGAACAGGAACACCGCACGCTCGTAGCCGCCAAGCTCGGGCGGCATGGCGCCATCGACCAGGAAGCGGATCTTTGCCTCGTTGGGATTGCCGTCGCCGGTGGTCAACAGGATCGGCTGTTCACCGGGATAGGCCTCACGATCGGTTGCATGGGCGAGAAACGAATCGTCGCGAAAAGTCCAAAGATGCTGGTCGAGCGCATCGCGGCGTTCCTCGGTGCCGGCCTGCACCACGGCGCGCCAGCCACGGTCGATGCTGCGCTCCAGGAGGCCGGGTAGCGCGTCCTCCAGCGTCGATTCGGTCAGGTGGTAGAACAGGACGTCGGCCATCGCCTCAGCCTATACCGGATCAACCCGCTCACTGCTCATAATTGTCTCGCACCAGCCGATCGAGCAGCCTGACGCCGAAACCGGAACCCCAGGACTGGTTGATCTCGTTCGACAGCGAGCCCATCGCCGTGCCGGCAATGTCGAGATGCGCCCACGGGGTCTCCTTGACGAAGCGCTGCAGGAACTGCGCCGCGATGATGGCGCCGCCATAGCGGCCGCCAATGTTCTTCATATCAGCGTTCTTGGAATCGATCAGCTTGTCGTATTCGGCGCCGAGCGGCATGCGCCACAGCCGCTCCTGCGTCGCCTGCCCCGCTGCCGTCAGCCTTTGCGCCAATTCGTCATTGTTGGAAAACAGCCCGGCATAGTGCTGGCCGAGCGCCACCATGATGGCACCGGTCAGCGTCGCCAGATTGACCATGAATTTCGGCTGGAACCGGTCGTTGCAGTACCACAGCGCGTCGGCCAGCACGAGGCGGCCTTCGGCGTCGGTGTTGAGCACCTCGATGGTTTGCCCTGACATCGAAGTGACGATGTCGCCGGGGCGCTGGGCATGGCCGTCGACGGCGTTCTCGACAAGGCCGATGACGCCGACGACATTGGCCTTCGCCTTGCGCGCGGCCAGCGCATGCATGAGGCCGGTGACGGCGGCGGCACCACCCATGTCGCCCTTCATGTCCTCCATGCCGGAGGCCGGCTTCATCGAATTGCCGCCGGTGTCGAACGTGACGCCCTTGCCGACGAACGCAACCGGGCTGTCCTTTGGCTTACCGCCGTTCCACTGCATGATCGCCATGCGGGCGCCGCGCGGCGAGCCCTGCGCGACACCGAGCAGCGAGCCCATGCCGAGCTTCTTCATCTCCTTCTCGGCCAGGATCTCCACCTTGACGCCGAGCGCCTCGAGTTCCTTGGCGCGGGCGGCGAACTCGACGGGCCCAAGCACGTTTGCCGGTTCGTTGACTAGGTCACGCGCCAGAAGCACGCCGTCCATCACTGCTTCGGCGTCCGCGAAGGCCTTCTTCGCAGCGGCCGGAGCGGCGGTGTGGATGGTGACCTTGACCGGCCTTTTCGGCTCGGCCTCGTCCTTGTCCTTCCTGGTCTTGTACTTGTCGAAGGCATAGCTGCGCAGAAGAATGCCTGCAGCGAGGCTTGCCGCCTCCTTGCCGCTCGGCGAGGCGCCGACCATTTCAAGCACCACGGCCACGTCGGTCGCCTTGCGCAGCGACCCGGCAATGGTGCCGCCAAGCTTCAGCCACGCATATTCGTCGAGCCCCGACACCTTGCCGGCGCCGATCGCCACCAGCCTGTCGAGCGACGCTCCTTCGGGCGCCAGAACTTCGACGGTGCTGGCGAACTTGCCGGTGAATTCGGCGACCGGAAAGGCCCGCTCCAATGTCTTGCCCGGATCGCAAGCCTTGGCGGCATCGCTCAGGCCGCCCTCATCCGCCGACAGCACGAAGACCGTGCCATTCTTGGGCGCGGAAAATTTGGCGAAGGCGATCGACGGTCTTTGGCTCATCATGTCCTGCTTTCGAAAAATGCGTAGCTTTTGGGGAAGTGGTTCGAAGCGATGCGCGACATTTGGTCGTTTTCCCGCATTTGGCAAGACTTTGCCAAATTCGCACCCCATATGACCAACGGAATCGATGGTGATTCTTCGCGGCACGGCCCCGCTTTTTGCCGCAACTTGTTGTTAACCATCGATGTTTTCCCTTTCTTATCCATTGCCGCCGACACTCCGACCGCCGGGGCGCGCGCAATGTGGGACGGAACCGGATCGACCATCCATGGAGCCAGTTGTGCAGGCGCCGCCGGACAGCTACCTTGTGCGGTGGCATGATGCCGTTCGAGAAAATCGAGAAAAGCCTTCATGAAGGTCATTGAACGCTACATCATGCGCCGCGCCTTCGTGGTCTTCTTGGCTGCGCTGGTGTGGACACTGGCCATCGTCTGGACCACGCAGGTGCTGGCCAAGATCGACCTGGTCACCGACAGCGGCCAGTCGTCGCTGACCTTCTTCGAGGTGGCCGCTCTCATCCTTCCCTCCATCATCCCGATCGTCGTCCCCTTTGCCGTGGTGGTGGCGGTGGCACAGACACTTAGTGTCATGAATTCGGATTCCGAGCTCGCCGTCGTCAACGCCGCGGGCGCCTCGCGCTGGACGATCGTGCGGCCGATCATGCTTCTGGCACTCGCGGCCAGCGTCTTTTCCTTTGCCGTCGACAATGGCATCGACCCTTATGCACGGCAGAAGAACCGGGCGCTGGTGGCGGCATCGCACGCGGATCTGTTGTCGCTGATCATCCAGGAAGGCACCTTCCGCAAGATCGAGGATGGGCTGTTCCTGCAGATCGGCGAGCGGCTTCCCGACAATCGTCTGGGCGGCATCTTCGTCGCGGATTCGCGCGAAGAAGGGGTCAACCTCGTCTACTACGCCAAGACCGGCAGCATCATCGAACGCGGCGGCGAAAAGGTGCTGATGATGAATGATGGCGTCATCCATCGCAAAACACTGACCGGCGACCTTTCGGTCATCCGCTTCACATCCTACGCCTTCGACATGTCGGCCTTCATGGCGGCCGCCTCGGAGGTGACGCTGCTGCCGAAGGACCAGACGACGCAGTACCTGCTCAATCCAAACCCCAACGACAAGAACTACCAGCAAATCCCGCTTGAATACCGGGCCGAGCTCAACCAGCGGTTTTCGGAATGGACCTATTCCATCGTCTTCGCACTGATCGCGCTCGCGGTCGCCGGGGACGCGCGCTCGCACCGCGAGGCACGCGTCAATCCGCTGATCACGGCGATTTCGGTATCGCTGTTCGTGCGCTGGCTGGGCTTCTTTGCCGCCAGCAAGGCCGATGAGGTCCCGCAATATGCCTACATGGTCTACGGCGTGCCCATCGTGGCTTCGGCGGTGGCGATCTGGTTCATCGTCTCAAATCGGACCTTGGAACTGCCGATAGCCTGGGCGGACTGGATGACCAATTTCGCCACCCGCATCGGTGACAGCTGGAACGCGCTGAAACTGCGCATGTCCGGACGCGGCACTTCAGGGCAAGGGGTCAGCTGATGGGCTGGACGCTGGGCCGATATTTCTTCTTCCGCTACGTGACGATCACCGTCTGGTTCTTCATCGGCCTCCTGGCGCTGGTGTTCCTGATCGATTTCACCGAGCTTTCCGGCCGCACCACCGGCCTGCCCGGCTTCACCTACGGGACGGCGGTGGCCATTTCCGGGCTGCGGATGCCGATGATCATGCTGCAGACGGTCCCGTTTGTCGGCCTCTTCTCGGCGATGGCGACACTGGTGTCGCTCAACCGGCGCTACGAACTGGTCATCGCGCGTTCCGCCGGCGTTTCGGCCTGGCAATTCCTGTTGCCGTGCTGCATCGGAGCGTTGCTGTTCGGCGTCCTGTCAGTCGGCGTCATCAATCCCCTCGCCGCGCACGCCTTTTCCTGGTCCGAGCAGATCGAGACCGAGCTCCGCTCCGGCAAATCGAACACGGTTTCGGCCGATGCCGCACCCTGGATCCGGCAGAAAACCAGCTCCGGGGACACCATCATCGGCGCGCGAGCGATCCTCAACCAAGGCCTCGAGATGGCCGATGTCGTCTTCTTCATTCTCGACCCGCAAGGCAATATCGTCGAGCGCAAGGACGCCGCGCGCGCCTTCCTGCGCGACGGCTATTGGGAATTGCAGGACGTCAGGACGTTCCAGAACGGCACGATCCAGGCAGCGACAAACGATCGCGTGCCGACCAATCTGAAGCCCGAATTCGTGCAGGAGCGGCTGGCGCGCCCCGAAACCATTCCTTTTTATGATCTGCCCGGAAAGATCGAGGTTGCCCGCTCCTTCGGCCTCAAGGCAAATGCCTTTGCCATGCAGTTTGATTCGTTGGTGGCGTTGCCGTTCCTTCTCGTCGCCATGACGCTGATTGCGGCAACGGTTTCAATGCGATTTGCTAGGATGGGACAGTCAGCGACGATGATTCTGGGTGGCATCGTCGCCGGCTTTCTGCTTTATGTCGTTTCGGTTCTGGTGAAGGCATTCGGCGTGGCGGGATTTGTGCCGACTGTCGTAGCCGCCTGGGTCCCGGTCGTGGTGGCTATGTTCTTCGGGGTAACTTTCCTGCTATACAAGGAAGACGGCTAGTGAGGGAGGCGTTTTTGCCCAGCAACAGGCAGGCCGGTTTGGCGCGCCTCTATGCGGCTAGCGCCTTGGCGTGCCTGCTTGCCTGCGCCGTGCCGATGCCCGCGCTTGCGCAGGACGTCAGCGACATGGCGGCCACGGTTCCGTCCGGCTCGCAGATGCTGCTGGCGGCCGATACGCTGGTCTACAACAACGACAACCAGACGGTGACCGCCGTCGGCGGCGTGCAGATCGACTACGGCGGCAATCGCCTTGTCGCCCAGCGGGTCGAATACAACCGCAACACCAAGCGGATGGTCGCGAGCGGCAATGTCGAGGTCGTCAACAGCGACGGCACCAAGATCAATTCGGAACATATCGACATCACCGATGATTTCGCCGACGGCTTCGTCAACGCTTTGCGCGTCGAAACCATCGACAAGGCCTATTTTGCCGCCGAAAGCGCCGAGCGCATGGGCGGCGTGCTGACCACGTTCCACAATGGCGTCTACACCGCCTGCGAACCGTGCGAGGACAAGCCCAACAAGGCGCCGACATGGCGCGTCAAGGCCAGGAAAATCATCTGGAACGGCGAGAAGAAGACGGTTCGCTTCGAGAATGCGAATTTCGAGTTCTTCGGCTTCCCGCTTGCCTACCTGCCCGCGTTTGAGATTGCCGACCCGACAGTGAAGCGCAAGAGCGGCTTCCTGATCCCCAGCATCGTCTACAAGAGCGATCTCGGCGTCGGCGTAAAGGTTCCCTATTATTTCGCCTTGTCACCGACCTACGACCTGACCGTCACCGGCACCGGCTACACCAAGCAAGGCTTCCTCGGTGAGGCCGAGTGGCGCCAGCGCTTCAACAATGGTCAGTACAGTTTGAAGATTGCCGGGATTCAGCAGCGGGATCCTGATGCCTTCCTGGACACGGATGCATTCCCAGCCACTGCTGGCCACAACATCAATTCGGGTGAAGTTGGCGATCCGAACAAATTCCGCGGCATGATGGGCACCCAGGGGCAGTTCGCCATCAATCCGCGCTGGAATTTCGGCTGGGATGTGCTGCTGCAGACCGACAAGAACTTCTCGAACACCTACGGCATCGACAAGTACGGCAGCAGCGTCCATCAGTCGTCGGTCTACCTGACGGGTCTCAACGGCCGCAACTATTTCGACCTGCGCGCCATGCACTTCGAGGTGCAGGAAGATACGCCCAATAGCAATATCTCCGCACGCAGCAATCAGCAGCCCTGGGTGCTGCCGACGCTCGACTACGCCTATATTCCCGACATGTCGGTGGCCGGCGGTCAGTTGTCACTCAATGCCAACGCGCGCGTCATCCGCCGCGACGATCTCGATCAGACCTACTTCACCCCCTACACACCGGCGTCGGGTGTCCAGCGTGTCCGCGGCATCGAAGGCGAATCCGGACGTCTCACCACCGAGGCCGAGTGGAAGCGGTCCTTCGTCACCGATAATGGGCTGGTGCTGACGCCATTGCTCGCGCTGCAGGGCGATGTCGACTACGTCAACGCGTCATCGGCTTCGCTTGCCGCCGTCAACCAGATGGCAACGAATTTGGGCCAGCAGGACGACATGCGCTCTTCGTTTGCTCGTTTCATGGCAACCGCCGGGCTCGAAATGCGTTGGCCGGTGCTGTTTTCGGCTGCCAGTTCGAGCCATGTGGTCGAGCCGATGGCACAGGTCTTCATGCGCCCGAACGAGCAATATGTCGGCGGGCTCGCGGTTCCCAATGAAGACGCCCAAAGCATGGTCTTCGACGCGACCACGTTGTTCGAACGCGACAAGTTTTCCGGCTACGACCGTGTCGAAGGTGGTTCGCGCGCCAATGTCGGCCTGCGCTATTCCGGCTCCTACAACAATGGCTGGGGCACCAATGCCATTTTCGGCCAGTCCTATCAGATAGGCGGCGAGAATTCCTTCGCCGCGCCGGATCTGGTCAATGTCGGCGCCTTTTCGGGCCTCGACAACACCAAGTCGGACTATGTCGGCCTGTTTGGCGTCAACAGCCCCAATGGCTTTGCTGCCTCGGTTAGCGGCCGGTTCGACGAACAGACTTTTGAAATGCGCCGCGGCGAGCTAAAGGCCGCCTATACCGGCCTGCCGGTATCGCTGACCGCCAAATACGCCTTCATCCAGGCACAGCCGCTTTACGGTTTCACGACCGACCGCCACGAAGTCACGCTCGGTGCATCGACGCATCTCGCCGAGAACTGGCGCGTCTTCGGGACCGGAACCTACGATTTGCAGGAAAGCCTGCTGGTCAGGGACGGCGTCGGCTTCGCCTACAACGACTCCTGCTTCACCTATCTGATGACGTACTCGCAGTCGCGCGACCTGAACACCAGGGAGGTGTCGCAGACCATCGGCTTCAACCTGTCGTTCCGTACCCTCGGCGATTTCGGCTCGTCGAGCAGCGCCATCGACTCGATCCAGTAACAGTCGGCGACATCGTTTCGCCGCATAGGGCTGGCACGGATTTCGTGCACCCGGAACGCACGAATTGGGCGGAGCCGGGATAGAATTGGGATGCCAACGATGAGGAAATATCTGTTTTCAGCGGGGTTCGCGCTGCTTTTGGCGGCGACGTCCGTGTCGGTCACCGTGATGACGCCGCCGGCTTTCGCCAGCGAGATCAAATACGTCGTCAACGACGTTCCAGTCACCTCCGGTGACATCGCGCATCGCGCCGCCTTCTTGAAGCTGCAGCGCAAGAAGGGCGATGCCGCCCAGGAAATGATCGACCAGACGCTGCGACTGGCCGAGGCCAAGCGGCTTGGTATCCGCATCAGCGATGCGCAGGTCGAGGCTGCCTACCAGCGCTTTGCCTCGAACAACAAGATGCAGCTAAGCCAACTCGACGGCGTCATGGAGAAATCAGGCGTCACCAAGGGCCACTTCAAGGAATTCATCCGCGCCCAGATGGCCTGGAACCAGGCCTTGAGCGCGCGTTATCGTTCCGGCGATGGCACCGGCGCCGTCAGCGAGCAAGACCTTGTCAGGAAGATGCTCGAAAAAGGCGGCTCCAAGCCGAGCGCTACCGAGTACATGCTGCAGCAGGTCATCTTCGTGGTACCAGCCGCCGAGCGCAGCGCGACGCTGGCCAAGCGCAAGCGTGAGGCCGACGCCATGCGCGCCCGCTTCAACGGCTGCGGCACGACGCATGAGTTCGCCAAGGGCCTGATCGACGTCACCGTTCGTGACTTGGGCCGGGTGCTGGCGCCGCAACTGCCGTCGGACTGGGCCGAGCAGATCAAGGCAACCAAGGTCGGTGGCGCAACCGTCACGCGCGAGACCGAACGCGGCGTCGAATTCATCGGCATCTGCTCGTCGCGCGAAGTCTCGGACGACAAGGTTGCCCAGATGGTGTTCCAGAGCGAAGGCTCAGGCGGTGACAAGAACGCCGATGAGCTCAGCAAGAAATATATCGACGAGTTGAAGGCGAAAGCCCGCATCGTCAAGCGCTGACGTGGGCAGCACAGTGATTGCGCTCGCCTTGAGCGCCGGCGATCCGTCCGGCATCGGGCCGGAGATCGCGATTGCCGCGTTCATGGCGCGCGAGGCTGCCGCCTTGCCTCCCTTCTATCTGCTCGCCGATCCGGCGCTGATCGCCTCCCGGGCCCGCCTCCTCGGCATTTCGTTGCCGGTCGTTGAAACGACACCCGCGCAAGCGGCGCAAGTGTTTGGCCGCGCCCTGCCGATCGTGCCGCTGGCTGCTGGCTGCATCGACAGCCCCGGCCGGCCGGACCCAGCCAATGCGGCCGCCACCATCGAAGCCATCGACCGCGCCGTCGCCGATTGCCTTGCCGGCGACGCCGCCGCCGTCGTCACCTGCCCGATCGCCAAGAAGCCGCTCTACGATGCCGGCTTTGGCTTTCCCGGCCACACCGAATATCTGGCGCATCTGTCGGCCCGACACACCGGCGTCGAGGCGATGCCGGTGATGATGCTCGTCGGCCCCGAGCTGCGCACCGTCCCCGTCACCATCCACATCGCGCTGGCGGAGGTGCCCAAGGCGCTGACCACCGAATTGATCGTCGCGACCGCGCGCATCACCGCTGCCGACCTCATCGGCCGCTTCGGCATCGCCAGGCCGCGGCTGGCCGTTGCCGGGCTCAATCCGCATGCGGGCGAAGGCGGTGCCATGGGCCTCGAGGACGAGCGCATCGTGCGCCCGGCGGTCGACATCCTGCGAGCCGAAGGCATCGACGCTTTCGGCCCCCTGCCCGCCGACACATTGTTCCACGCCCGGGCCCGGGCCGGCTACGACGCGGCCCTGTGCATGTATCACGACCAGGCGCTGATTCCGGCCAAGGCACTGGCCTTCGACGAGGCGGTCAATGTCACGCTCGGCCTGCCCTTTATTCGCACCTCGCCCGACCACGGTACCGCCTTCGACATCGCCGGCAAGGGCGTGGCACGGCCTGATAGCCTGATGGCGGCGCTGAAGCTCGCCAGGCGATTGGCCGACAGCGGCACGAGGGCCGCCGCAGCATGAGCGCTTCCTGCCTGAGCCTACGCGCATGAGCATCGATGGGCTCCCGCCGCTGCGCGAGGTGATCGAGCGTCATGGGCTGCAGGCAAAGAAGGCGCTCGGCCAGAATTTCCTGTTCGACCTCAACCTCACCGGCAAGATCGCCCGCACCGCCGGCGACTTGTCCAATGCAACCGTGATCGAGGTCGGTCCCGGCCCCGGCGGGCTGACCCGCGCATTGCTCGCCAACGGGGCGCGTCACGTCATTGCCATCGAGCGCGACGAACGTTGCCTGGCGGCGCTCGCCGAAATATCGGATCATTATCCCGGCCGGCTGGAGATTGTATCCGGCGATGCGCTGAAGACGGACTTCGCAGCCCTTGCCGATAGGGGAGCCGGCGGCCCAGTCAAGATCATCGCCAACCTGCCGTACAATATCGGCACGGAGCTGCTGGTGCGCTGGTTGACGGTCGGCGAATGGCCGCCCTTCTATGCATCTATGACCCTGATGTTCCAGCGCGAGGTGGCCCAGCGCATCGTCGCCACACCCGGCAGCGATGCCTATGGCAGGCTTGGCGTGCTGGCCGGCTGGCGCACGCAGGCCAGGATCGCCTTCGACGTGCCGCCCCAGGCATTCACGCCGCCGCCCAAGGTCACCTCTTCTGTGGTGCATCTGGAGCCGCGCGCGACGCCCCTGCCCGCCGATGTGAAAAAACTCGGCCGCGTCACCGAAGCCGCCTTCGGCCAACGCCGCAAGATGCTGCGGCAGAGCGTGAAAAGCCTCGGCGGTGAAGCCTTGCTCGAACGCGCCGGCATCGATCCGACACGCCGCGCCGAAACACTCAGCGTCGAGGAATTCGTACGTCTGACCAACACGGTGTAGCTTTCTTCTCCCCGTTCACAGGGAAGGAAGAAGCATCAGCCCGTCTTCTCGTCCAACAGTCCCGAGACGAAATCGAATAGGCCGGGCCGGCGATCGCGCCTTAGCCGCTCGGCGACGACGATGCCGCGCACTTCGGCGAAGGCGCGGTCGAGGTCGTCATTGACGATGACGAAATCATATTCCTTCCAGTGCTCGATCTCGTTGCGGGCGTTTTTCAGCCGCGTCTCGATCACCGCCTCCTGGTCTTCGGCGCGACGCTTCAGCCGCGCTTTCAATTCCTTCATCGACGGCGGCAGGATGAAGATCGAGACGATGTCGGCGCGCATCTTCTCCTTGAGCTGCTGTGCGCCTTGCCAGTCGATGTCGAACAGCATGTCGCGCCCTTCAGCCAGCGCCAGTTCGGCCGGCTCGCGCGGTGTCGCATAGCAATTGCCGTGGACTTCGGCCCATTCCAGCAGGGCGTCGGAATCGCGCAGCCGCTCGAAATCGCGCATTGTCCGGAAATGGTAGTGAACACCTTCGATCTCGCTGCCGCGGCGCGGTCTGGTGGTGACCGAGACCGACAGTTCGAGGCTGGAATCGCTTTCCAGAAGGTTGCGCGCGATCGTCGACTTGCCGGCGCCGGATGGCGACGACAGGACGAGCATCAGGCCCCGGCGGCGAATGCGGGACCCTAAATCCTTGGCAACCATCGGCTACTCCAGATTCTGGATCTGTTCACGAAACTGGTCGACCACGGCCTTCAGTTCCAGCCCGATCGCGGTGACCGTAGCGGCGTTCGACTTCGAGCACAGCGTATTCGATTCGCGGTTAAATTCCTGTGCCAGAAAATCGAGCTTGCGGCCGACCGCGCCGCCACCCTCGAGCAGTGCCCGACCAGATGCGACATGCGTTTTCAGGCGGTCGATCTCTTCGCGAATATCGGCTTTGGTGGCCAGGAAAGCCGCCTCCATGTGCAACCGGCTGGCGTCCAGATTGGCGGACGCGTCCATCAGCAGCCTGACCTGCTCGGCGAGGCGTTCGCGGATCGCCGCCGTCTCGCGCGACGGATCCGCCTCTGCCCGCAACGTCAGCGCCTCGATTGCGTCGATGTGGCCCGCCAGCAGCAGTGCCAGTGCGGCACCTTCACCCTGTCGCGCCTGTTCCAGCCCTTTGAGGGCCACCTCGAGCGCAGCCGTGATCGCGATGTCGAGCGCGGCGCGCACCTCTTCGGTTTCGACAGTCTCGGGAATATCGAGCACGCCGCGCAGCGAAAGCAATCCGTCCGATGTCGCGGGGGCGACACCGAACTGCTCCTGCAACCGCTTGGCGAGCCCCGCAAGGTCCTTCAGGAAGACTTCGTTGACGACGGGCTGCGCCTGCGCGCCGGCGGCACGGCCAATGGTCAGCGTTGCCTGGAAATTACCCCGCGCAAAGCGCTTCTGAAGCGTCTGCCTGACAGCCGGTTCCAGCCGCTCGAAGCCTTGCGGCAATCGCAGCCGCACCTCGACGCTCTTGCCGTTGACGGACTTGACCTCCCAGGCGATCGCGGTGCCTTCATGCTCGGCGACGGCACGTGCAAAACCGGTCATGCTCTGCAAATTCATATCGCCCACAAGTCCCTGGCACATCGCTCCGAAACCGGTTTTCCGGAGGGGAGCACGTGCGGCTTAAGAATGACTGGCCGCAGGCACGTCGAAATCGGACGCGCGGCGCTGCTCCAAATGTCAGGGATGCCGCCTTGTGGCAACGCCCTTCTTCGTCCTACTGGGCAGCGCCCGCATCGCCGCCGCCGCTGTCGTCGCCTCCGTCAACCGGCTTGTCAGCATTGCTGTCAGCCGGCTTGTCGGCATTGCTGTCGCCGGCGCCGGTGGTGGTGGCGCCTTTGGCGGCGTCGTCGGCCTGCTTCTTCTGCAAGGCGCGATAGCGGGCGACGTTCTCATTGTGCTCTTCGAGTGTCGCGGCAAAGACATGCCCGCCGGTACCATCGGCGACGAAGTAAAGATCGTCGGTCTTCGACGGATTGGCCACCGCCTCCAGCGCCGCCCGACCCGGATTGGCGATCGGCGTCGGTGGCAGGCCGTTGATCACATAGGTGTTGTAAGGCGTCTGCTTCTCGATGTCCGACTGGTAGATTGGCCGGTCCGCCGGCTTGCCCTTGCCGCCGAACAGACCGTAGATGATGGTTGGGTCGGATTGCAGGCGCATGCCCTTGGCCAGTCGGTTCAGGAAGACGGCGGCAACTCGTGAACGCTCGTCACCCTTGCCCGTTTCCTTCTCGACGATCGAGGCCAGCGTGACGAACTCTTCGACATTGGCCAGCGGCAAGTCCGGCGCGCGCCGCTGCCAGACATCGTCGACCAGCTTCTTCTGATCCGCCAGCAGCTTGTCGATCATCTGCTGGCGCGTCGCGCCGCGCGTGAAGCGCAGCGTATCGGTGGCGAGGCTGCCTTCGGGAGGAGTGGTCGCCGGCATATCGCCGCTCAAGGCAGGCTCATCGGCGATGCGCTGCAGCGCCTGATCGACAGTCAACCCTTCTGGAACGGTCAGCGAATACATCACGGACTTACCGCTCTTCAAAAGCTCCATGATCTCGCGCATGGAAGCCTTGGGCTTGATCTCGTACTCGCCGGCCTTCAGCGCCGAATCATTGCCGTAGGCGCGCACGCCAAGGCGGAAGATCCGGGCGTCGCTGATCAGTCCGCGGCGTTCGAGCTGGTCGGCAATATCCTGGACGCCGGTGTTCGGCTTGACCAGGAACGTGTCGCCATTGGCCGAGGGGCCAGCTTCAGTGAATTCCTGCTTGCCGAAATAGACCGCGGCGCCGGCCGCCAGAACCATCAGCATCACCGCGGAGATGACGAAGTTCATGAACACGACGACCTGGCTGCGCGAAGCGCGCGAGCGCTTCGGCGGCGGTGTGCCGGCCTCCGGCCGCAAGGCCTCGCTCGCCGTCTTCGGCACGATCGGACCAGATGCCGGACGCTGTCCGAATTCTCCGTTGCCCGCCGGATTTGTGTTCATTTTGCCCTACCGTTTGATCGCTCAACGAATCCCCTGCGGCAGAGTAGGGGCGAATATGGCAAAATTGACGGCATGCCGAAGCATCGCCGGGCAGTTGAACGGTCAGCCATTATAGCGCTGGAAGACGAGCGAAGCGTTGGTGCCGCCAAAGCCGAAGGAATTGGACAGCGCAACGTCGATCTGGCGGGCGCGCGGCTTGTTGGGCACTAGGTCGATCGCGGTCTCGCGCTCCGGGTTGTCGAGGTTGATGGTCGCCGGCGCGACATTGTCGCGAATGGCGAGGATCGAAAAGATCGCTTCGGCAGCACCCGCCGCCCCCAGCAGATGGCCGATCGACGACTTGGTGGACGACATCGAAATCTTAGACGCGGCATTGCCGACAAGCCGCTCGACGGCGCCGAGTTCGATCGTATCGGCCATGGTCGAGGTGCCGTGCGCGTTGATGTAGTCGACATCGGCAGGCGTCAGCTTGGCCCGGTTCAACGCCGCCGTCATGCAGCGGAAGGCGCCGTCGCCGTCTTCGGCAGGCGCGGTGATGTGATGGGCATCACCGGTGAGGCCGTAGCCGGTCACCTCGGCGTAAATCTTGGCGCCGCGCGCCTTGGCATGTTCGAGCTCTTCAAGCACGACGACGCCGGCGCCCTCGCCCATGACGAAGCCGTCGCGGTCGCGGTCATAGGGGCGCGACGCCGTTTGCGGCGCATCGTTGCGATCGGTCGACAGCGCCCGGCACGCGGCGAAGCCGGCGATCGACAGCCGCGTCACCGGCGCTTCGGCGCCACCGGCGACCATCACGTCGGCATCGCCCCACATGATCAGCCGGGCAGCGTCGCCAATGGCGTGCGCACCGGTCGAACAGGCGGTGACGACGGCGTGGTTCGGGCCTTTCAGCCCGTGCCTGATCGAGACCTGCCCGGAAACGAGATTGATGATCTGGCCCGGGATGAAGAACGGGCTGATGCGGCGCGGACCGCGTTCCTTGAGGATCATCGCGTTCTCGGCGATGCCTTCGATGCCGCCTATGCCGGAGCCGATCAGCACGCCGGTGGCACACTGCTCGGCATGGGTTTTTGGCTCCCAGCCGGAATCCTTCAGCGCCTCGTCGGCGGCGGCAATCCCGTACAGGATGAAGTCGCCGATCTTGCGCAATTCCTTCGGCTCGAGCACGGCTTCGGGATTGAAGGTGGCATTGCTGCCATCGCCACGCGGAATGACGTGGGCGATCTTGCAGGCAAGATCCTCCACCTCAAACTCGGTGATGCGTTTGGCTGCGCTGCGGCCGGTCAGAAGTTCCTTCCAGCTGTGCTCGAAGCCCATGCCGAATGGCGACAACAACCCAAGGCCCGTGACGACGACACGCCTCATCGCAGGTCCTCCCCGGTGATGACTGCGGAAAGCGTCAGGCGGATGCCTTGTCGATATACTTCACCGCGTCGCCGACGGTCAGGATGGTCTCGGCCGCATCGTCGGGAATCTCGACGCCGAATTCTTCTTCGAACGCCATGACGAGTTCGACCGTGTCGAGGCTGTCGGCGCCCAGATCATCGATGAAGCTCGCCTGCTCCGTCACTTTGTCGGCATCGACACCAAGGTGCTCGATGACGATCTTTTTGACGCGCTCTGCGGTGTCACTCATTTGGGGCATCCTCGTCTTTTGTTTGTCTGTCTTCGTTAGCGGGCAGAATGCCGCTAATCAAGCTGAAAGATGGTCCTGCCGGAAACGCAACGGCCACGGACCGGTTTTTGCCCGAACCGCCGGGTTGCGGGCCGCATTACACGAAAAATAGCTGAGGTCCAAGCCGAAATGGTCTCTTTTCACAAGCCGGCAACAACTCCGCCGGACCTCGTTCAGATCATCGCCATGCCGCCATTCACATGGATGGTCTGGCCGGTGACGTAGGCGGCTTCGTTGGAGGCGAGATAGGCAACGGCGGATGCGACTTCGGCGCCGGTGCCCATGCGGCGCGTCGGGATCGCCGCCATGATCGCCTCCTTCTGCTTGTCGTTGAGCTTGTCGGTCATCGCCGATTCGATGAAGCCCGGGGCGACGCAGTTGACTGTGATGTTGCGGGTGGCGATCTCCTGCGCCAGCGATTTGGAAAAGCCGATCATGCCGGCCTTGGAGGCGCAATAGTTGGCCTGGCCGGGATTGCCGGTGACGCCGACAACCGAGGTGATGTTGATGATACGGCCGTGACGGCGGCGCATCATTGGATGGGTGAGTTCGCGGGTCAGCCTGAAGACAGCGGTCAGGTTGACCTCGAGCACGGTGTCCCAGTCGGCGTCCGACATGCGCACGAACAGCCCGTCCTTGGTGATGCCGGCATTGTTGACCAGGATGTCGACACCTTCGAGGTCGGCCTCCGCCTTCTGGCCGAGCGCCTTGACCTCATCACGGTTCGACAGGTTGGCCGGGAACAGCTTGACCCGATCGCCAAGCTCGGCGGCCAGCGTCTCCAGTTTCTCGACCCGCGTGCCATGCAGGCCAACGATCGCGCCTTGCGCATGCAGGACCCTGGCGATCGCCTCGCCAATGCCTCCCGATGCGCCGGTGACGAGTGCCTTGCGGCCAGTCAATTCGAACATTTTTGTCTCCTGATTGAGAAGAGAACACCCTTTGCACGGGCAGGGTCAAATGGCACTAGATTAAGCAAGCGTCGCCAGCACCGCCTCGACATCAGCCGCAGAGCCGACCGACGCGGTGGCGATGTCGCGGTTGATACGCCGCGCCAGGCCTGAAAGCACCTTTCCGGCGCCGATCTCGTAAAGCGTGGCGATGCCGTTTGCGCCGAACCATTCCACAGTCTCGCGCCAGCGCACGCGGGCAATCACCTGCTCGACCAGACGCCGCGCGATCTCGTCCGGATCGTTGGTCGGGGTGACGGTGACGTTGGAGACGATGGGAACCACCGGGGCGGCCTTCGCCACGCTGGCCAGAGCCTCGCGCATGATCTCGGCCGCCGGCGTCATCAGCGCGGAGTGGAAAGGCGCCGAAACCTGCAGCATCAGCGCCCGCTTGGCGCCCTTTTCCGTGCAAAGTTTCGCCGCCAGCTCCACTGCGCCCTTTGTGCCTGAAATGACCAGTTGGCCGCCGCCATTGTCGTTCGCCACCTGGCAGACAGAGCCTGCCCCTTGGGCAGCCTCGGCGCAGGCAGCTTCTACATCCGCCTGTTCCAGCCCGATGATTGCCGCCATGGCGCCCTCGCCGGCCGGCACCGCTGCCTGCATGGCATTGCCCCGGATGCGCAGCAGCCTGGCGGCATCGGCAACCGAAACGAAGCCGGCGGCCGCGAGCGCCGAATATTCGCCCAGCGAATGGCCGGCGACATAGGCGACCTTGTCCTTCAGCGAGAAGCCGCGCGATTCCAGCGCCCTGATCGCGGCCAGCGACACCGCCATCAGCGCCGGCTGCGCATTGGCGGTGAGCGTCAACGTCTCCTCTGGCCCTTCCCAGATCAGCTTCGACAGGTTTTCGCCAAGTGCGTCGTCGACCTCCTGGAAGATCCTGCGCGCCTCGGGAAAGGCATCGGCGAGATCCTTGCCCATGCCGACAGCCTGGCTGCCTTGTCCAGGAAAGGTGAATGCAACGGCCATGCGAGGGCTCCCAAGGGCTGGTTTTGCTTGCCTGATAGTCGGGTTTTTCTTGCCTGTGACGCAAGGCAGGCCGCCAAGTCAAGCCCAGTTCGACCCTGGCCGGCGGCACCATCGCCGGCCGAGTGCCTGTTCCGAAAGGCTTTTTGGCGATCACTCCTGATGAAAACCGCTCACGAATCGTTTGCTGGCTCTTCTTATTTCCGCCACAGGCGCTAGCTTTGCGTGACAATTATATGACAATCGAGTGACGAGTTTGTCGCTGGGTGGGGAAGTTAAAGTGGCAAAGAGTTCTAAACGCGTCGGCAAAGCCGCGCCACAGTTCCTGGAAGACGACCCGTCTACCGGCTATCTGCCGGGCAGGACATGGCCGGTCGTGCGCTATGGGCTGGTCAGCCTGGCGATCGCGGCCGTCATGGTGTTTGCCATCGAATTGATCGTGCGCGGCGACTTTGCCGGCACGGTCGCCTTCTTCCTGCAGCCGCTCAAGCCGGGCTGGACCACCATCGTCGTGTTCGCGCTGATCCTGATCGGCCTCGATGCCGTGCTTGGCCGCAGCCACCAGAGCCTGATGATCGTCGCGCCGCTGACCCTGTCCCTTGCCTTCGTCGGCCACCAGAAGTCGCATTATCTCGGCGATCCGCTCTATCCCACCGATTTCCTCTACGCCCGCCAGATCTTCGCGCTGCTGCCGCTCCTGGTGCGCGACCGGCCGATGACCGCGCTGGCCATGGTCGCGGGCATCGTCGCCGGCCTGTCGCTGCTCGTCTATGGCTGGCGGCTATGGCGCCGCAGGGTTCCGGCGCTCAGCCGCAAGGGCCGCCTTGCCCGGCTGACGCTGGCGGTGCCGCTGCTCGCCTTCTTCGTTTCGATCATGGACTATGCCACCTTCTCCTGGACCAGGGACCGGCTGCAGATCATCCCGATCATGTGGGACCAGAAGGAAAACTATGCCTCCAACGGCTTTGCCCTGGCCTTCGCTCTCAACGTGCCGATGGCGCATGTCTCGGCGCCGCCGGGCTATTCCGACAAGGCAATCGCGGCGATCGACAGGACCGATGTGACCGCCTCGATGCCGGCCGAAAAACCCGACATCATCATCGTCATGAGCGAATCCTTCTGGGATCCGACCAAGCTGCCCGGCGTCACCATCACGCCCGACCCGATCCCCAACGTGCGGGCGCTGCGTTCGGGCTCGATGTTCTCGCCCGAATTCGGCGGCATGACCGCCAACATCGAGTTTGAGGCGCTGACCGGCTTTTCCAACGCCTTCCTGCCGGCTGGCAGCATCCCCTATCAGCAATATGTGCGCACGCCGACGCCTTCGCTCGCGACGTTCCTCAAGAGCCAGGGTTACCGGGCGCGCGCCATCCATCCCGGCACCAACTGGTTCTGGAACCGTGGCGCGGTCTACGCAGATTTCGGCTTCAACGATTTCAAATCAGAAGAGACGCTGCCGCCCTTGCAGAAGCGCGGGCCGCTGGCGTCCGATGCGGCGATGACCGACGAGATCATCAGCGAGGCCGACGCCAGCGATGAGCCGGTGTTCTTTTTTGCTGTCAGTCTGCAAAACCACGGTCCCTACGAGCCGAACCGCTATTACAATCCTACACACACGGTGCAGGCACCTATCAGCCAATGGGCACGTGAATCGCTGCTCAGCTACGCCGAGGGGTCAGCCGACGCCGATCGTGGCCTTGAACGCCTTGTCGAATGGGCGAAGAAACGCTCCCGTCCCACCGTGATCGCCTTCTTCGGCGACCATCTGCCGCCGCTGGGGCCGGTCTATGTCGAAACCGGCTTCCTGAAAGACAATGTCGCGCCGCGCAAGGAACCGACGCCGCAAGCCGCACTTGAACATCACCAGACGCCGCTGATCATCTGGTCGAACCACTCCGGTCCGGTCGAGAACCTGGGCGCGGTGAGCCCGGCGTTCCTGCCCTATCATATCCTCACCACCGCCGGCATCACCCACCCATACTACACCGGCTTCCTGGGTGAGATGCGCGAACGCTACCGCGTCGTCGACCGCAATTTGTTGCTGACGCCGACGGGCGAAGCCACGCCCGATTGGGCACGGCAGAAGGAGATCGACCCGACGATCCGCGATTTCCGCCTGCTGCAGTACGACATGATGTTCGGCAAACGCCTCGCGGCGCCGGATTTCTTCCCCGAAACGGTCGACAAGGTCGTCGCCCATACGAGTTGAGCCAAACGATCCCGCGGGATCAGGCCCTGCGCCGTTGCGTCACGCTTCTGCGCCTCCCTTGATGAATCGACCGTTGACGGCAGGATTTCAACTCCACACAACCTGACATTGTGGCTAAGGCCCGGTTGCCGGAAACCACGAAGCCTTGCCATTGTTGCTGCTTGATTTTTCCGCCCCTGCGACACAAGGGAATGCCCGCTTGCGCTTGCGTTGTGGGCGGATTGCTGTATAGACGCCCCCAATCTGCCGGTCCCAGCTGGGGGCTGAACGGAGGGCCGGAGGTTTTTTCGAAAACTTTCGTGTGAAGACAGAAGTGCTTCCGCCTCCCGTGTCTCCGCTCTCGACCGTCTCGTCATGCTCCTTTCTTCCCCGCCCCCTTTTACCGGGAACGGCGGGTCAGAGAAGTTGCAGAGGCTTTTGCCGCCGGGAACCGGGAGAGAAACGAAGAAAGGCACTGATACACTATGGCTCTTTACGAACATGTGTTTCTTGCCCGGCAGGACCTCTCGCAGCAGCAGGTCGATGCGCTTGTCGAACAGTACAAGGGCGTCATCTCCGCAAATGGCGGGTCCGTCGGCCGGGTCGAGAACTGGGGACTGAAGTCCCTCACCTACCGGGTTAACAAGAACCGGAAGGCTTACTACACGCTGATGGACCTGAACTGCCCGCCGGCCGCGCTCAACGAGATGGAGCGCCAGATGGGCCTGTCCGAAGACGTGCTGCGTTTCCTGACCATCAAGGTCGAGGCGCATGAGGAAGGCCCGTCGGCCATGATGCAGAAGCGCGAAGAGCGCTCGGAACGCGGCGGCTTCGGCGACCGTGACCGTGGCGATCGTGGTCCGCGCTCGTTCGGCGACCGTGATCGCGGCGACCGTGGCGATCGTCCGCCGCGCTCGTTCGGCGATGCCGGTGCCGATCGTGGTCCGCGCCGTCCGCGCGAAGGCTTTGAAGGGGGTGCAGAATAATGGTCGACATCAACCAGATCCCGACCCGGCGCCCGTTCCATCGCCGCCGCAAGACCTGCCCGTTCTCCGGCGCCAACGCGCCCAAGATCGACTACAAGGACGTACGTCTGCTGCAGCGCTACATTTCCGAGCGCGGCAAGATCGTCCCGTCGCGCATCACTGCCGTCAGCCAGAAGAAGCAGCGCGAACTCGCCAAGGCGATCAAGCGCGCCCGCTTCCTCGGCCTGCTGCCCTACGTGGTTCGCTAAGACTTTCGAGCGGGCGGCTTGCCGCCCGCTCTTTTCACCTCGGCGACGGGCGCCGCGGGGATCGCATTCAAATCCCGAGTTGAGGTCAAACCTCTAACTGCCTGAACAGGCAGGACAGCGACACCGGCGCCAAGGCGCGCCCCAAGCTTCCTGACCTGTTCCCAAGACATTCGGCGTCGATCCCAACGATTGGCGCCCAACCGAAGGAACAAAACCATGGAAGTCATTCTTCTCGAACGCGTTTCCCGCCTCGGCCAGATGGGCGATACCGTCAAGGTCAAGGACGGCTTTGCCCGTAACTTCCTGCTGCCGCAGGGCAAGGCGCTGCGCGCCAACGAAGCCAACAAGAAGAAGTTCGAAGGCCAGCGCGCCCAGCTCGAAGCCCGCAACCTCGAGCGCAAGTCGGAAGCCAGCCAGGTCGCCGAAAAGCTCGACGGCAAGAGCTTCATCGCCGTGCGTTCGGCTGGCGAAACCGGCCAGCTCTACGGCTCGGTGTCGACCCGCGACATCGCGGATCTGTTGACGGCGGAAGGTTTCACGGTCAACCGCAACCAGATCCTGCTCAACCAGCCGATCAAGACCATCGGCCTCACCAATGTGGCGATCGCGCTGCATCCGGAAGTCGAGGTCACGATCACGCTCAACATCGCCCGCACGGCCGACGAAGCCGAACGCCAGGCCAAGGGCGAGACGCTGACCACCGCCGAAGCCATCTATGGCGACGACATCAACGACAATGCCCGGCCGGAAAACTTCTTCGATCCGAACACCGAGTTCGAAGGCGGCGAAGACAACGCCTGACGGTCTGAATTGCCGGTGCGCCCTGCCGGGCGTGCCGCACTCAGCTTCGATCCCAGTTGGCCTCAGCCATACTGGACCAATGCCCGGGTTTCTCGCCCGGGCATTTTTGTGCCAAATGGAACTTTTCGAACCCCTATATATTGATGCAGACTACAGCGTCGCGCGTCCTTTGGCCGCGCAAAGGACGCTGTGAAACTTTGGTTTGGCGCACGATCCCTTTCCCGAGATCGATTTCGATTTTCGGGGTCATGCGCCGAGACAGCCTGTCTGAGGGGACATTTGGTCATGAATATTCTGCTCAAGCGCGTTCTCGATCGCCTGGTGCGCACCGGCAATCTCAAGGTAACCGGCCCCAAGGGCGCCGCGGTGGTTTTCGGCGACGGCAGCGGCGAGCCGGTGCACATGCACATCAAGACCGCGCACGCCGAGCGCGCCATCACCTTCGATCCGATGCTGGCGGTGCCGGAAGCCTATATGGACGGCGAACTCGACATTCTCGAAGGCGGCGTGCTGGGTGTGATGCGCATCGCCTTCCAGAACATGGGCAGCGGCGGCATCGACGCCACATGGTCGAAAGCCATAGAAGGCCTGCGCCATGCTTTCCGCCGCCTGCAGCAGATCAACACCGCCTCGCGCTCGCGCCGCAACGTGCAGCGCCACTACGACCTGTCGGGCGATCTCTACCGGCTCTTCCTCGACGAGGACATGCAGTATTCCTGCGCCTATTTCGAGCAGCCGGACATGACGCTCGACGAAGCGCAGGCCGCCAAGAAACGCCACATCGCCGCCAAGCTCAGGCTGAAGGCCGGCCAGACGGTGCTCGACATCGGGTCCGGCTGGGGTGGGCTCGGCCTCTATCTCGCCAAGGCGTTCGACGTCGACGTGCAAGGCGTGACGCTGTCGACCGAACAGCATGGCGTCGCCACCGACCGCGCGCACGCGCAAGGGTTGGAAAGCCGCGTGCATTTCGAGCTCAAGGACTACCGCGAGCTCAACGAGCGTTTCGACCGCATCGTTTCGGTCGGCATGTTCGAGCATGTCGGCGTCAACCACTACCGCACCTTCTTCGACAAGAGCGCGACGTTGCTCAAGCCGGATGGCGTAATGCTGTTGCACACGATCGGCCGCTCCGGCGTTCCGTGGGCGACCACCGCCTTCGTCCGCAAATACATCTTCCCGGGCGGCTATGTCCCTTCGCTCTCCGAAGTCATGCCGGCGATCGAGAAGTCGGGGCTGGTCGTCACCGACATCGAAATCCTGCGGCTGCACTATGCCGACACGCTGAAGCACTGGGGCGAGCGCTTCGCCGCCAACCGCGACAAGGCCAAGGCGATCTACGACGAGCGCTTCTGCCGCATGTGGGAGTTCTACCTGGCCGCTTCGGAAGCCGCTTTCCGCTGGCAGGATCTGGTGATCTTCCAGATCCAGATCGCCAAGAAGAACGACACCTTGCCGACGACGCGCGACTACATGACCAAATGCGAGAAGGCGCTTGAGATGCGCGATATGGGTCACCGTGAAACGGATCCCATCAAGAAGAGCCCGGCTGCCAAGCCAGCTCGCCGCCGCAAGGTTGCTGACTAAAGCGCTTCGCGTTTGAACGGACGCATGCGAGGCGCTTTAGGTCTTTGTTTTTGCAAGTCGTCCTCCCAAAGCCGGACCCGCTTTTGAGCGACATGCCTTGGAAATAGTATTGCGGCTTGCCATTGCCGGCGCCTGCACTGAAAAAGGTCCAGTGATCGCCACCGGACCTTTTTCATGACCTATGTTCTCTATGTCGCTGCCGCCTTGGCCGAGATCGCCGGCTGCTTTTCGTTCTGGGCGTGGTGGCGGCTGGAGAAGTCGCCACTGTGGCTGCTCCCCGGTCTCGCCTCGCTCGCTCTGTTCGGCTTCCTGCTGGCGCTGGTCGATGCCAATGCCGCCGGCCGCGCCTACGCCGCCTATGGCGGCATCTACATCGCGGCGTCGCTTGGCTGGCTGTGGCTAGCGGAGGGCGTGCGCCCCGACCGCTGGGACCTCGCAGGCGCAGCGCTCTGCATTGTCGGCGCCTCGGTGATCCTCGTCGCGCCACGCGGAGCCTGAGCATGGAGTTACCGGCCCCACTTCGCCAGGGTGTCGAGCGTCTGCTCGAGAACGTTCCGCTGGCGACACTCAAGCAGGCGGCAAAAACGCTGTCCGACCGGTACCGCGCCGAACTGCGCGATGGTCGGCTGCATATGGCTGAAAACCTGGCCGTGCAAGCCTACCTGGCGACGCGGCTGCCGGCGACCTACGCCGCCGTCCGCGCCAGCCTCGATGCGCTCGGCGACGCCAGGCCCGGCCTTCAACCCAAGAGCCTGCTCGATGTCGGCGCCGGCCCTGGTACGGTGCTTTGGGCCACGAGCGACTTGTGGCCCGATCTCGAACAGGCGGTGCTGTTCGAAGCCAGCGCCGCGGCGCGCAAGGTCGGCGAAACGCTTGCCGCCGGGGCGATTGCCGCCCGAACCAGATGGCTGGCCGGCGACGCCACCATCGACCTTGCCGACCTCGAGCCGGCCGATCTGGTCACTTGCGCCTATGTGCTCGACGAAATTGTCCCCGCGTCTCGGCCAAAGCTCATCGGTCGGCTGTGGCAACTCACCAGCGATACGCTGCTGGTCGTCGAGCCGGGCACGCCGGCCGGATGGCAGCGCATCCTTGCTGTGCGCCGGCAACTGATCGAGGCGGGCGCACATGTGCTAGCGCCCTGCCCGCATCAGGCGCCCTGCCCGCTCGCCCCACCCGACTGGTGTCATTTTTCCCGCCGCGTCGCCCGCTCGCGCCTGCACCGGCTTGCCAAGGATGGCGACGTGCCGTGGGAGGACGAGAAGTTCATCTATGTCGCCGCTTCGCGACAGCCTGCTCCTTCCCCTCAGGCACGGGTCATCGCGCCGCCAAAATCAGGATCCGGCAAGGTGTTGCTGAAACTTTGCGAGAGCAACGGCAGTGCCGGCGAAAGGCTGTTCACCAAGCGCGACGGCGAGACGTTCAAGGTTGCGCGGCGGTCGGACTGGGGCGACGTTCTGGAGATTTGACCGGCACAATTGTTCTTGCTTCGTTCTTGTTTTTCTTGTAGATTGTTCTTCTGCCGAGTCAACTGAAATCGGGGGACGGGAATTCTGTCCTGTGGACGATTTGTTGTTCCTGTGAACAAGCGAACATTGATGTTGGTTGGCATCGGCACTGTTGCAGATAAGTCAGCACTGACTTTTGTCATTCTGGTATCGAAGAGCCGGGATCGAAATCGGGGATATCATGGCAGAGGCAGCGCGAAAATTCGGCGTCGCGGAAACACCGCTTTATCGTGAAGCGCCAAACAACATCGAGGCCGAGCAGGCGCTGCTCGGCGCCATCCTGGTCAACAACGACGCCTTCTACCGCGTCTCGGACTTCCTGAAGGCTGGCCATTTCTACGAGCCGCTCCACCGCAAGATCTATGAGGTGGCGTCAGAGTTCATCCGCATGGGGAAGGTGGCGACGCCGATCACGCTGAAAACCTTCCTGCCGGCCGACGAGAAGGTCGGCGACATGACGATGGCGCAATATGTCGTGCGGCTGGCGGTGGAAGCCGTCACCGTCGTCAACGCCACCGACTATGGCCGCGCCATCTATGACCTCGCGACGCGTCGCGCGCTGATCACCGTCGGCGAGGACATGGTCAACATCGCCTATGACGCGCCGGTCGACATGGCGCCCACCGAACAAATCGAGGATGCCGAGCGGCGGCTGTTCGAACTGGCCGAAAACGGCCGCTACGATGGTGGCTTCGAGAGTTTTTCCGATGCGTTGAAGAACGCCGTCGACATGGCCAGTGCCGCCTATATGCGCGACGGTCACCTGTCCGGCATCGCCACCGGCCTGCGCGATCTCGACCACCGCATGGGCGGCCTGCAGCCGTCGGATTTGATCATCATCGCCGGTCGCCCGGGCATGGGCAAGACGTCGCTGGCCACCAACATCGCCTACAACATCGCTGCCGCCTATGAGCCTGCCCAGCAGGCCGACGGCTCCGTCAAGGCGGCCAATGGCGGCGTCGTCGGCTTCTTCTCGCTCGAAATGTCGTCGGAGCAATTGGCCACCCGCATCATTTCCGAGCAGACCGAAATCCCATCGTCGAAAATCAGGCGCGGCGACCTCACGGAAGCCGATTTCGGCAAGCTTGTCGCCTACACGCAGGAGAACCACAAGCGCCCGCTCTACATCGACCAGACGGGCGGTATCTCGATTGCCCAGCTTGCGGCTCGCGCCCGCCGCCTCAAGCGCCAGCGCGGGCTGGATCTGATGGTCATCGACTATATCCAACTCATGCAAGGTTCGTCCGCCAAGGCGTCGCAGAACCGCGTCCAGGAAATCACCGAGATCACCACCGGACTGAAGGCGCTTGGCAAGGAGCTTGGCGTGCCGATCATCGCGCTCTCACAGCTCTCGCGTCAGGTCGAAAGCCGCGACGACAAGCATCCTCAGCTGTCCGACTTGCGCGAATCGGGTTCGATCGAGCAGGACGCCGACGTGGTGCTGTTTGTGTACCGCGAGGAATACTACATCAAAAACAAGGAGCCCGAGAAAGGCACGCCCGAGCACCTCGCCTGGGAAACAAAGATGGTCGAGGTCCAGGGAAAGGCCGAAGTGATCATCGCCAAGCAGCGCCATGGACCGACCGGCACCGTCAGCCTTGCCTTCCAGGGCGAATTCACCCGCTTCTCCGACCTCGCCGAAGAGCATCATTTGCCGGAAAGATTCGAGTGAGTTTTTGATCTACCCTCGCATTCCGTCACACCCCCCTCTGTCCTGCCGGACATCTCCCCCGCAAGGGGGGAGATCTGCAGTTTCATTTGCGGCGCCCTCTCTTCAACCTGGGCGATTGGCGAAGACGGTGATGACATCCAATCTCCCCCCTTGCGGGGGAGATGTCCGGCAGGACAGAGGGGGGTGGGCAGGATCGCCAACTCCCGACTACTTCCAAGCAGCATCCATCTGATGGCCAAATCGCGCGTTCAGTTCATCTGCCAGAATTGCGGTTCGGTGCACCAGCGCTGGGCCGGCAAATGCGATGCCTGCGGCGAGTGGAACACGCTGGTCGAGGAAGGCACGTCCGGCGGCATCGGCTCCGGACCGGCCAATACGCGCAACGCTCGCAAGGGCCGCGCGGTGGTGCTGACAACGCTGTCGGGCGACATCGAGGACGCGCCGCGCATCATCTCGGGCATCGGCGAACTCGATCGCGCCACCGGCGGCGGTTTTGTGCGCGGCTCGGCGCTGCTGGTCGGCGGCGATCCCGGCATCGGCAAATCGACGCTGCTCACCCAGGCCGCCGCAGCACTCGCGTCTAAAGGCCACCGCATCGTCTATGTCTCGGGCGAAGAGGCCGTCGCGCAGATCAGGTTGCGGGCGCAGCGGCTCGGTGTTGCCGCAGCCCCGGTGGAGCTTGCCGCCGAGACCAATGTCGAGGACATCCTCGCCACCATCGCCGACGGCAAGCGGCCGGACCTGGTGATCCTCGATTCGATCCAGACGCTGTGGACAGACCTTGCCGATTCAGCGCCTGGCACCGTCACCCAGGTGCGCGCTGCCGCCCAGGCGATGATCCGCTATGCGAAATCCACCGGTGCGGCGATCGTCCTGGTCGGCCATGTCACCAAGGAAGGCCAGATCGCCGGGCCGCGCGTCGTCGAGCATATGGTCGACGCCGTGCTCTATTTCGAGGGCGAAGGCGGTCACCATTTCCGCATCCTGCGTACGGTGAAGAACCGTTTTGGGCCGACCGACGAGATCGGCGTCTTCGAAATGTCGGACAAGGGCCTGCGCGAGGTCGCCAACCCGTCCGAACTTTTTCTCGGCGAGCGCCACGCGAAATCACCGGGTGCAGCGGTTTTCGCCGGCATGGAGGGCACAAGGCCTGTGCTGGTGGAGATCCAGGCGCTGGTCGCCCCCTCCTCGCTCGGCACACCGCGCCGCGCGGTCGTCGGCTGGGACGGCGCCCGGCTGTCGATGATCCTTGCGGTCCTGGAAGCCCATTGCGGCGTGCGCTTCGGCAGCCACGATGTCTATCTCAACGTCGCCGGCGGCTATCGCATTTCGGAGCCCGCGGCCGATCTGGCGGTGGCGGCGGCCCTGGTTTCCTCGCTCACCGGTCTTGCCCTTCCCGCCGATTGCGTCTATTTCGGCGAAATCAGCCTTTCGGGCGCCGTGAGGCCGGTTGCGCATGCGCAACAGCGCCTCAAGGAAGCCGAAAAGCTGGGTTTTGGAAGCGCGGTTCTGCCCTTGGGCAGCGAGGAACTTGCCGGGGGGATCGGGGCCGGCGCTTTCCAGCCGACCGAGCTTGCCGACCTCGTGGCACGCATAGCCGGCACACGCCGAAGCCGCGTGGACGAGCAAGACTAGAGCATCGGACCCAAAACTGGGAACCGGTTTTGGGAAAATCCGATGCTCCGCGCTATAATGCGGCTCATGGAGTGGGGTGAAAGACATGCCGATTACGCTGCTTGACGGAATTCTCGTCGGCTTCACCCTGGTCTCGGCGATGCTCGCCATGGTTCGCGGCTTCTCACGCGAAATCCTGTCCGTCGTCTCCTGGGCAGCGGCGGCAGCGGCGGCGTTCTTCTTCTACAAGCCGGTGCTGCCTTACCTCAAGCCTTACATCGACAACGAAAAGATCGCCATGGCGGCCGCCGCCGGCATCGTCTTCGTCATCGCGCTGATCGTCGTCTCGGTCATCACAATGAAGCTCGCCGACTGGATCATCGATTCCAGGATCGGCGCTCTCGACCGCACGCTCGGCTTTCTCTACGGCGCGGCGCGCGGCATTCTGGTCGTTGCCGTCGCGCTCCTGTTCTTCAACTGGCTGGCTGGCGCCAAGGCACCGGCTTGGGTCACGGATGCCAAGTCGCGGCCCTTGCTGGAGCAGATCGGCGCCAAGCTCGAAAGCCTGCTGCCCGAGGATCCGGAAAACGCCATCCTCAAGAAGCTCAATCCGAATCAGCCGGCTGCTGAGACGCCCGCTGCTCCGGACGCACCGGCGGCGGATGCCCCGGCAGGTGGCGAGGATGCCAACACGCCCGCTCCCGACGATGACGCCGCAACACCGCCCGCGGAGAACGCTCCGGCCAATCCAGCGCCGGCTGCACCGGCAAACTGACGCCCGAAACGGGCGCCGGAAACTGACGATGGTGTGAACGGCTGCACGGTGCGCGTTGCTTTCGACGCGAACCCGCACTATATGGCGATTTTAGCGGAGCTTAAGATGGCAGACGCAGACGACGTGCTTTCCGCCGAGGCCGACGACCATTTCCACGACGAATGCGGCGTGTTCGGCATTTTCGGCCGGCAGGATGCGGCAGCCATCGTCACACTTGGCCTACATGCGCTGCAGCATCGCGGCCAGGAAGCGGCCGGGATCGTTTCCTATGACGGCACCCAGTTCCATGTCGAACGCCATGTCGGCCTGATCGGCGATACCTTCACCAAGCAGCGCGTCATCGACAGCCTGCAAGGCAACCGCGCCATCGGCCATACGCGCTACGCCACGACAGGCGGCGCCGGCATGCGCAACATCCAACCCTTCTTCGCGGAACTGGCCGATGGCGGCTTTGCCGTCGCCCATAACGGCAATTTGACCAATGCCATGACCGTGCAGCGGGCGCTGCAGAAGCAGGGCGCGATCTTCTCCTCCACCTCCGATACCGAGACGCTGTTGCACCTCGTCGCCACGAGCAAGGAGCGCGATTTGAACTCGCGTTTCATCGACGCGGTGCGCCAGGTCGAGGGCGCCTTCTCGCTGGTTGCGATGACATCCAAGAAGATGATCGGCTGCCGCGATCCGCTCGGCATTCGGCCGCTGGTGCTCGGCGATCTCGACGGCGCCTGGATCCTGGCGTCGGAAACCTGCGCGCTCGACATCATCGGCGCGCGTTTCGTGCGCGATCTCAAGCCCGGCGAGATGGTCGTCGTCACGTCGAAGGGCATTGAAAGCCTGTTCCCGTTCGAGCCGCAGAAGACCCGCTTCTGCATCTTCGAATATGTCTACTTTGCCCGACCGGATTCCTCGGTCGAGGGCCGCAACGTCTATGAGGTGCGCAAGCGCATCGGCGCCGAACTGGCGCAGGAAAGCCCGGTCGAGGCCGACATCGTCGTGCCGGTTCCCGATTCCGGCACGCCGGCGGCGATCGGCTTTTCGCAAGCCGCCGGTATTCCCTTCGAACTCGGCATCATCCGCAACCACTATGTCGGCCGGACCTTCATCCAGCCCGGCGATTCGATCCGCCACATGGGCGTCAAGCTAAAGCACAACGCCAACCGCCGCATGATCGAGGGCAAGCGCGTCGTGCTGGTCGACGACAGCATCGTGCGCGGCACCACCAGCCAGAAGATCGTGCAGATGGTGCGCGATGCCGGCGCCAGGGAAGTGCATATGCGCATCGCCTCGCCGCCGACGCGCGCTTCCTGCTTCTACGGTGTCGACACGCCGGAAAAATCGAAGCTTCTGGCATCGCGGATGTCGGTGGAAGAAATGGCCGAGTTCATCCGGGTCGATTCGCTCGGCTTCCTCACCATCGATGGCCTCTATCGCGCCGTCGGCGAGGCCAGCCGCGACAACGACCAGCCGCAGTTCTGCGATGCCTGTTTCACCGGCCAGTATCCGACCCGCCTGCTCGACTTCGAAGGCCACGACAATGTGCGCACGCTGTCGCTGCTGGCGACGAGCGGGTCGTAGGATTGCCGCACCCGTTATCCGCGTTAGTCAAATTCCCGGAATCCATAGCATGACCCTCGACCTTACCGGCCGCGTTGCGGTCGTCACCGGCGCCTCGCGCGGCATCGGCTATTTCATCGCCAAGGAACTGGCTGCAGCCGGCGCGCATGTGATCGCGGTAGCGCGTACCGTCGGCGGGCTGGAAGAGCTCGACGACCAGATCAAGGCGGCCGGCGGACAGGCGACGCTGGTGCCGCTCGACCTCGCCGACATGGCCGGCATCGACCGGCTGGGCGGCGCCATCCACGAACGCTGGGGCAAGCTCGACATTCTCGTCGCCAATGCCGGCGTGCTCGGCGTCATCTCGCCGATCGGCCATGTCGAGGCGAAAACGTTCGAGAAGGTGATGACCATCAACGTCACCTCGACATGGCGGCTGATCCGCTCGGTCGATCCGCTGCTGCGACTCTCCGACGCCGGCCGCGCCATTTTGCTGTCCGCGAATTCGGCCCACTCGGCGCGCGCCTTCTGGGCGCCCTACGCGGCGTCCAAAGCGGCGGTCGAGACGATGATGCGCTCCTGGGCGCACGAGACGCAAAGCCTGCCGCTCAGGGTCAACGCGGCCGACCCAGGCCCTACCCGCACTGCGATGCGCGCCCAGGCTGTGCCCGGCGAGGATCCGGCAACACTGCCTCACCCTTCGGAGGTCGCCAAACTTATCGTGCCGCTGGCGAGCCCGGACCTGAAGGAGACCGGACTGATCTTCCAGGCCAAGTACAACCGCTTTGTCGCCTATCGCCAGCCGGAATAGCTGCTTTTTGTCGGAAGATTCTCGGCACCGCCGACGTTCTTCGAATGTCAAACATTCGAAACCTGAACGGAGGACCACCATGCGCAGACTGCTTCTCGCCACCGCGGCCACCCTGATCGCGGCCGCGGGCGCCGCCTATTCGCAAGACGCAAAGATGAGCTTCTTCGTCACCAGCGTTGGCTCCGGCAAGGGTGCCGACCTCGGCGGCCTCAAGGGTGCAGACGCGCATTGCGCCTCGCTGGCGGAAGCCGCCGGCGTCACCGGCAAGAGCTGGGCCGCCTATCTGTCGACCAGCGATACCGACGCGCGCGACCGCATCGGCAAGGGGCCGTGGGTGAACGCCAAGGGTGTGAAGATCGCCGACGATGTCGCCTCATTGCACGGCGACGCTAATGGCATCACCAAGCAGACGGCTCTGAACGAGAAGGGCGAAGTGGTCAACGGTCGTGGCGACAAGCCAAACCGCCACGACATGCTGACCGGCTCCAAACCCGATGGCACGAAGATCGCCGACCAGACCTGCGGCGACTGGACGATGAGCGGGGCAGAAGGTGCCGCGATGATGGGCCATCACGACCGCACTGGCCTCGACGATTCGGCGGCTGCCAAATCCTGGAACTCCTCGCATGCCTCGCGTGGCGGCTGTAGCCAGGAGGCGCTGAAGGGCACCGGCGGTGACGGCCTGTTCTATTGTTTTGCCACCAACTAAGCCCGCTTGGGTTCAAAATTGGGGGCTTGAATCCGCCATGACATCACGCGGCTGTGATGTCATGGGGTAAGGCTGCGCGGCGGTCATGCTTTCGTCATTTCGGCGGAGTTGATAGGATCGCAGCGACTCCCGCAACAAGCGCCCCAATTGGGCAGAACAAGGAAATTCCCCATGGCTTCGACTGTAGCGTTGGTCTGGTATCTGGTAATCGCCGGCCCGCAGGGCGGCATGGTCGTGCTGCCCAGCACCTTCGACAAGCGCGAACAATGCACCGCCGCCATCACCGAATATCAGAAGCAGCCGACACCGACCGGCTGGTCAGTGCAATGCGTGCCGAGCGCCTCGCCTTTCACCGACGAGGGCGACGCCGAGCAGCCGGCGGCGCAGTAAGCATCCGGCGCACGGCGTTTCAGCGCCGTGCGCTCACCGTAAGCTCCGGCTTTTGGTTGATGGTCTGGAACACCACACAATAGCGCTCGGTCAGCTTCAGCAGCGAATCTATCCGCTCCTTTGGCTCATCGGTATCGAGATCGAAATTGAGCCGGATGGCGCGAAAGCCGACCGGCGCATCCTTGGCGACACCGAGCGTGCCGCGAAAATCGAGGTCGCCTTCGGCTTCCACCGTGGCAGCGCCCAGCTTGAACTCCAGCGCCGTCGCCACCGCCTTCAGCGTCACCCCGGCACAGGCCACCAGCGCCTCCAGCAGCATGTCACCCGAGCAGAGTTCGAGCCCCGAGCCACCGGTTGCCGGATGCAATCCGGCGATCGCGATCGCCCTGCCCGTCTCCACCTTGCAGGCAACCGACTGGTCGTCGATCGACCCTTTGGCGCGAAGCGTGATCAGCGCCTGCGCAGCGTCGTCGCGATAGGCCTGCTTCAGTGGCGCCTGCTTCGCCTTCAGTTCGGTCGCATCCATTTCCGTTCCTTCGCTCTCGTGGCCGGCCAGCGGCGTGGCTTTGTCAGATATAAGTGCCGATTGCCTTCTGGAAGCAAGGTCGCCATCCCCTGCCCCAACGCAAGCTTAGGGCTGGCGTAGCGCTGCGCCGACTTTCGCCCGTATAGCTTTTGCTACGGGAGACTTCCCCTCGCGTCGCTCCACACAGCATTTTTGTCGCCCCCTGCAACACTGGTCCCGCGCCTTATGGCCGACGTCGCCATTCTCGAAACACGCGAAAGGGTTCTCGCCGGAATCCTGCTGACAGGTGCGGCCTATTTCCTGTTTTCGACGCAGGATGCCTCGATCAAGCTGCTGGTCACCGGTATGACGGTCTGGCAGATCATGTTCTTCCGCAGCATCACTATTCTTGGCGCCTACGCGGCGATCGGCGGCCAACGGCTGTTTGCGGACACGGTGCGCTCGCCAATCGTGCGGCCGATGCTGGTGCGCAGCGCCTTCACACTCGCCGCCTGGCTTTGTTACTACAATGCCGCGCGCAGCCTTCAGCTTGCAGAACTGACCACCGTCTACTACGCGGCACCGATCATCGTCACCGTGCTTTCGGTGGTGATGCTGGGCGAAAAGGTGCCGATGCTGCGCTGGTTTGCGGTGCTGATCGGCTTACGCAGGCGTCTTCGTCGCTTGCGACCCGACCCATCTCGGCCTGTCCGTGCCGGTGCTGCTGGTGCTGGCGGCGGCCTTTTTGTGGGGCATAGCCATCGTGCTCCTGCGCAAGACCGCGCTTGCCGAGCGTTCGATGATCCAGCTTCTCCTCAACAACTTCTACTTCCTGCTCTTTTCGGCGGGACCGGCGCTGCTCTGGTGGCAAACGCCGGACTGGGCCCAGTTGCTGCTCCTTGCCAGCGTCGGCGCGCTCGGTGGGTTTGCGCAATATCTTCTGTTCGAAGGCATGAAGCGAACGCCGGCTTCGATTCTCGCACCCCTCGAATACACCTCGCTGTTGTGGGCGTTCGCGCTCGGCTTTGCGATCTGGGGCGACGTGCCGCGCCGTGAAGTGTTCTTCGGCGCCGCCCTTATCATCGCCGCCGGGCTGCTGATTGTCGGCACCGAGCATTTCCGCAAGCGGCTATGATGTGGTTCGCCGTCACTGCTGACGCTACGATGTCAGGACGCAACGGCGTAGGCTGGCGGCATGAGTGACATTGCAGCCCCGAGGGACAGCACCACTGAGCGCACGCTGGGTATCCTGCTGGTGTCGTCATCGGCGGCGGTGTTCGGCCTGACCGGGGTGCTGACCAAGTCGATCCATGCCGATCCGCTGACCATCACCTGCTGGCGCGGCTTTGTCGGCTCGATCCTGATCAGCCTCTATGTGCTGTGGCGCCGCCATCGCTCCGGCAACCGCAAAACGTTGCGCCTCGGCTGGCGCGGCTGGCTGCTGGCGGTGGAAGGTGCACTTGCCAGCATCGCCTTCATCTCGGCCTTCAAGTTCACCTTCGTCGCCAATGTCGCGATCATCTATGCGACCGCGCCTTTCGTCACAGCGCTGCTGGCCTGGGTTCTGACGCGCGAGCCGTTTCGCCTGCAGACGATGGTCGCCGCCGGCGTCTCGCTGTGCGGAGTGGCGATCATGGTCTGGTCCGGGTTCGGCACCGGTCATCTGTTCGGGGACGGGTTGGCGCTGCTTATGACCATCGGCAGCGCGCTCTACATGATCATGGTGCGTGCCTTCCGAGACACGCCGGTGGTGTGGGCCGGCGCGGTTTCGGCCTTCCTCTTGTTCGTGCTTGGCTGGTTCGTCACCGATCCGCTGGCGGTCACGCCACGCGACGCGGTGCTGCTTGCCACCTTCGGCTCATGTTTTGCGCTGTCCTCGATCCTGTGGACGGAAGGTGCGCGGCTCATTCCGGCGGCCGAATCCGGTCTGCTCGGCTCGGCCGAAGTGCCGTTCGCGATCCTGTTTGCGTTCCTGTTCCTGGGCGAGATCGCACCAGCCTCCAGCATGATCGGCGGCGCCATCGTGTTGTGCGCGGTGTTCGCCCATGCGGGCCGGGACTGGCTGATGGCCCGCTCGCAACGCCTGGCGTCAAATATTTCGTAAAAAAGTTACAAAGTCACGGAACCATCATCCGGCTCATGCATTGTTGGTGTGACGGGCCACCCCCAAGTCCCCCCAAACCCCTCGGCCCGTCCTACTCCCAAGCCGACCGTAAGGTCGGCTTTTTCTTGGGCGTTTCCGCAGCGAGATCGGATCTTATCGATTCAGCCAAGGAGCCCGGGTAGAGCCAAATTGCCACTGAACAGTGCCGCCAGATCGGCTGCCGGACCATCGGTACCGGCGCGCAGCCGTATCGCAAACTCCGCCATTGGAACCTGCGGCAGACCAATTTCGCGCGGCGCCTCGACAATGCCGGAATGGGCAAAGCGCGCCGTGCGCAGCGTCAGCGCAACACCCGCATTCACCGCCGTGCGTAGACCGGCCAGGCTGGCGCTGCCTGCGGCGATGCGATAGCGGCGGCCGGCCGCATCGAGTGCGGCAAGTGCGGCTTCGCGAAAGCCGCAATACGGATCGAGCAATGCCAGCGGCAATTCTTCCTGGCGCGAGGCCAGCCCTTTTTGCGAACACAGCCATATCATCGGCTCGCGCAGCACGCCGACTTCGTCCGGCGTTGCCACCTGGCGCATGACGATTGCCAGATCGAGCCCGCCGGATTGCATCGCTTGCACCAGTTCGGCGGAGCGGCCGACACGCAATTCGATCCTGACGCGCGGATGGCTGACGGCGAAGGCTCGCAGCAGCTCTGGTAAACCGCTGTCGGCAAAATCCTGCGTCGTCCCGATAGCAACGCGCCCGGCAGCACGCGCGCCCTTCAAGGCCAACCATGCCTCGCGGTGAGCGGCAAGGATGCGCCTTGCATGGCCGACGAGATCCTCGCCGGCCGGCGTCAGGCCTCGGCCCCGGCCCTGCGGCGCCAGGAGCGCCTCGCCGACGATTTCCTCGAGCCGCTGCATCTGCGCTGTGACCGCCGAGGGCGAACGGCCGACGCTCGATGCCGCCTGCGCCAGCGAGCCGCTGTCGACGAAAGCGAGAAAAGTCCTGAGCAGATCGGGATCGAGCGTTTCCATACTTCGATAATATCGAACCTTCCATTAAAAACAATTCTATTTTTTTGATTCGATGATGGTGGCATGGTCCTTCCATCGGCGATCGGACGCCGCTCAAACCAGGAGAAGAAAAATGCCCATCATCAACGTCAGCGTCACCGGCAAGCCTGATGCCGCGCTGTCCGCCAGGATCGCCGGCGAAATCACCGAGATCACCGCCACGCAGCTGCGCAAGGATCCGACGATCACCGCGGTTTCCGTTTCCTACATCGATCCGCAGCACTGGTTCGCCGGCGGCAAGTCACTGGCCAAGCATGGCACCAACACGTTCTGGCTCGATATCAAGGTGGTCGACGGCACCAACACCAAGCTCGAGCTGGAGGCCTATCTGAAGGCGATTTTCGACGCCTTCGGCCGCCTGCTGGGCGGCGTGCACGAGGAAAGCTATGCGTTCGTGCATGAAGTGCCGGCCGCCGCCTATGGCTATGGCGGCAAGACGCAGGAGTTCCGCTTCATCAGCGGGCGGTTGAAGGCGGCGTAAGGAATATCGACAGGGGAAGGGACAGCGCCCCCTCTGCCCTGCCGGGCATCTCCCCATCTAGGGGGAAGGAAGAGTGCGCTGCGCCTCGACATTGACCTTGCCCTCCATTCCGCTACGCTCTGCCCCGAAGCGGTCGCAAAGAGCCGCGATGCTAAGATCGTTGGGAGAGACGCGGCATGATCCTGACACTGGCGTTGGTTGCGGGTCTTGTTCTTGCCTGGCTGCTGATCGGCGTGGTGGAGAAATTCCGCCTCGGCCTGCGTTTCACCCAGGCACTGCTCTATGTGCCGTTCAAGCTCGCCTACCGTGTCAGCGACGATCGCATCAGGATCGCCCGCAAGGCGCAGGCCCCCGTCATCTACGTCATCTCGCATCAATCGCGTTTCGAACCGGCGTTGATGCTGTCGCTGCTGCCGGACGACACGCTGCACATACTCGACGAGGTCTCGGCGCGGTCGCCATGGCTCGAACCATGGCGCGAGCTTGGCCGCACCATCGCCTTCAACGCCGAACACCTCTTCGTCAGCCGCCGGCTGGTGCGCGTTCTGAAAGGCAAGGGACGGCTCGCCGTCTATCTGCCGGACGCTGTCGAGCCCGACATCAAGACGTTTCGGCTGTTTCGCGCCGTCACCCGCATCGCCATGCAGGCCGACGCCAAGATCGTGCCGATCTTCGTCGCCGGCGCGCGCAGTCTGCCGGTGTCGCTGACGCCGGCGGACAAGGCGCCGCGGCACTGGTTTCCGCGGCTGTCGATCAGCGTGCTGGAACCGATGACGATCGCCGAACTGGCCGCGCGCAACCCGGACCAGGCCTCGAACACCAACGCGCTGTTCGACCGTGTCGCCGAGGCCCGGCTTTTCGGCGCCGACCTCGATCGTGGCGTGTTCCTGGCGATGCGCGACGCCGCTGCCTGTGTCGGCGCCTCGCACCCGATCATCGAGGACGTCATCTCCGGCACGCTGAGCTACCGCAAGATGTTCATCGGCGCTCGCGTCCTTGGCCGCCGGTTCGAGGCGGTGACGGCACCGGGCGAAGCGGTCGGCCTGCTGCTGCCCAACGCCAATGGCGTGGTGCTGTCGTTTGTCGGCCTGCTCTCTGGCGGCCGGGTGGCGGCAATGATCAACTACACCGCCGGCCCGGCCAGCGTCATCGCAGCTGTGCGCACGGCGGTGATCCGCACGGTCGTCTCCTCCCGTGCCTTCGTCGAGAAGGCCGACCTCGCCGATATCGTCGCGGCGGTCGAGAACGGCGGCGCCAAGCTGCTTTGGCTGGAGGATGTGCGGGAAGACGTCACCGCGCTCGACAAGCTTGCCGCGGCCTTGCTGTGGCGCTGTCCGCTGCAGCGGCAGGATGCAGCCAAGCCTGCGGTGATCCTGTTTACCTCGGGGTCGGAAGGCACACCGAAGGCAGTGGTGCTGTCGCACAAGAACCTGCTTGCCAACGCCATGCAGGCCGAGGCGCGCATCACCATCTCGCCCGCCGACATCCTGCTCAACGTGCTGCCGGTGTTCCATTCCTTCGGCCTGACGGGCGGCACCATCCTGCCGCTGGTCACCGGGGTAAAACTGTTCCTCTACCCCTCGCCGCTGCACTACAAGATCATCCCCGAGGTCGCGCGCAAGGTGAAACCGACCATCATGTTCGGCACCGACACGTTCCTCGCCAACTATGCGCGCACCGCCAAGGACGGCGATTTTTCCAGCCTGCGTTTCGTCGTCGCCGGCGCCGAGGCTGTGAAGCCGGAAACCCGCCGCGTCTATCGCGAACGCTTCCAAGCCGAGATCATCGAAGGTTTTGGGCTGACGGAAGCCGCACCCGTGGTTGCCGTTAACACCGCGATCCATGGCCGCGACGGCACGGTCGGCCGGCTGCTGCCGGCGATGCGCATGAAGCTGGAGCCGGTCGAAGGCATCTCCGACGCCGGCCAGTTGTGGCTCGACGGACCGAACCTGATGATGGGCTACATGACTGCCGATCGCCCCGGTGAGCTGCAGCCGCTGACCGGCTGGCACGACACCGGCGACATCGTCGCCGTCGACCGCGAAGGCTTCATCACCATTCGCGGCCGCGCCAAGCGCTTCGCCAAGATCGCCGGCGAGATGGTGTCGCTGGGTGCTGTCGAGATGCTGGTGCAGTCGCTGTGGCCGGAAGAACGCCATGCGGCGGTGGCGGTGCCGGACAAGAGGCGCGGCGAGCGCATCGTGCTGGTCACCACCGCCGACGATGCCAATCCCGACGAGTTGCGCAAATTCGGCAAGCAGGCAGGCGCCGCCGAATTGATGGTGCCGAACGACATCATCAAGGTCGAGGAAATCCCGGTGCTGGGTTCCGGCAAAACCGACTATGTGTCGACGAGAAAGCTGGCGATCGACAAGCTGGGGCTCGGTGTGGCGGCCTGAAGCAGATGCAAAGCGGAGCGCAGGGACCCAGGATGACGAATGCGGAGCGGGCTTCGAGCAACCCTACCCGATGTCCGAAGGCGGCACTTTCTCGCCCTCCTGCTTGGCGCGCTTCGAATAGGCGCGCACGCTGAACGGCAGGAAGAGCAGATAACCGGCGACCGAGGCGGTCAGCGTGTACCAGGGATAGGTCATCAGCAGCAGCACGTAGAGCACGACGCCAAGGATGATCGGCAGCACCTTGTCGCCTGGCACTCTCAAGCTCTTGCCGGAATAGACCGGCAGCCGGCTGACCAGCAGGAAGGCAACCAAGATGGTGAAACCGGTGGCGACGAAGGCAGCCGGGCGACTGGGCTCCAGCCCTGTGCGCAGGAAATAGAGATAGAGCGGCAGCATCACCAGCACGGCGCCCGCCGGCGCCGGCACGCCGACGAAATATTCGGACTGCCACACGGGGCGCTCGGCCTTCTCGTCGTCGAGCACGTTGAAGCGGGCAAGCCTGAGCCCGCAGGCGATGGCGAACAGAAGTGCTGCGATCCAGCCCGGCGATCCGGCGCGGTCGAGCAGGAAGGCATAGAGCACCAGGGCGGGCGCAACACCGAAGTTTACGATGTCGGCCAGCGAATCCATCTGCGCGCCAAACTTGGAGGTCGCCTTCAGCATCCGCGCCAGCCGGCCGTCAATGCCGTCGAGGAAGGCCGCGAGCAGCACCATCACCACTGCCGGCTCAAAACGGCCCTCAAAACCGAAACGGATGCCGGACAGGCCGGCACAGATGGCCAGCACGGTGACGAGGTTGGGCAGCACCATGCGCATCGGGATTTCGCGGATGCGCGGGCCACCGCTGGCATGGGCTTCGAACTTTTTGTATTGCGTGCCCACCGGTCAGGAAATCCGCACGAGGGGAGTGCCGGCGACACCGCCGAATTCGGCCAGCACGGTTTCGCCGCCGACGGCCGTCTGGCCGACGGCAACGCGCGGCGTGGCGGTGAGCGGCAGGAACACGTCGACGCGGGAGCCGAAGCGGATCAGGCCGAAACGCTCGCCGATGGCGATCGAGCCGCCGGCCTCGGCCCAGCAGACGATGCGGCGCGCCACCAGGCCGGCGATCTGGACGGCCGCGACCGTGCCGTTGGGGCTGTCGATGACCAGGCCGTTGCGCTCGTTCTCGGTGCTAGCCTTGTCGAGTTCCGCATTAAGGAATTTGCCCGGCCGGTGCTCGATCTTGGCTATGCGGCCGCGCACCGGGGCGCGGTTCACATGGCAGGAAAAGACGTTCATAAACACCGAGATGCGGGTCATCTCGACATTGCCGAGGCCAAGTTCGCGCGGCGGCACGGCTGGTCCGACCGCCGAGATGATACCGTCGGCGGGGCTAACCACCAGGCGGTCGTCGACCGGCGTGACGCGCTCGGGATCACGGAAGAAATAGACGCACCAGGCGGTCAGGATAAGGCCGACCCAAAACAGGATCGATGAGAAATAGCCAAGGAAAAGCGTCGCCGCGCCAAAGGCCGCGATGAAGGGATAGCCTTCGCGATGGATCGGTACGAACGCGTTCTTGACCGTATCGACAAGGCTCATCGGGCTGGGGCAGGCTCCGTTTCAAGTCCGGCCTCAATAGCCGAAAGCCCAATTCACCGCAACGCAACAATCGGCAAGGCCGCATTGGCCCCAACTGGCAGGAGCCGTCATGCGCTTGCCTGTCGGCATCGTTGCCACCAGAATTCAGGCCATCGCCGTTTCGCAGCCCAGAGAAAGACCGACTGCCCATGATCCAACACCTGAACGGGGCCAGCCTTGATTCCAGGCGATGGGCTGAAATCGGTGTGGTTCTGGTCGCCCTGCTGGCGTCGAGCGGGAGCGCCATGGCGCGAGCCAGGCCATCCTTCGACTGCGCCAAGGCCGCCAGCGCGACGGAAAAGGCCATCTGCGCCGACCCTGCCCTGGCGCAGGCCGATGCAGACGTGGCGAAAACCTACGCGGCGGTGCTGAAGACGCTCGATCCTCACGCCGGCAAGGCCTTGCGGGACGACCAAAGCGATTTCATTGCGTATCGCGACCAGATCGCCGGCTTCAACGAGAACACACCCAAGGATCGGCAGAATTTCGATCTCGGCGAATTCCTGTGCGACCGCGTGGCCTTCCTCGCCGGTATCCGCAAGCCCAAGGATACCGGTTTCATCGGCACATGGAGCAGCGTTCGCGGCACGGTCGAGATCAAGGCGGCTGGCGCTGGCAAGCTCGACGTGTCGGAAGAGGTCGCCAATCCTATCTCCGGCAGTGGTTCGTGCGAAATCGGCGGCACGGTCAAGGCACATAAGGAATTGCGGTTGGTCGATACCGACGATAACGACAGGCCGGCCGGCTTTGTTTTCACCTTCCGCCGCGATGGCGATGCGCTCGTCGTCGAGGAGAGCGGCAGGACGGCATTTCGGAACCGCCAACATGCGGCGCCAACGGCCATGCCGATGGAACGTTCTTCCTGAGCGAAAAACAGTAGGGCTGCTGTCGGGGATCCGTCCGCTCGCCCGTCCTTGGTGAGACAGCGCTTCATTCCGCCCGCAAGGGCCGATGACGCGTGCAACGGAGGCTCCCGATCATGCAGGCATCATCTGGCAACAAAGCTCGTGTCGTGACGGAAGGCCTCGCCTTCGGGGAATCGCCGCGCTGGCATGACGGACGCCTGTGGCTCTGCAACTGGGGGACCGGCGAGATCATCGCCGTCGATGCCGACGGCAGCCGCGAGATCGTGCTCACCGTGCCGGCTGTGTTGCCCTACTCCATAGACTGGCTGCCGGACGGTCGCCTGCTCGTCGTCTCAGGTCGCGAGGGGTTGCTCTTGCGCAGGGAATCGGACGGTTCACTGGTTACCCACGCGGATTTGCGAGGCCTGTCGAAAAGCCCGTGGAACGAGATCGTCGTCGACGGGCGCGGCAACATCTATGTCAATGGCGGCGGCCCGGCGCCGGCTCCCGGCCAGTATTTCGGCCCAGGTACCGTCGTGCTGGTCACGCCAGACGGCGCGGTCCGGCAAGTGGCGGAAAATATTGCTTTCGCCAACGGCATGGCGGTGACGCCGGACAACAAGACGCTGATCGTCGCCGAATCGCACGCCAACCGGCTGACCGCCTTCGACATCGCCGCGGACGGCAGCCTCGCCAACCGCCGCGTCTGGGCCGACCTCAATGGTTTTCCCGACGGCATCTGCCTCGATGCCGAAGGGGCGGCCTGGTACGCGGACGTTCCCAACAAGCACTGCGTGCGGGTGCTCGAAGGCGGTGAGGTGCTGCAGACCGTCAATGTCGATCGCGGCTGCTTTGCCTGCATGCTGGGCGGTGCGGACCTGAAAACGCTGTTCATCGCCGCCGCCGAATGGCGCGGCTTCGAGCACATGATCAGCGATGCCCGCACCGGCCAGGTGCTCAGCGTTGAAGCGCCGGCACCTGGTGTCGGCTGGCCGTAGAGGCCTTACAACCCGGGGATCCGCTGATAGTTGGCGATGTCGGCTCGCACGCCGAGCCGGGCGATCGTCTCCTGCGGATTGAAACCGGCACGCGCATGCTCGGCCGTGACGATCGGCACGACGCGGTCGACGACCGACTGGCTCTCCCATTCGACGATCGTGACCAGGTTGAATTCGCCCGGGCCAGAGAATTGCTCGAGCAGGAAATCCTGCACGAAGCCATCCTGCCGGCGCAGCACCTCATGCGTTGCCTTGACCTTGGCGAGTATCTCTTCGCGGGCGGCGGCCGGGACGACGAACTTGTCCACCCTGAACACGCTGCCGCCATCAGCACTCTGATTTATCTTGCTCATTTTCGATCATTCCGTTCTTGGATGTTGGTGTTTGCGGGCTCCAAGAACGGCCTACAATCTCAATCAAAGTTGAGGTCAAGCGGATTTTTTCGACACGTCTTCCTTCTCCCCTGGGGGAGAAGGAAAAACGCTATGACACCTCCGACGTGCGGCGGCGGACGATAACGCCAAGCTCGTCGCCCTCGCGGGCGATGCGCAGCCGCTCCTCGGCTTCGGTCGCTTCGCGCTGGCGGTCCCACATCGAGGCGTAGAGGCCGTGCTTGCGCATCAGCTCGGCATGGGTGCCGCGCTCGGCGATCCGGCCATCCTGCAGCACGATGATTTCGTCGGCGGAAATCACCGTCGACAGCCGGTGGGCGATGACGATGGTGGTGCGGCCACGGCTGACCAGGTCGAGCGCAGCCTGGATCTCCTGCTCGGTGTGGCTGTCGAGCGCCGATGTCGCTTCATCCAGCATCAGGATCGGTGGTGCTTTCAAAATGGTGCGGGCGATCGCCACGCGCTGCTTCTCGCCGCCGGAGAGTTTTAACCCGCGCTCGCCAACCATCGACTTGTAGCCATCGGGCAGCCGCTCGATGAACGGGCCGATCTGGGCGAGTTCGGCCGCCTTGCGCATGTCCTCCTCGCTGGCGCCGATGCGGCCATAGCGGATGTTGTAGGCGATGGTGTCGTTGAACAGCACCGTGTCCTGCGGCACCATGCCGATCGCCCCGCGCAGGCTCTCCTGCGTCACGTCCCTGATATCCTGACCATCGATCAGCACCTGGCCGCCCTGGACGTCGTAGAAGCGGAACAGCAGCCTGGAGATGGTCGACTTGCCGGCGCCCGATGGCCCGACGATGGCGACCGTCTTGCCGGCCGGCACCGCGAAGCTGATGCCCTTCAGGATCTTGCGGTTCGGGTCATAGGAGAAATGCACGTCGCGGAACTCGACCTTGCCTGCGCTGACGGCGAGTGGCCTGGCATCCGGCTTGTCGACGATCTCCTGCGGTACATCCAAAAGGTCGAACATCTGCTCGATATCGGTCAGCCCCTGGCGGATTTCGCGGTAGATGAAGCCGATGAAATTGAGCGGCACCGACAGCTGCATCAGCATCGCGTTGATGAAGACGAAATCGCCGACCGTCTGCGTGCCCGCCTGCACTTCGAGCGCCGACATGCACATGACGATCACGGTACCGAGACCGAAGATGATGCCCTGGCCGAAGTTCAGCCAGCCGAGTGAAGTCCAGATACGCGTCGCGGCGATCTCGTAGCGCGCCATGGAGCGGTCAAAGCGCTCCGCCTCCATGCCTTCATTGTTGAAATATTTGACCGTCTCGTAGTTGAGCAGCGAGTCGATCGCCTTGGTGTTGGCGTCAGTGTCGCTGTCGTTCATGTCGCGACGGATGCCGATGCGCCAGTCGCTCGCCCGCACCGTGAACCAGACATAGACCCAGACGGTGACCGCGACGACGACGACGTATTTCCAGCCATAGGTGTAGGCGAAGATGCCGGTGGTCAGCGCGAATTCGAGGATGGTCGGCGCCGTGTTGAGCATGATGAAACGGACAATCGTCTCGATGCCCTTGGTGCCGCGCTCGATGATGCGCGACAGGCCGCCGGTGCGCCGCTCCAAGTGAAAGCGCAGCGACAGTTCATGCATATGGACGAAGGTGCGGAAGGCGAGCTGGCGCACCGCGTACTGGCCGACGCGGGCAAACAGTGCGTCGCGCAGCTGGTTGAAACCAAGCTGCACCAGTCGCACGACGTTGTAGGCGACGACCAGCATGACGGGCGCCAGCAGAAAAGTCGGCAGCGGCGGCACGGACTTGGCGTCGCCGGCCAGCGCGTCGGTCGCCCATTTGAAGAAATAGGGACCGGCGACCAGCGTCAGCTTGGCGACAACCAAGAGAAGCGTTGCCCAGGTGACCCGTGCCCGGAGATCGGCGCGATCCGCCGGCCACATGTAAGGCCACAGATTGAGCAGCGTCTTGAAGGTCGAGGAGTCGGAGACGGTTTTTTCGGCCATTTCTGGTGCCTTCTTCTTACTTTCAGCGGCCGGAGCAGCAGGAATTGACGAGCGCGGCGACCGACGCGGAAACATCGGCAAGCGCGGCGTGGTCGACCGCATAGCGCGAGCGCTGGCGATCGGGCTCGAAGCGGACCAGCCCGGCCTCGACCAGTATCTTCAGGTGTTGTGACACGGTGGACTGCGCCAGATCGAAACGATCGACGACTTCACGGCAGCAACAGGAGTTGCTGGCTGACAGGTGCTTTATGATTTCGATGCGTGCCGGGTGGGATAACGCGGCAAGCCGCGCGGCAACGGCGCGGCTGTCCGGCGCGCAGTTGGCCGGCGCGGAGCGGCATCCGTCTGTTTCGGAGGGGGATTCGGTCATCGTCCATCGGCGATAAACGATGACCGGTTCTGCGGCAAGCTGCCCTTTTGGGCAGATTTGGCTGCTAGGCCGTTGGAATGTGAGAGCTGAACCAATCGAGCACCAGCTGGGGGTTTTTTCCGAAGTAGTTATATCCTTCGAAACGCTGGTCTGTCCCTTCGATCCAGAAGAGTTTCTTGTCCTCGGAGGAGATGGTGTCGTAAATTTCCTGCACATTGGAGGTCTTGGTCAGGAAATCATTGCGAACCTGCGCGACGAGCGTCGGAACAGTCACTGCCCTGGCATAGTCCATCGGCCAGACGTCGGCGAGATGGAAGCCGGTCCGCTTGTGGAAAGCAACGTCGAACAGATCAAGGCCATTGGCGATTTTCTGGTTCTCGACAGCAGTTTCGACGAATACAGCAGGCGTGACAGGCTGCAAGGCGATCATCGCCTTGATGTGTCTGAATTCCTCCGGATGCTTCTTCATGCCCACGATGGTGGCATTGGCTCCAAGGCAACGGCTGTAAAGGGCCGTCTTCATGTCCTTGGTATCGGGCCGGGATTTCGCGTAACGCAGCGATCCGATGACGTCGCGATACTCCAGCACGCCGTGGCCATTGATGCCGCCGCTGCCCATTCCGCTGCGGCCGTGGTTGCGCATGTCGTAGGTGATGATGTTGTAGCCCGCATCATGCAGGAGCTTGTATTCCGGCAGGAAATTCACTTCGAAGCCGCCGAAATTTTTCCACGGCTCCAGTTGCCCCGGATAGCCGTAGCGATTGCAGGGCATGGGGTGATTGAAGATGAGCAACCTGTCCGACTGGGCAGGGATGAACCAACCCTCGATCGTCACGCCATCCATCGCCGGAAAGAAGATCTCCTCGTATTCCATGCCGTATTCATTCGGCCACCTCAGGATCGGCGTGCGGGTTGAGTGTGCCATCAAATCGGCAAGGCCATTGATGAACTCTTTGGATTTGGCATCGGTCATGGTTGCACCCGTTTGCGTTTGATTGTTCGCAGCCGTCGCAACTGCGGACGAGGCTGCGATGACAGGGAGAGCGGCAAGCGCCACCCCGGCTTTCAGAAGCTGTCGGCGGTCATTCGAGAGAGCGCCGCCTTCCTGCTGAACAGAATTGTCGCGCTGGTTGCCCATGTGGGCCTCCTTGATGGTTGTTGAGAGGTCGATGTCCGCTGGGATTTGAGGCGAGGACATGCTCGGTATTGCCCGCTCTATTCGCTCGTTATGGCTGCGGAGGGACAAACCCTTCCGTGATGACAACCGTGCCTTCGGTCGCGGCGACGCGGAACTTCCTCGCGGCCGTATATTCGGGAGAATTGTAGAAGCGCTGGGCGTCGGCCAGGCTTGGAAACTCGGCTATGGCCATGACCTTTTTCGGCTGGCCCTCCACAGCGGTCGCGTTGAGGTTGAAGACGATGATCTTGCCGCCGTATTTCGGAGCAAGCGGGCCCGCCTCTTCCATGTATCTCCGGTAGCCCGCCTGATCCTTGACCGTGTAGTTGGCGATCATGTAGCCGGGCGGCTGTGTGTTCTGCGCGTAGCCTGTTGCCGCGAGAGCGATGGTGACGGCCGTGGCCGCAGCCGCGCCGATGGCGAGTTTCTTCATTGTATAATTCCTTTGGCTTTGGGGGCTAGAATGAGCCGTCTGTCGACCTGGACAGATCCTCGTAAACACTCAGTTCCTCAAGACGCCCTTCGAGGACCGGCTTGAACGCCGCAAAGGCGTCGCTGCCGGCCAGGAACTGCCTCGGCGGATTCTCCATCCCGGCAAGTTTGACGAAGACGGCGCCGAGCTTGGCGGGATCACCTTGCTGTTTGCCGTCATAGCCAGACCACATGTCTTGGGCAGTCCCTTCAGCCGCGTAGTCCTCGATCGTGCTGGCGCTGTATTTGGCGTTCTGCGCATCGAGGAGGTCCGTACGGAAGAAGCCCGGCGCGACCACCACGATCTTGATGCCGAACTGTTCGACCTCCTGCGCCACCGAGAGGGAAAGGCCTTCGACCGCGAATTTGGCAGCGCTGTAGGCGCCGCAATGCTTGAAGCCCATTATGCCGGCAAGCGAACTGATGTTGATGATCCGGCCCGAGCGTTGTTTGCGCATGATCGGAAGAACCGCGCGCATGACGTGGATGACGCCGTACAGATTGGTCGAGATCAGTCCCTCGATCTGGGCGGTGCTCAACTCCTCGAAATTGCCGAGCAGGCTGTAGCCGGCATTGTTGACCAGGACGTCGATGCGTCCAAAGACCTTCATCGCCTCATCGACCGCAGCCCTCGCCTGCGCCTCGTTGGCGACGTCCAACTGGACGCACACGAGCCTGTCGCCTGCGACATCGCTCAGCGCATTGCGGACCTTATCGAGATTGCGGGCAGTCGCGATCACCCGATCGCCTGCCTTCAGTGCCGCCCTGGCGGTGGCGGCGCCGATGCCGCTGCCGGCACCCGTGATGAACCAGACCTTGCTCATATCCAACTCCTTGTCTTCGATAGACGGGAGATAGACCGCGCAGCTTATCCTGATTAGACGCTATTATCTGCATGAACTTAGAAATGGGATCGATAAATGCGTCATCGCGATGACGCTAGTCGAAAACCACTACCCTTTGTAGCGGAGCGCTTCGACCAGGACGGCGAAGGCCGGGGTTTGTTGTCGTCTGCTTGGATAATAGAGGTGGTAGCCGGAGAATGGCGGGCACCAATCCTCCAGCACACGGACCAGGCGTCCATCTGCAACATGCTGGGCGATTTGCGTTTCGAAAGTATAGACCAGCCCCAGTCCGCCGAGGGCTGCGTTTGCCAGCATCTCGTTGTCGTTGATGACGAGCGACCCGCTGACCCGGACCTCAAGCTCGACGCCGTCGCGCTCGAACTCCCAGGCATAGAGCCCACCCCCTGCGCCCTGCCGGTAGCTGACGCAATTGTGGTTGCTCAAATCGCGCGGCGTTTGGGGAATCTCGCGAGTGGCAAAATACGGTGGGGAACCGACCACCGCCATGCGGATGTCGGCGCTCACCCGGACCGCAACCATATCCTTCTCGACCTGCTCGCCGACGCGGATGCCCGCGTCAAATCGACCGGCAACGATGTCGGTCAGCCCTTCATCGACATTGATCTCGACAGCGATGTCTGGATATTCCGGCAGGAGCTTCAGCAGGACGGGCCATAGCACCGTTCTTGCCGCATGGCGGAAGGTCGTGATGCGGATCGTGCCCGCAGGCTTGTCACGAAGGGCGGTGAGCTGAGCGATTTCATTGTCGATATGGTCGAATGCCGGACGCAGGCTGTGAAGCAGCCTTTCTCCTGCGTCGGTCAACGACAGGCTGCGTGTCGTTCGCGAGATCAATCTGACTTTGAGCCGCTCCTCGAGCATGCGGACGGCATAGCTGAGTGCCGACTGGGACAGGCCAAGCTTCGCAGCGGCACGTGTAAAGCTTCCCTCTTCGGCGACCGCGATAAACATGGCCAACTCGCTGAAGTCGCCTTTTCTCATTTATAAGTCCTGTTTCTGACAACGCGCCGTTTATAGCGCCCAATCGGCATGTTCGTCCTCGGCTATTTGTTGGACGCCGAACCGATCACGGCCGAAGCGCCCGGGATTGATGACGAAACAGGATTGGGTCGCCAGCCCGCGCGACACCGCCGGCGGTTCAACACCGAACCAGAAGTCCTTTCTTGTGCAGGGACTCAGCTCGCCTCGCGGTGGAGGCGAGCGCGCTCAATGCAATCACTTGGTCTTGGGCGGAGCCGTCGTCGCCTGCTCGCCCATCGCCTTGAGGTCGGCGGCTTCGCCTTCCTTCGACTTTTCCGGAACCTTGAACACCTGCCCGGGCCAGATGCGGTCGGGATCGCTGATCTGATCCTGGTTGGCGAGGTAGATGGTCGAGTAGCGCACGCCATGGCCGTAGACGCGCCGCGAAATCCGCCAAAGCGTATCGTTGCGGCGAATGATGACGGCACTGCTGGCATGCTCGAGCTTGGGCGCCACCGTCTCGGGCACATCGCCTGGCGGCGTTGCCGCAGCCACAACTCCCCCAGCGTCGGTGGCGGGAGCGGGCGTCGTGGCCGGTGCAGCAGGAGCCGATGCGGATTCCGCCGGAGCGGCGCCTGCGACGGCAGGCGCGGCCGGCTTTGCTTCGGCGGGCGCCACGGCGGCGACCGAATCACCCGGCTCGCGCTCGAACGGTACGGCGGCGCGGGCCACAACTGTCACCCCGTCGGCATCGAGACCGTCGACATGGATAGTGTAGCTGCCGACCGGAATGTCGCGCTTCGCCTCGACCAGGAAATGACCGTCCGGCGACGTCTGCGCGTCGCCAAGCAGGATGTCATTGGCATAGGCGCGCACCTTGCGGCCGGCATCGGCGAGACCGGCGACAAAGATCTTTTTGCCGTCGATTTCGACCGCTTCGACGACGATCTTCGGTTCGGCCACTGATCCGGCGGGCGGCGTAGCCGGTGCCGCCGGAGCGGGTGCTGCCGCAACCACGGCTGGCGCAGGAGCCGCCGGGGCGGCAGCCTGGTCGCCGGCAGCCGGTGCGGCCGGCTTTGTCTCGGGCGCCGGAACGGTCAGCAGTTCGGCCGGCTTGCCGGGCTCTTCGACCATGGCTAGCACCTGGCCCGCCGCATCCTTGGGAACCGAGACGACGGCGGTTTGCGCCGAGGCGGTCACGACATCGCCGGTGGTGGCGCGCAATGCGATTGTGTAGTCGCCGGGTTTCAGCGGATCGTCGAGCACGATGACAAAGGCGCCATCGGGGCCGGCGGCAGTCGAGCCGAGCACGGTGGCGCCGTTGAGGATCTCAACCTTGGAATTGGGCGCCGCATTGCCGGCAATGACGATCGAGCCATTGCTCTCGACGCGCACCACATCGAAGGTCGGCACGATCGGACCGGCCGCAGCGGGCGCCGCCGCATCCGTTGCGGGCGCGGCTGGAGCCGCCGCATCCGTTGCCGGTGCGGCCGGGGCCGTTGCCTGAGGCGCCGCGCCGGGAGCGGCCGGCACCGCCGCTGGCGGCAGCCGCGATTCCGTGCCGGGATCGGCTGGTTTCGGCGCCGCGGGTGGGGTCAGTGCTGCCACTTCCGCCGGCGGCGTGCGATTGAGATATGGGTCGAGTGCGCCCGATACATAGGCGGTTCCTGCGGCCGCAACGGTCCCACCCGCTGCGAACAAGAACGCCTTCAGTGGATTAATTGCCATATTTCCCTACCCCTTAGCCACCTAATGCCGGTCTAGCCTGTTTTGCCAAAGCCGACAAGAAAAAGCCCGCCCCGGGCTTGACCCCGCTTTCAGACCCAATCACCAATCATCGGTATGAACACGATTCGATCCGTCTGCGTCTATTGCGGCTCGTCTCCGGGCCGCGATGAAACCTATGCCAAGGCCGGTCACCTGCTTGGGCGCTCGATTGCGCGCTCCGGCCTCAGGCTGATTTACGGCGGCGGCACCAAAGGCATCATGGGCGCCGTCGCCGAGGGCGCCTTGCGTGCCGGCGGCAAGGTGACGGGCATCATTCCGCGCTTCCTGATCAACAAGGAGGCGACCGAAACCGCGCTTGACCGGCTCGACGAACTCGTAATCACCGACAACATGCACGAGCGCAAACACAGGATGTTCGAAAAATCCGACGCCTTTGTGGCGCTGCCGGGCGGCATCGGCACGGTCGAGGAGATCGTCGAGGTCATGACCTGGGGCCAGCTCGGCCATCACCGCAAGCCGATCGTGTTCGCCAATATCGGCGGATTCTGGGATCCGATGCTGGCGCTGCTCGACCACATGGCCGCCGAGGGCTTCATCCACACCGCGCAACGGGTCAAGCCGCTGGTCGTCAACGACCCCGAGGCAATCGTCGCCGCCATCATGGTGGCAGGCTCCTCGGTCGACGCCCCGACAGAGGGCATGCAGTCGGTGATCGACAAGATGTAGGGGAATAAGGGAGTAGGGCAGTAAGGCAGTATGTGAAAGCCTAGAGCGATGCCCTACTGCCCTACTGCCCTACTGCCCTACCCTCTTCCCCGGCTGCCTCCCGCAAGCCGGCTATCACCGCGCGGCGGTCGTGACGCCGCCAGGCAAGATGGATGGAAACCGTTCGCTCGAACCATGGCAGGTCGCGAAACACGATCCGCGATGGTGCGGCGGCACGCAGGCTGGCCTGCACCGTGGCCAGGCCAAGACCGGCGCTGACCAGGCCGAGCGAGGTCAACGGATCTGCCGTCTCATAAGCGATGTCGGGCAGAAAGCCGGCCTTGGCGCAAGCAGCCAGGAACTGGCCACGGTTGGTGTCGTCAGGTTGGCGCACGACGGTGATCCAGGTGCGGCCGTCGAGGTGGTGCGGCCTGATGTCCGACAACCCCACAAGCGAATCATCTTCGGGAATCGCCAGCACCAGCGGCTCACAGCGCAGCGAGATGGCGGCGATGTCAGGGTCATTGTCAGCCGGTGGCGAATAGACGAAACCAAGGTCGAGCGAGCGCTGCCTAAGCCCCTCCAGTTGCGCCGCCGACCGCAGGCTTCGTAGCTGAAGGTGAAAATCCGGCCGTTCGCGGCGGAACTGACGCAGCATCCCGGCGACAAGCCCGGCATGCACGGCGCCTTCGACATAGCCGATGGCGAGACGGCCGACGGCGCCGCTGGCCAGGTTGCGGCCAAACTCCTCCAATCGTCGCGCGTTGGACAGCAGCGAGCGCGCCTCGGTGAGGAAGGCGCGGCCCTCGGCGTTGAGATGGACCCGTTGCTTGGCTCTTTCAAACAGGGGAACGCCAAGCTGCTCCTCGAGCTGCATGATCTGCCGGCTGAGCGGCGATTGCGAAATATGCAGCATCTCGGCGGCGCGGCCGACATTGCCGGTTTCGGCGACGGTGACGAAATAGCGGAGCTGGCGCAGGTCGAACATTTTCTCCGAGGCAGTAAGTCCTTCAAGGTCTCAACTTTATCCTATTCAGTCTTGGACAGTCTGGCTAGCCGCGGTGATAGTTGGGTCGTTCCCAACCAAAGGAGACCGCCATGCAGTTCTTTGCCCTTCTCACCCGCAACACCGAAAAGTTCAGCGATGCCGATTTCGCGCCGCTGCTGCCCGGCGAGGCCGAGCAGCGGCGCACGCTCTATGCCGAAGGCGCGGTGCGACAGGTGTGGAACCGAGGCGACATCCCGGGCAGCGGCATGATGTTCGAGGCCGGCAGCGACGCAGATGTGCGCCACCACCTCGCCACCTTGCCGCTGGTCAAGGCCGGCATGATGGACATTGCCGCCATCGTCACGCTCAACCCTTATCCAGGCTTCGGCCCTAAGCGCTGACGGACGCAGGAGCCACGGCGGTCGGCCAAGCTTGCCGCCCGCTCTCCCTCCAAGACGTTCGCCGGATCCGGTGAGCAAGCTCGGCCTGTAGCGATTTCCGTTTGCGGCTCGCGGGCGAGTTGGCTATCGGGGAACATCGGCAGGGGGACAAACTTTGGAGAACAGATCCGAGACGCGAACAGATCTCGCTCCACGCGCCTCCGTCGTCATGACCGTCTACACCGACCAGCGTTTCCTCGACGCGGCGGTCGACAGCATCCTAGCCCAGGAGTTCCGCGATCTTGAGCTTGTGATCGTCGATGACGCGACGGGCGACGACGCGGTCTTCGAGGCACTGGCACGCCGCGATCCGCGCATACAAATCGTGACCAATCCCACCAATCTTGGCCCGGCCGCCGCCGCCAACCGCGGCATCGAGGCGGCCCGCGGCGACATCATTCTGCGTCTGGATTGCGATGACATTGCCGAGCCGACGCATGTCGGGCGGCTGGTCGCCGCGCTGGACGAGGACCCCGAGCTTGGCCTCGTCGGAAACGCCGTAACGTTGATCGACGAAGCCGACCGCGTCGTCGGCGGGCAGTTGATGCCCGAAACGGATCTTGCGATCCGGTGGACCATCCTGTTCCACAATCCATTCTATCATTCATCCATGGCATATCGCCGTAGCGGCTTCGAGGCCGTCGGGGGTTACAAGGCCGATCAGTGGATATCGCATGATCACTATCTGTGTTTTGCCCTGCTGCCTCTGTGCCGGGCGCGAAACCTTGCCGAGCCGCTGACGCGCTACCGGCTGAACACGCAAGGGCTGAGCACGAGGCACTCGAAGAACGCGCGCAACCGGACGCATCCGATCCGCGAGGCGCTTTGGGCCAAGCTCGGCCTGACCTACGATCTTTATGACGACGCCTTCGCGCGCGATATGACCGAATTCATCCGTGGGCATGAGATCGCCGTCGAGCGGCGCGCCGCCGCCTACTGCAAGCTGCTTGCCGTGCTTCGCGTCTTCCTCGCCGCCGCCCGGCCGTTCGAGCGGGCTGAGGATGCGGATGCCGCCAGGCAGCTGGCGCATGACCTCGTTGCCCGCATGCTGGCCAGTCCGCCGTTGCGGATACACGAGATGCTGAGGGTCTGTTCCCTGTGTTGGCCGCTCGACCGGCGTGCCGCGACCAGAGCGGCGATGAAGCGGCTGGCGGCTGGCCTGAAGGCCCGGTTGCGCGCGACCGGGAAATGGCTCGGCGAAGCCGCGAAAATAGAGTCTTCACCGGCGCCCTCGCCGGGTGTGCCGGCCCTGCCGCGGGAGACTGGCCAGGCGCGCGACATCGCCGAAAAGAGTGTCGAATTTGTCCTGATTGCCGAGGCGGGCATTCTCGAAGCGCAAGCCCTGTTGCTGTGCGAGAGCATACGATGTTTCGCCGGTGCCTATTCGCGGTGCCCGATAGCGGTCGTGTCGCCAAGGAGCAGCCGTCGCCCATCCGTGTCGACGCTGCGCAAACTCGAGCAGATGGATGTCGAATATCTGCCGATCGAGATCGAGAGTTACTACCCGCAATATGGCACGTCGTATCGCATTCACGCGCTTGCTCACGTCGAACGTCGGCCGGGGCCGGCAATCATTGTGCAGCTCGACAGCGATACGATATTTGTCGCCGAGCCCGATTTTTCATTGGGCGCAAGTTCGGCCGCCGCGCGCCCTGTAGACGTCAAGGGAATGTGCACGACGGGTCCTGGCGACCCCTTCGACAGCTACTGGAGAAAGTTGTGCGCCCTTGTTGGCGTCGACTATGAACATCTGCCCATCGTGCACACAACGGTCGGTGGCCAGGCGGTGCGGGCGAGCTACAATGGCGGGCTTTTTGTAGCAAAAAGGGCGTGCGGGCTTTTCCAGCGCACCGAAGACATTTTCAGACAATTGGTGGCCGCGGATATGAAGTCGTGGGCTGACGGGCCAACCTACAACACCGGGACCGGGGTTCTGCACGGAGAGGCCACCGCCTACTGGGGTACAAGCCAGGCCGCCTTCTCGCTGGCGGCAGTCGCGGGAAACCACTCCGTGCGAATCTTGCCGGATACGCACAATTTTCCCCTCAACAACCTGGCTGGGCTGCCGGCACCCGACGGGGCGCGATTGGTCCACATCCACTATCATCACCTGTTCAGCGCCGGATCGGCAGAGGCAAATCCGATATTGGACGGAACGCTGGCCCTTCCGGCAGCAATTTCCGAATGGCTCCTGGCCCGGCTGCCGCTGCAGGAACACCCGCAGCCGACGGTCACGACGCGTGACCTCACACTCGACCATGACGCACTTGTTCGCACCAACCACGACCTCAGCCTCCAACGCGACATGCTCGTCCGCGACCGAGACGCTCTCCGCGCAGAACGCGACGCGATCCTTGCGTCACGCAGTTGGCGGCTGACCGCACCATTGCGTTGGGCGCGAGGCCCGTTCGTACGCCGAAGATGACGGGCAAGATCGAAAGCGACGCCGGTGATCGGCAGACTGTGATCGACCGTCAAGAAACCGTCACACGCAAGCGGACTCGTCCGTGCTAGAAATCGCGGTCAGGCTGCCGCCACGCGGCGCCATGTCCGAAAACTGCATCTGGTACTGCCCATGGATGTCGCTCTCGCCCCGAAAGGCACCGACCTGTCGCCTTACCTGCCCGACGAGCACGGGCTGTTCTTCATCTATCATTTCACCGCCGATGGCCTGCGCACCAAGGACCCGGCACAGGCGTGCTGGACCTGGCGCAGCTATCAGATCACCGACCTGCATGCACGCCAGGAGATCGGCGCTGAAAAAGCTTTGCCGGGGCCGGTGCGCGACGCCTTCCTTGCCCCAAGCCATGGCTGTCACATCGACTTCGAGGATGGCTGGCTCTATGGCGATCTGCCGGATCTCAAACACGACTTTTCGGAAGCGCGCGGGCTTGTCCATTTCCGCTTTGCCTTCAACGAGACGATGCTGGTTGGCGCTCGCAAGCAGCCGCTGGAATCGGTCGATGCCGTCCGCAAGGCGGTTGAGAATGGATCGCGGAAATTCCGGTCGCCGGCGGAGCTGATCGAGGCGGTCACGGGCCAGTCGCTCGACGGCATGTCGGTCGAGCTCGGCAAGCTGGGCGACACGCTCGACGGCATCGAGGACCGCGTCGTGCGCGATGCATGGCACAATGAGCGACAGGCGCTGGTCGAGGCGCGCCGGCAGCTGGTGGTGATCCATCGGCAGATGGCGACGATCACCAATCTGTTCCGGCATCTCGACCATTCGCATCGCAACGAGCTGCCTGACCCGATCAACGACATGGCGGCCAGGCTCTCGCAGCGGGCGCATACGCTCTATCATGACGGCGAGCAGTTGCAGGCGCGCACAAGGCTGTTGCAGGACGAGTTGATGGCCAAGCTGACCATGCAGTCGAACCAGCTGCTCTATGTACTCTCTGTCATGACCGCGGTGCTGCTGCCGATGACCATCATCTCGGGCCTGTTCGGCATGAATGTCGGCGGGCTGCCGTTGGTCGACACGCCCATGGGTTTCTGGGTGGTGACCGCGGTCTCGGTGTTTATCGCGGCCGCCACCTATCTGTTCGTCAGGCGGCTTGGCCGCGGGTTGTAACAGCAGCCGGGTGACTGTTTATGCCGAAGCGCGAAGATCCTCGACAATCGTGCCGGCGGCACGGATTTCCGCCTCGTGGTCCGGGTCGCGCCAGGTCTCGGCAAGGCCGGCCGCATACCATTCCCGCATCGCCGGCAGATTGAGCAGCTGTCCCGGATAGGCCGCAGCCGCCCCCTCGAAAGTGAGCCCATAGGACTGCGCCCGAAACGCCACAGCGGCAAAGAAGGCATCGACGGCGGTAAAATGCGCGCCGGCGAGAAACGGCCCGCCGAAACGGGCAAGACCATCGTTCCAGAGATCGCCGAGGCGGAAGAGATCCTGCTTCAGCGCATCGGACATCGGGAACGGTTTGACGCGCACGCCGCAACTCATCGGGCATGCGCCGCGCAATGCGGTGAAACTCGAATGCATTTCGGCGGCGGCCGAGCGCGCCCAGGCGCGCGCCTTGGCCTCGACGGGCCAGACGCCATGGTGACGCTCGGCCAGATACTCGACGATGGCAAGCGAATCCCAGACCGCCCAGCCATCGTCGACCAGGCTGTTGTCTATCAAGCAGGGCACCCGGCCGCTGGGTGAGAACGGCCGGTAGAGATCCCAGCTCGATCCGGTCGGAAATGGCGTGAGCCGCTCCTCGAACGGAATATCCAGCTCGCGCATGAGCACCCATGGCCGCAGCGACCATGAGGAATAGTTCTTGTTGGCGATATGCAGCAGGTACATCGAAACTCCTTACCGAACAGAAGCCTTGCGCGCGTTCGTCAGCATCGACCAGGAATAGATCGCCAATGCCGCCCAGATGAGAGCAAAGGCGACGGCCTGGGTGGTGCCGAAAGGCTCGTTGAAGATCAGGACCGCGATCAGGAACACCATGGTCGGCGCGATGTATTGCATGATGCCGATGGTCGAGAGGCGCAGCAGCTTGGCGCCGAAGGCGAACAGCAGCAGCGGCACCGATGTGACCGGACCGCAGCCGATCAGCAATGCCGTATCAGCACCGCTGCCGGACACGATGTGGTCCTGCCCGGTCGCGATCAGGTAGGCGATGTAACCGAGGGCCGGCACCGACAGCAAGAGCACTTCGAGCAGGAAACCCTGGCTCGGGCCGATCGGCAGCGTCTTGCGGAAGAAGCCGTAGGCGGCGAAGGAAAACGCCAGCGCCAGCGACACCCAGGGCAGCTTGCCGCCCTCGATGGTCAGCACCGTGACGGCGACTGCCGCCAGCACCACCGCCGCGATCTGCAACCGGTCGAGACGCTCGCCCAGCAGCAGCGCACCGACGACGACGTTGACCAGTGGGTTGATGTAATAGCCGAGCGCGGTCTCGACGGTGCGGTCGACGGCGATCGCCCAGACATAGATACCCCAGTTGACCGAAATCAGCGCCGCCGTCAGCGCGGCCATGGCGATGGTGCGGGGTGAGCGAAGCGCGGCCTTGAAATCCGCCGTGCGGCCGGCCCAGACCAGAACGGCCGCGGCGATCGGCACCGACCAGACGATACGGTGGGCGATGACTTCGGCGAGCGGCAAATGCGCAACTGCCTTCATATAGAAGGGCAGCATTCCCCACAGCAGATAGGCGCCCAGCGCCAAAAGAAAGCCTCGGCGGGCCTTTGAATCGGTGTCCAGGGCAGTTGCTTCAGTGGCCATGGGCCAACGCTATGGCCCAGCCACCTTGCCAAGACCATCACAAAGTTCTGATGGATCAACGGACTTTCGCTGATGGTTCAACCCTACTCCGCCGCCACCAGCCCGGCCATCTCGCGGTTCTTCATCAGCTTGTAGACGATGGAGTCCATCAGCGCCTGGAACGAGGCGTCGATGATGTTTTCGGAAACGCCGACCGTCCACCAGCGCGCGCCGGTGCCGTCATGCGATTCGATCAGCACGCGGGTGATCGCCTCCGTGCCGCCATTGAGGATACGCACCTTGAAGTCGGCAAGCTCCATGTCGGCGATCTCGTTCTGGAATTTGCCGAGATCCTTGCGCAGGGCGATGTCGAGCGCGTTGACCGGGCCATGCCCCTCGGCCACCGACATCTTCTCCTCGCCGTCGACCAGCACCTTCACGATCGCCTCGGACACCGTCTTCAGCTGGCCGTTGGCGTCGAAGCGGCGCTCTACCATGCAGCGGAACGAGGTGACGTTGAAGAACTCCGGCAACCCGTGCAGCATCTTGCGCGCCAGAAGTTCGAAGCTGGCGTCGGCCCCTTCATAGGCATAGCCTTCAGCCTCGCGTTCCTTGACCACGGCAATCAGCGCATCGAGCCGGTGGTCGTCCTTCGGCACATCGATGCCGCGCCGCTTCAGTTCGGCGAGAAAATTGGCCTTGCCGCCCTGGTCGGAGACCATGACGCGGCGGCGGTTGCCGACCGCTTCCGGCGGCACGTGCTCATAGGTCGCCGGCTCCTTGGCCAGTGCGGAGGCATGGATGCCGGCCTTGGTGGCGAAGGCCGAGGCGCCGACATAGGGCGCCTGCGCTTCCGGTGCACGGTTCAAGAGCTCGTCGAACGCGCGAGACAGCCTGGACACGCCGGCGAGCGCTTCCGCCGAAATACCTGTCTCGAAGCGGGTGGAGAAGGCCGGCTTCAGTGCCAAGGTCGGCACTATCGAGATCAGGTTGGCGTTGCCGCAGCGCTCGCCGATGCCGTTGAGCGTGCCCTGGATCTGGCGCACGCCAGCCTCGACCGCGGCCAGCGAATTGGCGACCGCCTGGCCGGTGTCGTCATGGGCATGGATGCCGAGATTGCCGCCGGGGATGCCTGAGCCGATGACCTGCCCGACAATGGCGCGGACTTCCGACGGCTGCGTGCCGCCATTGGTGTCGCACAGCACCACCCACTGCGCGCCAGCATCAAAGGCCGTCCTGGCGCAAGCCAAGGCGTAGTCGGGATTGGCCTTGAAGCCATCGAAGAAATGCTCGCAATCTACCATCGCCTCCTTGCCGGCGGCGATCGCCGCCTCGACGGATGCCTTGATGGCGTCGAGGTTCTCCTCGTTGGTGCAGCCGAGCGCGACGCGGACGTGGTAGTCCCAGCTCTTGGCGACGAAGCAGATGGCGTCCGACTTCGATTGCACAAGGGCTGCGAGGCCGGGATCGTTCGACGCCGACACCCCTGCCCGCTTGGTCATGCCGAAGGCGACGAATTTGGCGCGCGTCGTGCGCTTCTCCTGGAAGAAGGCGGTGTCTGTCGGATTGGCGCCGGGATAGCCGCCCTCGACATAGTCGAGGCCGAAAGCGTCGAGCAATTTTGCGATGGCGATCTTGTCCTCGACGGAAAAGTCGATGCCCGGCGTCTGCTGGCCGTCGCGCAAGGTGGTGTCGAAGAGATAGAGGCGCTCGCGGGTCATAGTCATTTGCCCGCAAACCTGTCCGTCGCCCGGATCAGCTGACCCAGGATGCCCGGCTCCGAATAGGCATGGCCGGCGCCCTCGATCAGGTGAAAATCCGCCTTCGGCCAGGCCTTGTGCAGCGCCCAGGCATAGCGCGCCGGGCACGGCATGTCGTAGCGGCCATGGACGATGGTGCCGGGAATATCCCTCAGTTTCCAGGCATCGCGCAGCAACTGCCCCTCTTCCAGCCAGCCGGCATGGACGAAATAATGGTTTTCGATACGGGCAAAGGCGACGGCATAGTCGTCCTGTCCAAAAGGCCCGCTGGTTTCGGGGTCGGGCAAAAGCGTGATCGTCTCGCCTTCCCACAGGCTCCAGGCGCGGGCTGCCTCGATCTGCGCCTTGCGGTCGCTGCCCACCAGCCGCTTGCGGTAAGCCGCCATCATGTCGCCGCGCTCGGCCTCCGGGATCGGCGCCAGGAACCGCTCCCATTTGTCCGGGAACATTTCCGAGACGCCGAACTGGTAATACCATTCGAGCTCCGCACGCGTCAGCGTGTAGATGCCGCGCACCACCAGTTCGCTGACGCGATCAGGATGGGTCTCGGCATAGGCAAGCGCCAGGGTCGAGCCCCAGGAACCGCCGAACACCAGCCATTTGTCGAAGCCGGCCATCTCACGCAGGCGTTCGATATCGGCGACCAGATGCCAGGTCGTGTTGGCTTCGAGGGAGGCGTTGGGCGTCGATTTTCCGCAGCCGCGCTGGTCGAACAGGATGACGTCGTAAAGCTTTGGGTCGAACAGCCGCCGGTGTCTTGGCGAGATGGTGCCGCCTGGCCCGCCATGCAGGAACACCGCCGGCTTGGCGCCCCTGGTGCCGGAGCGTTCCCAATAGACCTGATGGCCGTCGCCAACATCGAGCATGCCGGACTCGAACGCCTCGATCTCGGGATAAAGGGTGCGCAATCGACTGCTCATAGCTGCAAACCTTTGGTCGGCCAGTCCGCCGTTTCGTGGTCGGGATGCTGGAAGGAGATGATCTGCTCCTGCCGGGCGTAGAAATCGGGGTCCTGGTGGACGGGCTGGTCGAAGATCGTCTCCACCCAGGGCAGCCGCGCGGCGTAGTTCACCTGGATTTGCGGGGCGAGATCGGAGCGGTCGTCGAAGGCACCGATGGCGATCTCCAGTCCGCCGGGTTGCCGATAGGTCAGCGGCGTGCCGCAGCGGGCGCAGAAGCCACGATCGATGTTGACCGACGACTGGAAATAGCTTGGCTCCTCATGGGTCCATTCGACGCCATCCCTGGGCACCGTTACCAGCGCCCCGAAGAACGAGCCGAACTGCTTCTGGCACATGCGGCAATGGCAAATCGACGGCCGGCCGAGCGCCCCCTTGATGCGGAAGCGCACCGCGCCGCACTGGCAGCCGCCGGTTCTTGATGTCTCGGTCATGATCTTTCCTTCGGCGGCCATTGTTCGGTGTCATGGTCCGGGTGCTGGTAGGAGACGAGATCGGCCAGATAGGGGGCCGACGACATGTCCGCCATCGTCTCCTCGCCCGGCAATTGCGGGATCGCATCGACATAGGGCAGCTTTGCCTCTGTGCCCCACTGGATCAGCGGCACGATCTCCGCCGGATTGTCGAACGCACCGATGGCGAGGCCAACGCCGTCCGGCGCGGTGAAGGTCAGCGGCGTGCCGCAATTGGCGCAAAAACCACGATCGACATGGCTGGACGAGCGGAAATATTTGGGCTCGCCACGCGTCCAGTCAAGCTTTGCGCCTCGCACCGAAACCAATGGCGCATAGAACGAGCCGAACGCCTTCTGGCACATGCGGCAATGGCAGATGGAAGCGTCGCCAAGCTTGCCCTCGACGCGAAAGCGCACCGCGCCGCACTGGCAGCCGCCGGTATAGATCGGCCGGTTGTCGAGGCTCATCGCGGTTCACTCCGGGGCATGGCAGACGGCCTCGACATTGTTGCCGTCGGGATCGAAGACGAAGGCGCCATAGTAGTTCGGGTGATAGTGCGGGCGCAGGCCCGGCCCGCCATTATCCTTGCCGCCGGCGGCAAGTGCCGCGGCATGGAAGGCATCGACCTCGGCGCGGCTGCGCGCGGTGAATGCGACGTGCTGGTGGTCTTTCGGCTTGTCCTTGCCGGAACTCAGCCAGAACACCGGCCGGTCGCGGCCATAGCCGCCGACCTTGGCGCCGCCGGTGTATTCCAGCGGCACCATATACAGCAGCGAGGCACCCAGCGGCGCCATCGCCCTGTCGTAGAAAGCCTTCGAAGCATCGAAATCGGCAACGGTGATACCGAGATGGTCGATCATGGAACGGACTCCCTTGCTGGTTCGCTCGCCTGCATTTCAGCACCGGCAAGGCCGGCTTCGATCACGATGTGCTGGCAGACATTGTCGATATCGCGAATGACGTCGTCGTTCCAGAAGCGCAGGATGGTCCAGCCGCTGCCCTTCAAAAAGGTGCTGCGTTCTGCATCGCGCTCGACATGCCCAGCATCCGCATGCTGGCTGCCATCAACCTCAACAATCAGCTTTTTGTCCGAGCAGGCAAAATCAACGATGTAGGGTCCGATCGGCACCTGCCGTCGAAAGCTCAATCCCATCAGCCTGTGCGCGCGTAGCTCGTTCCAGAGCTTCAGCTCGGCATCGGTCATCACACGACGCATGGATTTTGCATTCTTGCGCTGGCGTGGCGGGACGAGGTCGTGACCCATCAGGCGCCCTCGTTTTGAAGGTTGGCGAAATCATGGATGATGGCCAATCTCCCCC
>NZ_JBWJFQ010000013.1:0-192145 GCF_057784235.1 Mesorhizobium sp. CNPSo 4670 | reverse complement strand
GTTGTTCGGGCCCTGGGCCTGGAGCACGTTGTCGAGCAGCGTCACCGTATAGGCGCCGGTGGCCGGATCGGTCACATGCACCGTGAACAGATCGCCGCGCGGGCCCGTCGCCGTCAGCGTGTCGGTGCCGGCGTTCCAGCTGTAGGTGACATTCTCCTGGCCGACCGTCCCGTTGGTGCCGTTCAGCGTCGCGAACGAGAAGCCGTTGGAACCGGCGCCGTCGCCGCCGACGCTGCCGCCCAGCGTGCCGTTGTAGACCGCCTCGCTGGCGCTCAGCGGAACCTCGCCCGCATTGGCGTTGATGTCGCCTGTCGTGCTCGCCGCATTGCCGCCGGCAAGGCCGTCGTCGTCAACCGCCGCCGCGGCCGTGCCGGTCGTCGGAACGTTGGCGTCCGTCACCGCAAAGCTGATGCCGGCCGTCGCCGTGTCGCCGTCCCCGTCCGTCACCGTGTAGGTCGCCGAAGCCGCACCCGCGCCAATGACCGGATTGTCGGCGGTGAACGAGTAGTGGCCGTCAGCCATGACCTTGATCGAGCCGTCGCCGATGTCGATCGCCTGCGAGTAGCCGTCTTGGCCGAACACCAGAGCCGTGGCGCCGATATGCGTCACTGTCGCGCCGTCGGCGCCAGCAACGAAGTCCAGCGTGCCGGTCACCGTCGTGCCCTCGGCGACATTCTGCGAGGCCTCGGTCGTGGCCGTCGGCACATCGTCGACGATGTTGACCGACAGCGTGCCGTTGACGCTCTGCGCGTCCTGGTCGGTGAGCGTGACAGTGAAGTTCTCGAACAGGCTGTTGGTGCCCTGGACGGCGGGATGCGCCTCATTGTCGAGGAGCGTGTAGGTGTAGCTCACCTGACCGGTCGCGGTGTCGTACGCCGTCACCGTCAACGTGTTGCCCAGCGCCGTCGTGAACGAGCCAGCCGTGAACACGCCATTGGTGATGAAATTGTGGCCGTCGATCGCCAGCGAGGCGATGCCGTCGGGCGAGGAAATGGCGAAGGTGCCGCCTTGTGTGGTGCTTTCCTTGGCAGTGTCGGAGCCGTCCGACTCACCGGATCCACGGTTGGCCAGCAGGTCATTTTCGTTGACGATGACGTCGCCGCCACCGGCCGCCGGCGTTAGGTCGCTGATCGTCGGTGTCGAATTGCCGATCGAGATCGTCAACGTCGTGTGCGACAGGTCTCCGTCGCCATCCTTGATCGTATAGGTGAACACGTCGTGGACGCCGCCAGGCGTGCCGGCATCGCGCACATAGGTGTAGGAGCCGTCCGCCTGCAGCGTCAGCGTGCCATAGGCGCCATGGATCGGCGTGTTCAGTGTGACCCCGCTGTCCAGATCGGCATTGGTCGTGCCGGCGGCAACGCCCGCAACCTTCGCGTCATCGGCGCCCTTGGTGTCGGCGCCTGCCGCATTGCCGTCGCTGCCAGCGCCGCTGATCACATTGCCGCCTATCGGCGCGTGCGAACCCGCCGCCACCGCGTCGGTGTCGGCAACTGCCGTCGGTGCGTCATCGATGATGTTGATGACCAGATTGCCGCCCGGGGCCGGATTGCCATTTGCATCCGTCACCGCGACCGGGAAGCTCACATTGGTGGCGTTGCCAGAGGTGTTGTCGAGAAGCGTGTAGGTGTAGTGGATGGTGCCGATGCCGGTCGCCGCATCGAAGACATAGCTCGCCGTTAGCGAGCCGGTCCCATCGGTGAAGGTCTGAGCCACACCGCTCAGCACATGGCCGTCGAGCGAAACCACCGACACGCCGTCAGGCGAGGTGAAGCCGATGTTGCCCGAGGTCGTCTCCGACGACGCGGACGCGTCCGAGCCGGCAGGCTCGCCGCCACGCGCCGGGAGGCCGGCCTCGTTGACTGTTGCCGATCCGATGAGGTCGATCGAGGGGGTGGAGTCTTCCTTTTCCGCAACGCCAATCGTCAGCTCGCGCCGGTCCAGCAACCCGAACTGCAGGTCTGTCGGGGGCAACAGGGCCGAAAGGCCGAACCCGTCACCGATGCCGCCGGGGGGGATTTCGAAATTCCCGCCTGCACTGGGTGGCGAACCGCCGGGGCCGGCCGACATGGAACCGTCGGCGCCGAAGGCAACGTCGACATGGCTTGCCTCGAGCGCGGCCAGCAACGCAACGCGCGGCACCTCGACGTCGCCAATGACGAAGGTCGGCACGTTCAAGGCGCCGTCCTTGATCACGATCACCGAGCCGTCGGCCTGCTGGAGCACAAGGTTGTGGCCGTCGACCTTGATGTTGTCGATGGAAACGTTGGACGGAAGTTTCACGATGTTGCTGGCGTCAGCCACATATTCATGGGGTGCCGTCGCTGCGGGTGCGTTCGCTGTCGCCGGCGCTTCCGGCCTGACGGGCGCTCCGCCAACATCGACCGGCACCGGTTCGGCCGCTGCCGGCGCGGGCTGCTGGGTCGAAGTTGCTTGGGCGACCAGGATTTCTCCCGGCGATGCCTGACCATTGTGTTCGCTGGACGCGGAATGTTCGTTCAAGGAACCCGAAGAACTGTCCAACTCATTATTGGTGATCATTGCTGAAACCCCTCCGACATTTCCCGGCAAGAGACATTGGCCACTTCTGCTTTGCAACTGCCCCGCAATCTATTTCATATACTCCGATATGCTTGCCACAGCATTTTTTACACGTTGGTAAACCTCGAACATATAACCTGATATATGCCGGCTTCTGCGTAGCTCGCTCGGCGGAGGCTTGACCCGGTCTCTTGGTAAATAGAAGTATAAAAACGAATAAAATTTTAGGTAAAATAGACAAAGCCACTTGCCGTAAAGTTATCTACCTTCATTTCCAATAATTTGAGACAAGATTGGTAGCGTCCACAGTCAAAGGTGGGCGTTATGAAAAAAGAAAAATCAGTCCTGGGAAAAACCGGGCTCAAGGTGCTCCTGCTGGCAATCGGCCTTGTCGGCCTGGCAGGACCTTCATTCGCAAATGCCGTTTCCGGGGAGGCTGCCGCTACCGGCACGCCTCTGGAAAGGGTCCTGACGCCGCCCTATCTCGGCGGTGTTTCGCTGGCGAGGCCGCAGCCCTGGCAGCCTGCGGCTCCTTACCGGATCAGCATGGTTTTCGGCAGCTACGGGCCGGCATTTGCTGATCGCGGGGATGGCTCGTCGACGGCGCGCGCTGATGCCGGGATAGATCCGGTGCAGACGGCATCGATCATTCCCGGCGTATTCGGATCGGTTGCCTTGTCCATGCGCAATTTCCCCGTCTCGGCTCGTTGGGCACCCGTCTACCAGGCAATCACCAGCTGCTCGGCAGGCAGCGCCTGCGAGCGCAAGAGTGCAGCCTTTGCCAGCATGGTCTCCGCTGCCCAGGCCAAGGGGTTCAGCGAGAAACTATCCTTCGTCAACAGCAGCGTAAATCACCTGATTGCCTACCGGAAAGACAGCGTCGTCTACGGCAAACTCGACTATTGGGCAAAGCCATCGGAAATTCTCGAACGGCGAGCCGGCGACTGCGAGGATTTTGCCATCCTCAAGATGACGGCTCTGCTAAGGGCCGGCATTCCAACGCAAAGCATGGCGCTCGTTGTTCTCCAGGACCGCAAGCGAGGCTTCTTTCACGCGGTGCTGTCGGTGAGCACAGGCAGCGGCACCTTCATTCTCGACAGCCTCAGCAACACCGTCGTACGCGACAGCGATCTTCCCGACTACGTTCCGCTCTATTCGTTCAGCACGGACCGGGCCTGGATCCACGGCTCGAAACCGGGCGCAGCCCAGATGGCTGAGATCAAGGGCGGCTTCGCGACCGTTGCGCCCGGCGAAGGCGTTCAGCCATAGATTTTCCGGCAAGATCACATGTCGCCAAAAGTGATTTTGGGACAACGGTTTGCATGAAAACTAGATCGTGAGCGCATCGGCTGAATCCGGGTCAACGTGACGCGCCTCAGCCGCCGAAGACGAACGCCATCAACAATTCCGGCTCGACCACCGGGGCCCGCACGACATTCAATTGACCCCGGTATCGACGTTCACCGGCGCCGATGACAAAGCCCGTAGCCACCGGCGCTTGGCCATTGGCGTCGAGCCGCGCGAATATGTCGGCGACATTGAGGTCCAGCGCCAGCTTGAGGTCATGGCGCGCATCGTCGTTTGGAGCTATCGGCAATTGACGCTTGACCAGTTGCTGGAACGGCGCGTTGAACGTCAGGATCTTCTTCGACGATGCCAAGGCAAAGGCTGGCGACGGGCAGGCGACCACTATGGCGTTGATGGTGTTGATCGACGCAAGCCTTCGCAAGGTTAGGTTTTCTTCCCCCAAACCACGCATACAGGCCACCCTGATCGCAGATGTCAGGTTGCCTGTCTGTGCCTGGCTTTCGGCGATCTCATCGATGAGCATGCCGATCGTGCACTTCCTGCTTTCGGCCATCTGCTTCAGCGAGACCCAGAAAGCCCGTTCCAAACGGATGCCGCGTCGTACGCCGCCGCGTGCCACAACCCGAAATTCCAGCCCAAAATCCTCAGCCGTGACAGGAGGCAGCAGCCGCTCGTGACCCGGAAGAGGAGAGCTGGCGCTACCGCTCACTCATCGCCTCCTGACGTGCCTTGTTGATCGGCTTCAACAGATAATTCAGGATCGTCTTGCGCCCGGTCTTGATGTCGACGGAACATATCATGCCCGGGATGATCGAATAGGCCTTGCCGTCTCTTTCGAGTGTCGATTTGTCCGTGGACACGCGCACTTGGTAGTAGGGCTCGCCTGTCTTCTGGTCGACCAGACTGTCGGCTGTGATATTGGAGACCTTGCCTTCGATGCCCCCGAAGATCGAGAAATCGTAGGCGGTGACTTTGATAAGCGCGTCCTGGTCCGGCCGGATGAAGGCAACATCTCGCGGTGAAACCCGCGCCTCGACCAGAAGGGTCTCGGAGGTCGGGACGATGCCGGCCACGACCGCGCCAGGCTGGACGAAGGCGCCGACCGTGTTCAGCTCCAGCGTGTTGACAATCCCATCCACCGGAGACCGGATATCCGTGCGCGCGACCTTGTCGGTGGCGCCACGTATGGTCTCATCCACCACCGAGAGATCGGCCAGCGCCTCGGTCAGGTCGCTCAGAGCTTCCTGCTGCAACTGCAGGCCGAGCTCGTCGACCTGAAGCTGGGCTTCCGTGATAGCCCCCTTGGTTTTCTTGATGGTTTCACCGGCAAGGTTCAACTGCCCTTGCAGTTCGGTATGCTCACGCTCGACGCGGATCTGCTCAGTCCTCGCCATCAGCCCCTTCTTGACCATGGAATCGACCAGCTCCTTTTCCTGGTCGCTAACGGCCAGGTTCTTGGTGAGGCGATCGAGATTGGCGGTGGCTTCGTCCAATTCATTCTGGCGCTGATCGAGGCGCGACTTGAGAACCGACAGCTTGACTTCGAAGTTTTCGCGGCGCGCGACGAGCAGCTTCTGCTCGTTTTCGCAGATTTCCGGCGCTGCCTTCTGGATCTCGGGCGGACAGGGAAATGCGCCTTCGAGATTGCCGCTCTGCTCGAACTGGAGCCGCGCAATGCGCGCCTGCAGGGCTCGCGCCTTGGCCTGCTGCTCACCAAGGCTGGAGGTGTTGAGCGTGTTGTCGAGGCGGATGATGAGATCATTCTTCTTCACGACCTGGCCAATCGTCACTGCGATTTCCTGGACGACACCGGCTTCACTCGCCTGAATGATCTGGGTCTTGGAAGCGGGTATCACCTTGCCGTCTCCCCGCGCGATCTCATCGACTTCGGCAAAGGCTGCCCAGGCGACAAATACAACGAAAAGCGCTCCTATGATGAATATGGACGCCGACGCAAAGAGCGGCGGCCGATCTTCCCTGGCAAGCATTTCCTACGCCCCAACGCATTGGATGCATTCAATTTGTTCGATCAAGCGCTTGTTTTCTGCAACGCCTGTATAACCTGGTCCTTCGGTCCGTCAGCAACGATCTTGCCCTGCTCGATAACGATCAGGCGATCGGCCAGTTCAAGCATGCTGAAGCGATGTGTGGACACGATCAGCGTTGTGTCGCGGTCAAAGGCGACCTTGAGCTGCTTTATCAATTGGCGTTCCGATGCGAGATCCATCGAGCCCGATGGTTCATCCAGGAAGACGATCTTCGGCTTGGTCAGCAGCAGGCGTGCGATCGCCACTGTCTGCCTCTGGCCGCCTGAAAGATTGGTGCCACGCTCGCCGACATTCATGTCGTAACCACGCGGATGGCGTGAGACGAAATCGTCGACGCCAGCCGCCTTTGCCGCTTCGATGATTTGCTCATCGGTAGCCTCCGGGCATGCCATCAGGAGATTTTCCTTGATCGTGCCCGAGAACAGATCGCCGGCCTGCGCAACGATGCCGACAGCGGCCCGAACCTCTGACGGGTGATACTGGCGAATATCGATCCCATCCAGCAGCAGCTCACCGGAGGTTGGCAGGAACAGCCTGCCGACCAGCCGACCCATCGTCGTCTTTCCCGATCCTATGCGACCGATGATGCCGATCCGCTCGCCCGGCTTCACCGTGAAATTCAGACCGGTCAAAACCTCGTTTTCCGAACCGGGATAGACAAACCCGACATTCCTGAACGCCATCGCCCCGTTGCGAATGGGGCGGTTGACGAAACCCACCGTGTCCGGCCGGTCCTCCGGCTGATCCATGATCGAGTTCACCATCCTCAACGAGAGCATAGCCTGGCGAAATCGGGACAGCGTGATGGCGATCTGGCCGAGCGGCGCCACCGCCCTGCTCGCCAGCATGACCGTTCCTATGATTGCTCCTGTCGAAACATGCCCTTCCGAGAAGGCGTAAGCGCCGGCCACCACCAGAGCGACGGTCACCAGCTGTTGTATCGACTGGGTTATGTTGCCTGCCGCCGCCGAGAGCTGCTTGATCTTCTCGGACGTGTTGGCGGCGTTCTTGGAGTGCTCTCCCCATTTTCGCAGCAGATACGCCTCGGCGCGCAGCGATTTGATCGTCTCCAGCGTGGAGATGGATTCGACCAGCAGGGCCTGGCGTTGCGAAGCTTCGTTCATCGAGGCGGCGACGCGCTTGCCGATGCGGCGCTGGGTAATCAAGCCGACGATGACGGACATCACAAAGGCCAGCGCCGGTATGATCACCAGCCAGCCGCCTATCGCATAGATGACGAGAAGAAAGACGAAGACGAATGCCGTGTCGATGAACACGCTGATGGTGTTCGAGGTGAAGAACTCTCTGACGAACTCATATTGCGTGACCCGGTTTGCGTATTCGCCGGTCGAGCCGGGACGCGCCGACAGTGACGAGTTCAGCACTTTTTCGAACAGAAGATACGATATCCGAATATCCGCCTTGCGCCCGGCATAGTCGATGAGGGAGGCCCTGGCCGTCTTCAGAAGCAGATCGAACAGGATGACGGCACCGATGCCGATGGCCAGAACCCACAGTGTGGATATTGCCTTGTTCGGCAGGATCCTATCGTAGACGTTCATCGTGAAGATGGGTGAGGCGATGGCCAGAACATTGATGAATATCGCTGCAAGGACGACTTTCGAATAGGTGCGCCAGAAGGCGCCCATCGTCCCCGTCAGCCAATGGCGCCTTTCGATCTTCTGCGCCGAGCCGACCTTCATCGCCTCGGTGGCATTGGCGTAGGTGATCGAGAAGGACGCGCCGCCGCTGATATAGCTAGCAGCCAGCTCGGATCTGCTGATCGAGGTGCGGCCGTCCTCCTGGGGCGCGGTCAGGTATTCGCCGGGTTCAATCTCCGCGAGCAGGGCAACAGGCAGTTGACTGGCGCGAAACAGAATGGCGGGCAGATCGACGCGTCCGCGCAGGAAATCGCGATGACTGACATCCTTGACCTCGAGGCCGATGCGCTCGGCAAGATGCCGAATATCCTCTACCTCAATTCGCGTCTCTGAAATCGGCACCCCGGCAAACAGCACTGTCTCGGCGCTCGGCCTGCCAAGATAGCCGGCGACCGCTGAAAAGCAGGCTTTGAATGCCTCCTTGGGGGAGAAGATGTTGGGTTGCTGGTTCACGATATGCCCGTAAGGACCCTCGCTGGACCCTGCACCGTCCTACTTCTTCCTCACTGGCGCAAGGATATCGAAAGGCAGGTCGTTCTTCTGCTCCGATGGCGTCCGCGCATAGGTCTCAGTGTCCGCGGTTTCTGGTGCGTTGAACTCGGATCGTGCATAGGCCGTCGCTTGCTTTGCCGGCTGAAGACCCATCGTTTTCAGCAATTGACCTGTCGCGGCCAGAAGCCGGTATTGGGCGAACAACGACGCATAGGATGCTGTGTCCGCCAGCGTTGCCGTGTTGAACCGCGTATTCTGCGCATCGAGCACGTCGAGCAGCGATCGTTGCCCTACCTTGAATTGCTCGCGGTAGGACGAAACCAGCTTTTCACTGGACGCGGCCTGCAGCCTGAGCGTCTTTGCCAGGTCGGCTTGCCGGAAGCGGCGATCCCATGACGTGCGGACAGCCTCCTCGATTTCACGCAAGACCTGGTGATAGGCAAGCCGCTGTTCGCTGGCACGGCGGATCTGCTCCTGTTCATTGGCCTTGTCTATGCCGCCTCGATAAAGGTTCCAGCGCAGCACCAGACGCGCCTGCAGGTCACTGGCGTCGCCATTGTCGCCGTCAATGTCATACCCTCCCCTGGCACGGCCTTCGGCCAGGACTTCGGGGCCATATTTCGCCCGGGCCGCATCCACCTGGGAAGCAGCAGCGGCGATATCGCTGGTGGCCATGTGAACGCGAGGATTGTTCTGTCGTGCCAGGCCCAGCGCATCATCGAGTGACCGCGGCAGTGCGGCGGCGACATCGCCAGGCCGCGATGCATCGACTAGCGGTTTGCCGACGGTCTTGAAGAACCGGATCTTGGAGGCTTCCAGTTCTTCGGTCGCCTCCTGCATGCGTGCCTTGGCCGCGAACAGACGCTCTTCGGCCTGCTGCCGGTCGGCCTCGTTCAGCGCCCCGCCCGAGATGCCTTGCCGGATGTCGCCGAGTATCGCCTGATGGAAGCCCAGGTTCTTCTTGGCTTCGGCGACGATCGAAGCCTGCAGCATGTATTCAAGGTAGTCTTGGACGACCGACAGCCCGATGAATTCCGAGCGCTCCAGGACCCGGAAGGACGCCCCGTCGACCCGCGATGCCTGGCGGTTCAATTCCGCCCGCCGCGCTCCGCTGTCGAATAGCTTCTGTGTAACCACCAGATCCGCTTCTGCCGGATAGAGCGAATCGTCCTCTATCGACAGTGAGCGCCGGGACGAATTGTCGAGGCGACGAACTCCGGCCGATGCCTCGACATCGACACTGGGAAGATAAAGGCCCTTGGCCTGCCTCAACTCGAACTCGATTGCTTCGCGGTTTTCGATTGCCTGTCCAATCTCGGGATTGGATTCCACAGCAACAGCCATCGCCTCCTTGAGCGTGAGGGCATGAGCACTCGCGCAGGTCAGCATTGTAGCCGCCATCAAAAGACCAAGGCGCTTGCCGACGGCCGAGATGCTTGTCTTATTCATATAACCCACCCTAACGTTTCCCCCAGCACCCTTAGCCACAAGCGCTACACCAAGCCAAGGCCTGCCTCCGAGAACTATCCACAGTTTCACGAAATGTGTGAGGAATTATTGAATTAGCTCCTGCTAAATCGATGATTCAGGCCACAAGATTGTTAAATGTAGCAAAAATGGCACATAAGCACAGACTCCCTGCGATTGTATCCGGACGCTGCCAAGTCGGGAAAAGGACAAAAAAGAAGGCGGTGGACCAATGCGGGCAGAATCAACCCTGGATAGCCGCTTTTTGCGACTGAACCAAAGGCAGATCGCGGTTACAGTAAATTTTTCAGGGGATCACGGATTGAGTGAACGGACTGCGTTTCTCAACGTGCGCTTAGCGCAGCCATGCGGTCGAGCGCCGCGGTCAGGCCGCCAAGCGACACCGGAAATGTCAGCTGGGTCTCCGCATCCGTCGTGACATTGAGCTTCAGCACCGTGCCTTTTCTCATCTTTGCAAGCGTCGGCGGATCAAAGGAAAACACCGCGAGGCAACCCGTCGGCAGGCAGGTCCTGAACCGCTGCTGGGACAATGGCGGCTGATCGTCGATCTGGGGCGTTATGCCCGCATCGAGCAATATGCCGAAGGGCAGAAGCAGGGTGGCCGTTGCAGAACCATCCGCACGTCTCTGAACCTCCACGGCAAGAAGCCTTTGGCCGTTCTGCTGAACCTGGTCCTGCGAAAGCGAACAGGTCTTTGCATTCTCCCGAACGGAGCAGGCAACGCTCCAGTCCTGGAAGACTTCGCGCAGGAACGACGGTCCATCTGGAAGAGCCGCCTTTTGCTGCGCCGACGCAGGCGACATCAAAGAGAATAGGACTGCCCCGCATGCCAAGACGGCCTTGAGGCCACGCTTCATGTACAGACCCACTCGCGGATCTTGCATTTGTCTCCTGCCGCCTGGCAGGCCTGCAAGGCGAGGTCTTCCGCGTCCCGGCGGGTCTGGGCAGACTTTGCGCCCCACGGCGTGAGCCGGTCGGCTGCCTTCTCGGCCACGGCCAGGGCACCGCAGTGATTGTAAGGAAAGCCGGTCTGGTCATCGTCATCCCAATGGCGGTGATTGCGGAACACGGCGACGACGGTGCAGTTCTGTCCGCCCGCGTTCTCGCAATGCTTGAGCGCGATGTCCGACGCCTCTTGCCGCTTGTCGGCGCCCCAGAAGAAGCCGTATTTGACATCGGCACTGGAATAGGCGATCGCCGCCCAGATGCCTTTTTCCTGCTGAGGTGGCGGAGCCGGCGGCTCCGGCGGCCCTTCCGTCAGATCGGCAGAGATGACTTGCCCGGTCCAGAGCAAGGCAATGCCAAGCACAGCAGCCACAGGTCCCGATCTCATCGTCAGCAATCCTCCGCAGGGTTAATGCATGTTGCCCAAAAGTGGCCCCGGTTTTGGGACAACGACATGCATAAAAACAAAGACCTAAAGCGCGGCGCCCGAATCCGTTTCAACGCGACGCGCTTTGGTGCCATCGGCTTCGCCTTCTCACTTCGCCGCAGAAGCGACGGAGATCACCACGCAACTGTTGCCTGTCGGCAGGAGAAGGGCTTCCCCCGCGTTGCCGCCAAGCTCGTAGACCTCGACCTGGCCGAGGTGGTCGGTGATCTTGCTGCCTCGCGGAAGAATGGACGGGATGTCGGTACAGGGGCTGGCGAACGGCGCCACCCGCACCATCGCCCCTTCGCAACCCGAAGCGGTGGGCGATGCGAAGACGACGCCGGCGGCCGGCCCGCTATATCGTTCCGTCGCATAGTCCATGCCGACAAACGCCTGGACGGCGTGTTTGTCGGCAGCCTGGTCGTTCCACAATGATTTGACGCTGTATTTCGTGCCGGTCGTCAAAATCTGTCCGAGCACCGGAAAGATGGTCGAACAGGCCTGCACGCCGGCTTGCTTGACGTGCTGCAGGAAGGGAGTGTCCGGAAGCGCCGGGTTGGCTGTCTCAGGCTGCGCGGCCGTCGCGCTGCCGACCAGGTTGGCGATCGCGGCATAGTTCCCGGCGGCAAAGCCAAGGCCCGCCACGACCAGCCCCAACAGTGAAAATCCGACGAGGCGAGGCCACCGCCGCCGCGCGGGTTCGACGAGTCTGTGCCGATCCGCCTCGACGGTCGGGTCGCTGCGTTTTGCGGACGACAACTGGTCCTGCTGGCTCATGGTGCTGCCCCGGTTACTTGACTGGCGAAAGGGCGTCTGTCAGCCCCTTGAGTGTTGCGGTCACGGTGATCGTCTGGCCGTCGACGGTCGAGTACGAGATCGCCGGCGTCGCATTCTGCGAGATCTGTTGGCGCATGACGGGTCCCACCGGCAACATCCCGACACAGACCATTTCGTTGCAGCCGTTCAGGTGAACGTCGATCGCCTGGTTCCGCCCCTCGAACTTCAGCGACACCAGGCCGTCGCTCCTGGCGTTCGGCGCGGTGCGCAGGATCATGTACGGCTTGCCGTCCTGCGTGGCGGCCAGCGACCAGCTGAAGGCCATCTTGCCGGACGTGTCCTCGATGACCTGCGAGACATTGCAGACCTTCTTGCCGGCTTTGAGGTTCTCGTCGCAGATCAGTGTCCAGTTTTCGAAGGGACGGATGGTGCGCTGGTAGTCCCCCAGCTTGACGTCGGGAGGCACCATCACATCCGAGGGCTTGATCCTGTATTGCGAGGCAACCTGCCCGACAGCCGGCGCGAGCCCGCCGCAGAGCGCTAGGCAAGTCAGCACGGCAAAGCGGGTAAGGCTGGTTTGCCTGTTCATTCCCGCCTCAGTTCAGTGTGAAGCTGAGGCCGGCGCCGACACCGACATGGCCACCCGCGGCCGTACCGGACAGGTTGCCGCGGATGCGGCCGTCTTCGCTGGTGTAGCCCGCGCCGAAGGCAAAGGCGCCGGCGTCCCGCCAGAAGCCGCCACCCGCCGCGACGCTCAGCTTTCCGGGACGGTCATCGTAGCGCAGCGAGGCAGCGGCGAGCCCGATGGCGGCCGCCTGCCGTGCCTCGTCACGTATGCCGCTGATGTCCTGATTGAGCTGGCTGAGCTTCTGGTCGGTGTAATCATTGGCCTGCTGCAAGGTCGTGACGGCCACTTTGTCGGTGTAGTCGTTGGATGCATCGATGGCGTAGGCCACACGGTTGTCGGTATAGCTCTTGGTCTCGGTTATGCCCTTGTTCAACTGGTTGACATTGACCGCATCGGTGCCGGCGACACCGGGACCGACATTCGAGATGACCACCGGCGCGTTGACGTCTCCGCCCTGCAGCGTGATACTGTTCTTCTTGCTGCCGTCCGGATTGGTGTCATACACCACCGCGTTCTGGGTGAGGTTTCCGACGCCGTCTTTCAGATCCTCGATCGCTGTGTTCGTGGCGAAGAGCTGGGAGCCGTTTATCGCGTCGGTGCTGCCAGCGGAAACGCGTCCGGCGGCGACATTGGTGATCGTCCTTTCGGCGCCGGCAGCGCCGACGCTGACGGTTCCGGCCGGAGCCGTCCCGGCATAGGCGTAGGTCTTGCCGTTGATGGTGGTGCTGGAGGTGCCGACAGCGGTCTGCGTCACCGAACCGGAGCCGAGAGCCACGTCGTTGGCGTTGTTGGCCTTGGCGCCCTGGCCGAGCGCCACGGCGCCTCGCGCACTTGCCGTGGCGCCGTGCCCGGCGGCAAGGCTGTCGGTGCCGGTCGCCACGCTCTCCGGCCCGATCGCGACGCTGTTGGTGCCGCTGGCGGCAGAGTCGGCCAATGTCGAATTGGCATGGAAGTACTTGATGCCGCCGCCATTGGAGATGTTGGTCAAGGCGTTGTCGACGGCCGTGAAGCCGTCATAGACGGTCGTGTAGTTGTTGCCCTGGATTTTGTACGTCGGTCCGGTGATCGACCCGTCGCCATTGACGACCGAAGTCCCGCCCAGTTGATCGACCAGGCTCTCCGACACGCCGCGAAGCTGGGAGACGTTGACGGCGTCGGTGTTGGCCGAGCCGGCGGCGACATTGGTCAGTTTGCGTTCGGCTCCGGCGGCGCCGACCGACACCTCGCCGGCCGAGGTCTGCGGGCTTGCCAGCGCATAGGCCGTGTAGTTCGCCTGCGCACCGACAGTTGTGACCGATTGGGCGCCCAGCGCGACGCTGTTGGCGAACGTGCTTTGGGCGCCGGCGCCGAGCGCCACCGACTGGACACCGGCGGCGGTCGAATTGGTGCCGAGCGCGAGGCCGTCGGCCAGCATCACATGAGCGTTCTGGCCGATGGCCGTGCCGCCGGGTGCGGTCTGGTCGACGATCGCCCCATTGCCCATGCCGATACCATTGTCGCCGTTGACGACCGTCGTCGGGCCGACAGCGACCGACTCGGCCCCGACCGCGAGCGAGTCGCCGGCCGCCGAATTGGCATGGAAATATTTCGTCGAGGTGACCGAGACCGATGCGATCGCGCCCTGCAACTGGCGGATCGTCACGGCATCCTGAGCCTGGGTGCCGTCCGCCACATTGGTGATCTGACGATAGGCGGTGGACGTGCCGACCGAAACGGCGCCCAAGAGTGTCTTGTCGGTGGTGTTGTATTGGATGAAGTTGGAAGGACCGGCCGCAATCTGGCCCGTGGCCGGAGCCAGTGCGCGATCGGAGACCGAACCGGAACCAAGCGCGACGCTGCCGTCGATGCTGGCCTGGCTGTCGCGGCCGAGAGCTAGCCCGCTGACGCCCGTTGCGGTCGCCTGGTAACCGACAGCGGTGGAGCCGACCCCTTGCGCGAAGGAATCGGTTTTCGCCAATCCGGTCTCGTTGGTGCGGGCGTAGCGGATGCCCACGCCATTGGCGTCGGTATAGGCGGTGGAGGTGTCGCCGGCGATGTTATTGATCGTGTTGCCAAGATTGGTCACCGAACCGCCGATATTTGCAATGGCCGTGGTGTTGGCCGTCACCTGCTGGTTGGTGGCGAAGAGCTGCGAGCCGTTGACCGCGTCGGTCGAGCTACCGTTCAACTGTCCTGCCGCGACATTCTGGATCTGGCGTTCCGCACCAGCCGAACCGACCGAGAAGGCGCCGGCCGGCGTGGTGCCGGCGAAGGTGTAGGCGGTGCCACCAATCGTGGCTCCGCCGACATTGGTCGTTGCTCCTGACGTCGAATTCAGACCGATCGCCACATCGCCGGCATTGTTGGCCACGGCGTTGGGTCCGACCGCGACGGAATTCGTTCCAAGGGCCAGGGAATCCGGCAGGGCCGAATTGGCATGGAAATACTTGATGCCGCCGCCGACATTGATGTTGTTGACAACGGCGCCGATGGCATCGACCGCCTGGTTGGTGGCGAAGAGCTGCGAGCCGTTGACCGCATCCGTCGAGGCGCCGCTGATCCGCCCTGCCGCCAGATTGGTGAGCGTCCGTTCCGCACCGGGCGCGCCGATGCTGACCGTCGAGGTCGGCGTGGTGCCCTGGAAGGCATAGGTCGTGCCGTTGATCACCGCATTGGGCGTACCGACCGCCACGGCGGTCACCGAGCCGGAGCCAAGCGCCACGTCGCCGGAGCTCGCCGCAGCCGCCGCGCCATTGCCCAGCGCGACATTGCCTGCGAGGCCGGCGGCACCAGCAGTCGAGCCGTTGCCCAGCGCAACAGAGCCCTGCCCGATCGCCTTGTTGTTGTTGCCGATGGCGACAGCGCCCGCCGCCATATTGGCCGCGGTGGCGCTCGCCGTGCCATCGCTGTTGGCGATGTTATTGGCGCCGCCGGTGAAGGCGCCGGTGCCACTGGCGTAGCTCGGATCGCCGATGGCTACCGCGCCGTCGCCATAGGCGGTGTTGCCGGCGCCGATGGCCACGGCCTTGCCGCCATCGGCAGTCGCGCCCGTGCCGATGGCGACGGAGTCGGCGGAGAGCGCAGCGGACTGTAGACCGACCGCGATGGCGTTGGTTGCCGTCGCCTGGCTGTCGCGCCCCATTGCAATGGCGTCGTCCTCGGATGCCGTTACGTCCGTGCCAATGCCGATGGCGTTGTCTCCACTGGCGCTCGTTGCAAAAGTGCTTGAGCCGACATAGACTGCGCCTATCCCGGACGCCCTCGTCCCAGCGCCGAGAGAGATGGAGTTCAGGGCGCTGCTTTGGGCGCCGCGGCCGAGCGCGGTACTGTTGAGTCCGGTGGCGCGGGATTCACGTCCGACGGCAGTGGAATTGTCGGCGCTGGCGACGGTCCCGATGCCGAGAGCGGTGCTGGCGCTTCCGCCGGCGTTGGCGCTGACGCCGGCAGCGAGAGAATTGTCTCCTGTCGCTTTCGCGCCGGACCCGAATGAGGAGGCGTTTGCGCCGCTGGCAACGGCCGTGTTGCCAACCGCCGTGCTGGCGGTGCCGCTCGCGATTGACGTAGTGCCCATGGCGATGGCGTCTTGCGCGCTCGCATTGGCTTGCTTGCCGACCGCCGTGCCGTCTACACCGCTCGCAGTGGCGCCCAGGCCCAGCGCGGTTGCGTTTGCAGCCGTCGCCGCGGCGTTGTTGCCAAGCGCCGTGGCGGATACGCCGGTGGCCTGGGACCCCGAGCCAGCCGCGACCGAGCCGATACCGCTCGACACAGCCTGGTTGCCCAGCGCCAATGCGAAATCGGCCGAAGCATTGGTGCTGGAGCCGAGCGCTGTCGCGTTCAGCCCTGTCGCGCTGGCCGATTTGCCCAAGGCAACGGCACTATCCTTGTTGGCGACAGATGCCCAGCCTCCGGCGAACGAAAAGTTACCGCTAGCCAAGGAGCTGGTGCCGAGGGCGGTGGAGTTCCCTCCCGAAGCAACGGAGAAAGTGCCCAAGGCGTTGGCGCCGGCTCCTGTGGCACTGGCTTGGACGCCGAGCGCAACCGAATTGACGCCGCTTGAGACCGTGCCTGAGCCTAGCGCCATCGCGCCGCCGGCGCCTGTGGCCTTCGCTTGCAGGCCGAGAGCCACCGAGTATTGTGCCGACGAAACGGATGAACGCCCTATCCCGATGGCGTCGGCTTGCGATGCCGTCACATCCGTGCCGATGCCGATCGCGCTCTGAGCCAGCGCTCCCGTTCCTGCGGCGGTGCGCGAGCCAAGATAGATGGAGTTGATCTGCGAGGCGAGCGACTGGAAGCCGATCGCGACGGCGTTCTGGGCGCCCGCGTTGGCATTGGTGCCCTCAGCAATGGAATCGGCTCCGTTTTGCACGGCTCCGGATCCAAACGCGATACCGCGCACTCCGTTTGCCGTGCCGCCGCCGCCGAAAACCTGTGCTGATGCCGGCGTGGCGATGCCGCCCAATGCGATCGCACCCAGCGCCGCCGCCAACACCTTGCCGATCCCGAGCATGCCGAGTCCAGATCCCTTGCGGCGCATGCCGAGCACGCGATAGGCCATGCGCAGGACCGCCATCAGGCGGCGGCGGATCGAGCGGGAGCGGTGATCGGCACCCGCGATCCAGTGCCCCGCGAAATGCCCTGCCCGACGCTGAACAAGCGAGCCGTTCGAAATGAGATTGTCGGTCATGGTCCCTCTCCGCTGGCCGGCATGGAAATGTCAGACAATTCCAGCTCAACGCAGAAAGACATGATTCCGGCTTTCCGTATTTCAGGAAATTGCTGTCTTGTGAGAAAAGAGGGGAGCAACCCAGCGGGAGTTAACAGTCTGTTACTTTAGGTCACGCTTTGATAAGCGGCAATTAAACTACCTTCCGGATGATCTTTTACTTATTTTTTGAACTGATCTTACTCTGGCGCGCCTGCAATGGCGTTGTTTTTCGATATTTCTTCATCATCGTGGTAAAGTGGCTCTGGCTCGAAAACCCGCTCAGATGCGCGACGTCCGCGATCGTCATGCGCTTGTCGGCAAGCAGCCTTTCGGCGAAGGCCAGCCGCAGATCGAGAACGTACTGATGCGGCGGAGCCCCGAACGTCCTGGAGAAAGCCCGCACGAAGTGATAGGGCGACAGCCCGCAAACTGCAGCCATCTCGGCAAGCGTCAGCTTGCGTGCAAAGTTCTCGTTCAAGAACTCCTGCACCTTGCGTGCACTGCGAACGGAAAGCCCGCCTTTGACGTTCAGTGCCGGCTGTCGCGCCGCATCTGTCCCGGACGTCCATCCCGGGGAATCATCATCGCGCCGCACTTTTCGGCCTCCTGATACCTCCCCTAAGGACATCAACCTGAGGGCGGATTGTCCGTTCCCTCAAGCAAACAATTCGTGATTGATCGAACTGACTTATGACACTGAGCATGGGCAGATTCGTGATGGACGTATTTTGGAAAATTCCGGAATCTTTGTAGGAAATTCCTGTCTTGGGTCCTGAGCAGCAGGTGTCGCCGCCTTGCCACACCAATCCATGTCGCTCGTTTTCAATGCCGCGTGCGGCTCTTCAGTTTCTGGCGGAAGCATATCCAGTCCTGGGTGTTCTTCCCCTGTATTTCTTCATGGTCGCGGCCAGGTGGCTTTGGTCCGAAAATCCCGCCAGGTAAGCGACTTCGGCAATCGCGACTTCACCATCGAGGAGCAGCTTTTCCGCGAAGTCGAGACGCAGGTTGATCAGGTACCGATGTGGCGGCATCCCGAACGTCGTGGCAAACCTTGCTGTGAAATGATTCGGTGAAACTCCTGCGACCGAGGCGAGTTCGGCGACCAGTATTTTTCGCATGATGACGGCGTTCTCCCTGGTCGCCGAGCAGGCAAGCCTGCTGTCCACGCCCGCCGGATTGATGACGAGGCAGCCGATAGGCGCATGATACTCCGTCAGCCTGTCGCTGCCGGGCGAAGCGCGCAACTTGGCTGCCGGTGCCTGCACAATCCCAACCGAATGTTCGCCGGCCAGGAAAGTCTGCGATCCAGGACCGCGGCAGACGGAGTGTATCAGGCTGCCCTGGGCCGTGGCCTTTCTGGGACACGCACTTTCGGCGACGATGTCCAGAACGTATCGTGTCGTTTGGTCTCGATCGACGCCCCGGGGATCGCCGCTCCCCCGAGCCTCGTCTCGGTATTTCATTCCGCCTCGCCTGCGTTGCCGCCGCCTGAAAGCCCCCTTCGCCCGCGTCAACCCGAAATCAGCGTATCGCGAGGGCCGGGGATAAGGAAGAACTTTGCATACAACCGGAAAATTATGTTCTGGATGAAAGGCAAAGCAGGGATTGCTAAAGGAAGCAGAGAGGATTTTTGTTTCAAATGGAGAGGCCTTCTCCCAGCCGCTCATTGCGTCTGATGGTATGAGCGAGGCATTCCTTTCCAGCGACCTGAGAGGAATTGGAAAATATTCTCTTCAGGCACACGTGAACTCGGAGCCATGACGCGGCATAGGGGTCAGCCTGTTCGTCGCGCTTGGCTAGGAATCACCGCGACGCTTTTCGTACAGATCCCACGCAAGTTCCACAAAACCCAGAAGGACATCCTCTTCGTCCCACCCGGCAGCCACCGCCGCCCGGACGATTTCGCGGATGTGAGGCAGCAATCGGCTCTGACATTCAGCCGCCATGTCGACGGCGTCACCCACAGGAGGTCCATCGAAGTTGAATTCCATCATGCGGCGCTCCCCTCGCCATCGATCGATGTGTTACATCGTCAATTTCATTTCTGCTGATATACAACGACTCCGGAACCAAGCATAGGAAGCCTGGAGAACCGAAGCGGCGCGGGGACGACGCCAGCTCACGCGATCTCTTTGCTTCGCCAGGATTCTATCGGAGCTCGATCGGTTCGAACTCTTGGCTTTATTCGGATCGACCGTCTCATGCACGCCGACGCGACCGGGCCGTGAACTAGATGTTCTCGCGGGTGTAGATTTCGAAGGGCAGGATCGTGGTGAAGTTGCCGCCTTCGTTCGGGGCGGAGACGGCGCGGACCATGCCCGCCAGAGCCTCCTGCGCGATGCGGGCGAGCGGGTGCGAAATGACAAAGGTCAGCGTGCCGTCGAGCAGCGCCGGGCGGGTCGAATCCATAAGCTCATAGCCGACGACGACGAGGCTGCCGGCTCGCTCGGTGGAGCGCAGCGCCGCAATGGCGCCGGTGATGCCGCCGCCGGCAACATAGAGGCCAGACAGATCCGGATTTTCGTTCAGCAGCTTTTCGGTCATCTCCTGCGCGATGGCGCTCGATTCGAAGGTCAGCAGCGGCTCCAGCAGCGTGAAGCCAGGGGCGTGCTCACGGAAATAGGAGCGAAAACCGCTTTCGTTCATTTCCTGGCAGCGGTAGCGATGATTGCCGACGAGGATACCGAGCTTGCCGGGCGCCCGGCAGACATGCTCGAACACCCAGGCCGCGGTGCGCCCGACCTTCCAGCCATCCAGCCCGATGTAGGGAACCTGGCCTGTCGCCGATATCTGCGAGATCAGCGCAAAGACCGGCACGTTGCGGGCATGCAGCGTGTCCACGGCCTGGGTGACGAGAGGATGCACCGCGGCAACGACGCCGACGGCGTCGCATTCGGCGCCCAAGGCCAGCAAACGCGAGGCGACGTTCTGCGGCGACAGATCGTCGAGAAACTCGGTGCGCAGCTCTATCTCGCAGTCAGGCATCGTCGGCGCCACCGCACGTATCGCCTCGGCAATGTTGCGGTAGAAAGCGCGGCCGGGCTGGTGTAGCAGGAAACCGAACCGGTAGCGCGGTCGCGCGGCCGCTATGCGGCTGCGCAGCGCGCCCATGCCGTAGAAACCGATCTGCTCCGCCGCCAGCCTGACGCGCTCGCGCGTGCCCTGGCGGACGGCGCCAGAGCCGCCCAGCACCCGGTTGACGGTGGCCACCGAAACATTGGCCTCGGCGGCAACATCCTTGATCGTCGGCCGCTTGTTCTGATCCATTTCGTCTCATCAGCCTGCAGCAATTGATACGAAGATATCATTCGCCAGTCAGTTCTGAGACGAATGATACAATTCATTTGGAATAAACATTCTATTCTTGATTCATTTTGGATCAAGATGTTTATCTCGGGCACAAGCAAAGAAGGCGCAAGCACCGCCAGCCCAAGGATAGAAGCAGCACAGCGCAGGCAAGGTTCTGACCCTCCGCCCAACGGCGGTGTGAGGCAGCGTGCGCGCGCGAGCCATCCCAGGCACTGCGGGTGGAGGATCCGAGATGGACGATCTCAAATACGGCGTGCGCGACAAGCGCGGCGACTGGAAGCCGAACGGGCGCATCGAGGCCGTGCCGTTGTGGAATTGGCCACCGAGGCTGCCGAAGATCCTGGCGTGGCTGCCCGGTTATATCTGGCCGTGGAATGCCTTCCACATGGCCACCGCCCTCCTTTACTGGTTCTATGTCGTCCCCGGCGTCGAGACGATGAAGACCATCAGCTGGGGCTGGGCGCTGTGGCTCTACGCCGTTAACGCCGCGGCGATCCTGGTCTTCTACGGCATCTTCGAGCTGCGCTATTACATCAGGCGCGCCCAGGCGACGCGGTTCAAATACAACCACAAATTCCCTGGCGATGCGCCTTCCGACGTGTTCTGGTTCCAGAGCCAGAACCTCGACAACTTCCTTCGCTCGTTCTTCATCACCATCCCGCTATGGACGGTGGTCGAAGTCATCTTCCTGTGGTGCTTTGCCAATGGCTACGTGCCGTGGGTCGGCTGGCAGGATCACCCCGTCTACCTCGCCGCGCTGGTGCTGATCGCACCGGCCATTCACGAGGTGCATTTCTTCTTCATCCACCGCCTGATCCACTGGGGTCCGCTCTATCGCTGGATCCACTCCGTCCACCACAATTCGATCAACCCGTCGCCCTGGTCGTCGCTGTCGATGCACCCGGTGGAAGGGTTCCTCTATCACGCGGTCGCCTTCTGGCATCTTCTGATCCCGTCCAACCCCATCGTCGCACTGTTCCAGTTGCACGTCGCCGGCTTCGGTGCCGTCAACGGCCATCTCGGCTTCGAAAAGCTGGAACTCACGCAGGACACAGCCGTATCGAGCCACGCCTACGCACACTACCTGCACCATAAATATTTCGAGGTGAACTACGGCGGCGACGGGCTGATCCCGCTCGATAGATGGTTCGGCACCCTGCACGACGGCACCAGGGAGGGCGACGCCATGATGGACGCCCGGTTCCAGAAAAAGAAGGAGCGCATGAACGCCAGGGCGTGACCGACGCCGGGCGAAGCATTGATCACGCGACGCACTGGGAGGGGAGCGTTGAGACGAAGTTTTCCAATCCGTCTGATGACGGCAACCGGGAGGAAATGAAATGAACCATATCACGAAGCTTTTGACGGCGGTGGTGACGGCAGCCGTGGTAGCGACAGGTGCCACAGCCGCAATAGCCGATGGGGCGAAGATCTTCGTCATCGGCGGCAAGGCGGACGACCCGTTCTGGTCGAAGGTCAAGAAGGGTGCGGACGACGCCGGCAAGGTCGCCGAACTGACCGGCGGCTCGGTGACCTGGCTCGGCCCGCAGAACTACGACAATCTCGGCCCGGATGCCGCCAAGCTGATCCGCACAGCGCTCAGCCAGAAGCCGAGCGCCATCGTCGGCCCCGACTGGGTGCCCGAGGCCATGGACGACGCCTTCAAGGAAGTCGTTGCCGCCGGTGTGCCGCTCATCATCTACAATTCCGGCGGCATGGACGCAGCCAAGCGGCTCGGCGCCATGAACTATGTCGGCAACGAAGAATACGCGGCCGGTCTCGGCGGCGGCGCCTATTTCGGCAGCCATGGCGCCAAGAATGTGCTGTGCGTCAACACCTTGCCTGGCTCCACCAACACGGAAGACCGCTGCAAGGGCATAGCTGACGCCATCGCCAAGAGCGGCGGCAAATCCACCCAGCTGCCGCTGCCTTCATCCAGCTTCGGCAACCCGACCGCGGTCGCCGAGGCGATCAAGGCAGCCGTGCTGAAAGACAACACCCTCGATGGCCTGATCACCATCAGCGCTGGCGACGCCAACAGTGCGGCCAACGCAATCAGCCAGGCCAATGTCGGCGACAAGGTCAAGCTGGCTTCGTTCGACATGGATGAAACCGGCCTGCAGCGCATCAAGGACGGCACGCAGATGTTCTCGATCGACCAGCAACCCTATCTGCAGGGCTATCTTGCGGTGTCCCTGCTCAACGGCTTCGTGAACTATGGGCTCGACCTGCCGACGAAGCCGGTGCTGACCGGACCGGGGATCGTCGACGCCGCCAATGTCGACGCGACGATGGGCGGCGCGGCGGCCGGCGCCCGCTAACTTGCGCAAACTGAGTGTCCGGCCTCTCCGAGGGCCGGACATCGCCGGCCGGCGCCCCTCGACGAGGGCCGCGCCAGGCTCGTCATTGTTCAAGCCAGGGACCACTTCGATGACATCCCAAGCCCATGACCAACCCGCCGTGGTAGCGACTGCGCCACCCGCCCCGCATTCTTCGATGCCCTCGATCGGCAGCCTCGTACGGCGCCCCGAGGTCGGCTCGCTGATCGGCATGATCGCCGTGCTGGTCTTCTTCTCGATCTTCGGCGGCGCCAATTTCCTGTCGGCCGGCGGCGCCGCGAGCTGGCTCAACGTCGCCTCGGAACTCGGCATCATCGCGCTTCCCATCGGGCTGCTGATGATCGCCGGCCACCTCGACCTCTCCGTCGGCTCGATGATCCCGGCCAGCTCGATGACCATTGCCATCATCTCGGGCCACTACGGCCTGCCGATCATCGTCGGCATTCTCGCCGCGCTTGGCCTTGGGCTCGCCGTCGGCTTCATCAACGGGGTCCTGGTGATCCGCACCAAAGTGCCGTCCTTCGTCGTCACCCTAGCAACGCTGTTCGCGCTGGCCGGCCTGACGCTTGGCCTTTCGATCATCCTGTCCGGCAGCACCAGTGTCGCGCTGAAGAGCGGACCGATCGCCAAGCTTGTGTTTGGCGACTATCTCGGCGGCAAATTCCAGGTGACCCTGTTCTGGTGGATCGCCATCGTCCTGATCGTCGGTTTCATCCTGAATTTCTCGCGCTTCGGCAACTGGATCCTGGCCATGGGCGGTGACGCCGTCAGCGCCCGCAATGCCGGCATCCCGACGGACCGGGTCACCATCGCGCTGTTCATGAGCAGCGGCCTGTGCGCGGCCTTCGTCGGCATGTCGCAGGCGATCCTCTACAACAGCGCCCAGGTGGCCGCCGGGCAGTCGTTCATCTTCAACTCGATCATCGCGGTGGTCATCGGCGGCGTGCTGCTCACCGGCGGTTACGGTTCGGTGGTCGGCATCGTGCTGGGCACGCTGACCTTCTCCATCGTCAACCAGGGCATTTTCTACACCGGCTTCGACGCCAACTGGGCAAGCCTGATCATCGGCGTCCTGCTGCTGGCGGCCGTGCTGATGAACAACACCTTCCGCACCATGGCGCTGACCTACGCGCCACGCACCAAATCGAGGGTCCGCTCATGACCACGCCCCTGCTCAGGCTGACCGGGATCAACAAGTCGTTCGGACCGATCGACGTGCTTCACGACATTTCGCTGGAGGTCAACAGAGGCGAGGTGTTGTGCCTGCTCGGCGACAATGGTGCGGGCAAATCGACGCTGATCAAGATCCTCTCCGGCGTCCACAAACCGACATCGGGCACGATGGAAATGGACGGCAGGGCCGTCGCCTTCGACAGTCCGCGCGACGCCAGCGACCACGGCATCGCGACCGTCCACCAATTCGGCGGGACGTTCCCGCTGATGAGCATCGGCCGATCCTTCTTCGTCGGCGCCGAGCCGACGCGGCGCTGGGGGCCGCTCACCATCTACGACCGCAAGCGGGCCAACGAGATCGCCGTCACCGAGATGCGCCAGCTCGGCATCACCCGCATCGACGACGGCGATCGCCTCGTCGGCGGACTGTCCGGTGGTGAGCGTCAGGCGCTGGCGATCGCGCGCGCCGTGCATTTCGGCGCAAGTGTGCTGATCCTCGACGAGCCGACAGCGGCACTCGGCGTCAAGGAGGCGGCGCATGTCCTGCGCATTGTCCTGCAAGCACGCCGCAAGGGCATCGCGGTGATCTTCATCACCCACAATGTCGTCCATGCCCTGACCGTCGGCGACCACTTCGCCGTCCTCATCAGGGGCGCCAAGGCCGCCGACTTCCGCAAGGGCGAGAAAAGCCGTGAAGCGATCACCGACCTGATGGCAGGCGGCGAGCAAATGGCCGAACTCGAAGCCGAGATCGAGAGCTTTTCGGCGGCTGACGACAGGCAAGCGCCGCGCGACGCGAGCCATGCATGAACCCAGTGAAGACGCCCATCTCCTCCTCCCGGGCATCTTCCTGCGCGGCCGGCGGAACGCGTGGTTCCGCCGGCTGTCTTTTCGACCAACTCAAGAACAGACTGCAGGGCGACAATGGCAAAGTGGATTGATGCGTGTGCGGCCGATGATATCGAGGAAGAGGACGTTATCCGCTTCGATCACGAGGGCCGGACATTCGCCATCTACCGGAGCCCCGACGATGCGTTCTTCTGCACCGACGGGCTGTGCACGCATGAAAAGGTGCATCTGAGCGACGGGCTGGTTATGGAATACAGGATCGAATGCCCCAAGCACAACGGCGTGTTCGATTACAGGACCGGCGAAGCGCTGCGCGCACCGGTCTGCGTGAACCTTAAAACCTACAACACCAAGGTCGAGGACGGCCGCGTGCACATCGAGGTCTGACATGTCCGATACCTTCACCCTTGCGGCTTGCGCCGAAATGCTTTGGCGCGACCGGCCGATGGAATGGCGCGTCAAGCGCCTCACCGAAATGGGCTTCCAGGTTGGCCTCTGGAACTGGCCCGATCACGACCTCGCAGTGCTCGAGAAATCAGGCGCGACCTTCTCGATCATGAACGGCTACCTGCGCGGCCGTCTCTCCGATGACGAGGGCGCCGCGGAACTGCTGAAGACGGCGAAAGCGACTGCGGCGGTCGGCAAACGCCTCGGTGTCGCGCGGCTCAACCTGCACGGTACCGGGTTGGGTGACGGCGGCCTGCCGGTCGCACCCTGCGAGACCGTCACCGGCGCGATGTGGCTCAGGGCACACGACACGCTGAACCGGATTGCGGATCTCGCCGAGGCTGAAGGCGTGACATTCACGCTGGAGAATTTGAACCTTCCGGTCGACCATCCCGGCGTGCCTTTTGCACGAGCCGAAGACACGCTTGCGCTGGTGTCGAGCATCAACCGGCCGGGCCTGCGCCTCAACCTCGACCTCTACCATGCGCAGATCGGCGAAGGGAACTTGATCGCGCTGTGCCGCGCCTGCCTGCCATGGATCGGCGAAGTCCAGGTGGCCGACGTGCCGGGCCGAATGGAGCCCGGCACGGGCGAGATCAACTATCGCGGCATCGCCCGCGCACTGAAGGATATGGGCTACCGCGGGCCGGTGGGCATGGAAGCGTTTGCCTCGGGTGATCCCGAGACGGCACTGCAGGCCTTCCGCGAAGCTTTCACTGTCTGAGGAACAAGAATGGTCACCAAGAGCAGCCGTCCCACCGTCGCCGACATCCGCGCCATGAAGGGCCGCGGACAAAAGATTTCCATGCTCTACGTCACCTCTCTCGAAGAGGCGGCGGCAGCGGATGCGGCCGGCATAGACATGCTTTCGATCGAGGGGCGCTTCTTCTCGCCCGAGATGCGCGAGGCGGCCGGCCGCTGCTTCGTGCAGGTCGGGCTGCCCTACGGTCCCGCCGGCAATCTGGTCACCTCGGAGGATTATCTGAAAACCGCCTACCAGTTCATGCGCGTCGGCGGTGACTGCTTCTACTGCGCCGCCTCCCTCGACATCCAGAAGGCGCTCTGCGACAACGCCGTGCCGGTCGTCGCCCATGTCGGCCTGATCCCCTCGCAATGCACCTGGACCGGCGGCTTCAAGGCCGTCGGTAGGACGGCCGAGAGCGCGCGTGCGGTGTGGGATCACGTCAAGCGCCTGGAGGCCATTGGCTGTTTCGGCGCCGAGCTGGAGGTGGTGCCCGACCGGGTCGCCGAACTGATCACGAGGGATACGCCCCTGATCATGCTCGGCATGGGCGCCGGGCCGCATGCCGACGCGCAGTATTTTTTCAGCGAGGACGTGCTCGGCCATACCGCCGGCCACAGGCCGCGCCACGCCAAGACCTATCGCAATTTCGCCGCCGAATATGAGCGGCTGCAGCGCGAGCGCATCGCCGCCTATCGCGAGTTCATGTCCGACGTGCAGACTGGCGCCTATCCCGAGTCGCAGCACGTCGTCCCCGTCACCGACGAGGAGCTTTCTGCTTTCAAGGCGTCGCTGGGTCTCTAATGTTTTGCCTGGAGCCATTCAGCCTGTTCGACGCCGGGGCATGATCGGCCGCATTGCCTTCTGCAACCGCTCGCTGGATAGTCCCGGCAATGTTCGAGACTCTGGCGACTCACTGGCCCCAAATCCTTGCGATCATCTCGGTGGTGATGGCGACCGTCGGCATCATCCACGTCGTCATGACCAAGGAGGATGTCCGCGCCGCCACCGGCTGGGTCGGCGTCATGGTGCTGTCGCCCATCATCGGCGTGCTGATCTATGCCGTCGCTGGTATCAACCGCATCCGTCGCGCCTCGATCAGCGCCCAGCGCCCGCTTGCCGGCGGCGCGGTGTCCGCCAAGCATGAGCACGACGTCGCCGCCGAAGAAGCCCTGATCGTCGAGCGATATGGGCAGCGGTTCACCGGTCTGCGGACACTGGGCGACAGGGTGGCGCGGCGCGCACTCCACCCCGGAAACGCGATCGATGTGCTGGAGACAGGCGACGAGGCCTATGCCGCCATGTGCGCGGCGATCGATGGCGCCGAGCGCAGCGTCCTGCTCGAGACCTATATTTTCGACAATGATGCCGTCGGCATGCTCTTCGTCGAGGCCCTTGCCGGCGCCGTCCGGCGCGGCGTAACCGTCCGCGTGCTGATCGATGCCGTCGGCGCCCGCTATTCCGTGCCGAGCATCCTGGGGCATCTGCGCAGCGCCGACATCACCGCCGATGTCTTCAACGGCAACATCGTCATGGGTCTGCGCCTGCCCTACGCCAATCTAAGGACCCACAGAAAGATCCTGATCATCGACGGTAAGGTCGCCTTCACAGGCGGCATGAACATCCGCAAGGGCTTCTCGGCCGAGTTCGCCGGTTCCAACTGCGCCAGGGACACGCATTTCCGGGTCACTGGTCCGGTCGTCGCCGATCTCTTCTCGGTCGCCGCCGAGGATTGGCGCTTCGCCACCGACGAACCGTTGAAGGGCGATGCCTGGCGAATTGGGCCGCTGTCGCCGGCGCCCGGCCTGCCCATGCTGGTGCGGGCGGTCGCGTCCGGCCCGGACGCCAGCATCGAGACCAACCACAAGCTGCTGATCGGCGCGTTCTCCGTCGCCCGCAAATCGATCCGCCTGATGTCGCCCTATTTCCTGCCGGACCGTGAACTGATCAGCGCCTTGACCACCGCTGCAAGGCGCGGCGTCGAAATCGATATCGTGGTGCCGGCGGTGAACAATCTTTTCCTTGTCGACCGCGCTATGACGGCGCAGTTCGATCAGCTGCTGAAGAACTATTGCCGTATCTGGCGCACGGAGGGACCGTTCGACCATTCGAAGCTGCTTTCGATCGACGGCGTGTGGGCGTATGTCGGCTCTTCCAACCTTGACGCCCGGTCGCTGCGGCTGAATTTCGAGATCGACCTCGAGGTCCTTGACGCCGGCTTTGCCAGCGAGATCGAGGCGCGGATCGGATCGGCGCTCGCAACCGCAGTGCCGGTGACGCTCGACGCCTTGCGGGCCCGACCCTTCCTTATCAGGCTTTTTGACCGGGTATTGTGGCTCGGTTCGCCCTATCTCTAGCCAAGGTTGGCGCGTGTGAAGCCTGCCTGTCATGGAATATATGCCGACGGCGCCTATTTTGACTGTAGCCCGGTTCCGAATTGAAGCCAGCGAGGACGAGCAGCACAGATATGCACAGAACTGGACGCAGCCTTCCGGCAAGCATGCTTCTATCCATTCGCGACCGCAGGATGCGGAAGGCAAACGCCGGTGCGCCCAAGCGGACAGGCACCACCGGAACGCTGGTTGCCTCCTACAACGTCCACAAATGCATCGGCCTCGACAGGAAGTTCGATCCCGAGCGGACCAGCCGCGTCATCCGCGAAATCGATCCTGACGTGATTGCGCTGCAGGAAGCCGACAACCGTTTCGGCGACCGTGACGGGCTTCTCGACCTGTCTCGCCTGGAACATGAAACCGGCCTGGTACCGGTGCCGATTGCAGCCAATGGCAAGGGGCATGGCTGGCATGGCAATGTCCTGCTGTTCAAGAAGGGCGTCGTCCGCGACGTGCATCAGATCAGGCTGCCGGGGCTGGAGCCACGCGGCGCCGTGGTCGCGGAGATCGATCTTGACGGAAACCGGACCCTGCGCGTCATCGCCGCCCATCTCGGTTTGCTGCGTCGGTCCCGCTCGCAGCAGGCCCGCGTCGTGCTGGATATCATGAACAGCCCCGATGCCACGCCGACGCTCCTGCTCGGTGATCTCAACGAATGGCGGCTCGGCAACCGCTCCGCGCTGAATACGCTGCATGTCACCTTTGGCCCGCTGCCGCCGGCAGTGCCGACCTTCCCGTCGAACCTGCCGCTGCTGGCGCTCGACCGCATCATGGCCAACCGGCACGGCATGATCTCGGCCGTGGAGGCGCATGACACGCCGCTTTCGCGGGTGGCGTCCGACCACCTGCCGTTGACGGCATTTGTGCGCCTGTAAGGCAAATTGTCCCGCCGATGACGGCCAACTTGGCGTCCACGGCTATGAAAAGCGATATTGGAACGCTAAGCCTTCCCGCGAGTTCATATGATTGAACCCTAGGAGGACGAGACATGAAAAGCCTATTCCTGGCTTCGGTGATGGCATTGGCCGCAACGGCCGCCGTCATTGCGCCAACGCAAGCCGCAAGCTTGATTATCCAGTCCGACGACAACCAGTACTCATCGGACGACCAGCCCGACAACGGGGGCCAGATCATCATCCGCCGCCATCATGACCGTCATTACGATGACAACCAATATGGCGACGATCAGAACGACGGCGTGCAGTTTGGCGATTATCAAGGTGGTGAGTATCGCCGCCACCACCGGCGCGACTACGACAACCAGTATGGTGACGACAGCGTACAGTTCGGTGATTACCAGGGTGGCGAATATCGCCGCTACCACCGGCATCACCGCTGCCATATCGAACTGGTCAGGACCTGGCGTCACCACCACAGGGTGATCGAGGAAGTCCGCGTCTGCAGCTGATCTCGCTCGGAACAACCGGTCGGCACAAGCGGGCCGGTTTCGTTCTGCCTCGTCAACCGATGATCAGCTGACGAAATAAGGCTGCCATTCGAAGTCGGTGATGTGCGACGGCATCGAACTCGCCGTCGACGGCGGCCTGCTGATGCGCATGTAACAGGCGCGCCGGCCGTCAGGACGCGACAGCAGAAACAGCAGAAACCGAGGAGAATGACCGGCCGGCATGGCCGGTCAACCTGTCCAACTGTTAATTCGACTTGGGTCGGTTTCAGCCATATTGGTTGATGGGGGGTGAGAGATGCCGCCATGGACCAGCAGTTGGAAATACCCCAGCAGACGCCCCTGCAAACGAATGTCGCGCAACGCCGTTCGCGTGGCTGGATCCCGTGGCTGATCTTTATTGCAATTGTCGCCGCCACCGGCACCTATCTCTACCAACGCCCGCATGTCGAGGCCAGACAGCCCGGTGGTAGAAGAAACGCGCAACCGATGTCGATCGGCGCCGCCACCATCGAGAAGGGCACGATAGACGTCACCCTCAACGCGCTTGGCACGGTGACCTCGCTCTCCACCGTCACGGTCAAGCCGCAGGTCACCGGCCCGCTTGTCCAGGTGAACTTCAAGGAGGGTCAGGACGTCGCCAAGGGCGATCTGTTGGCTGAGGTCGATCCCCGCCCCTACCAGGCAGCACTCGCCCAGGCCCAGGGCCAGCTGACGCGTGACCAGGCGATGCTGAAGGACGCCCAGCTCGACCTTGCACGAGACAAGACACTGGTGACCCAGGGCGCGGCGACGCATCAAACGCTCGACGCGCAGGTCGCCCTGGTTGCGCAGGACGCCGGCTCCATCCAGGTCGACCAGGCCTTGGTTCAGACCGCGACCCTCAATCTCGACAATTGCCGCATCCTGGCGCCGGTCGACGGCCGCGCCGGCCTGCGCCAGGTGGATGAGGGCAACTACGTGACGCCGGGCGATGCCAACGGCATTGTCGTCATCACAAGGCTGCAGCCTATCAGTGTCCTCTTCACCGTGCCCGAGGACGACTTGCCGGAGATCGCGCAGCGCGTGCAGCAGGGCGCCACGCTGCCCACCACCGCCTTCGACCGCGCCGGCAACAAGAAGCTCGCCGACGGCCAGCTTGAAACCTTCGACAGCCAGATCGATCCGAGCACCGGCACCATCAAGCTGAGGGCCGGTTTTGCCAACGAAACGCGCACTCTCTATCCGAACCAGTTCGTCAACATCGAGCTGCTGGTGGACGAGCACAAGGACGTGGCGATCGCCCCGATCGCCTCGATACAGCGCGGCCAGCCCGGCACCTTCGTCTATCTGGTCAATCCCGACAGCACCGTCTCCGTGCGCAAGGTCACGCTTGGCGTCACCAATGGCGAGCACGTCGAGATCCTGTCGGGCCTGAACCCCGGCGACCGCATCGTCGTCGACGGCGCCGACAAGCTTCGCGACGGAGCCCATATCAACCTGCAACAGGACGGCCAGACACAGGCTCCGGCACAGACACCCCCGCAGATCTCGGCGCCTGCACCGACAGGGACAGCGCCTCAACCACAGGCACAGCCACCCGATCAGCCGGTATCCGAGACGCCGAAGCCGGACGACACCGGGAGGCACAAGGGCCAGGGCCGGAAGCATCGTCACGCGGAGCCCGGGCAGCAGCAATGAGCCCATCGCGAGCCTTCATTCTGCGGCCGGTGGCGACATCGCTGTTCATGGTCGCCATCATGCTGTCCGGCCTGCTGGCTTACCGCTATCTGCCGGTCTCGGCGCTGCCCGAGGTCGACTATCCGACCATCCAGGTGCAGACCTTCTATCCGGGAGCAAGCCCGGACGTCATGACGTCCTCGGTCACCGCGCCGCTGGAAGTCCAGCTTGGGCAGATCGCCAACCTGAACCAGATGAATTCGGTCAGTTCGGCCGGCTCCTCGGTCATCACGCTGCAGTTCAGCCTGGCGATCTCGCTCGATGTCGCCGAGCAGGAGGTGCAGGCGGCCATCAACGCCGCCGGCAATCTGCTGCCGGCCGATCTGCCGGCGCCGCCGATCTACGCCAAGGTCAATCCGGCCGATGCGCCGGTGCTGACGCTCGGCCTGACATCGGACACGATGCCGCTGCGCGATGTGCAGCAGCTTGCCGACACAAGGCTGGCACAGAAGATCTCGCAACTGGCCGGCGTCGGTCTGGTCAGCCTCAGCGGCGGCCAGCGCCCGGCCGTGCGCGTCCAGGCCGATCCGCGCAAGCTCGCCGCCTATGGTCTCAATCTCGACGATCTGCGCACCACGCTGGGCAGCGGCAACGTCAACACGCCGAAAGGCAATTTCGACGGGCCTTCGCGGGCCTACACAATCAACGCCAATGACCAGCTGAAAAGCGCCGAGGAATACCGCTCGCTGATCGTCGCCTACAAGGACGGCGCCCCGGTGCGGCTGAGCGATGTGGCAACGGTGGTCGACGCCACCGAGAACAACAGGCTGGCGGCCTGGATGAACAGCACGCCGGCCATCATCGTCAACATCCAGCGCCAGCCCGGCGCCAACGTCATCGAGGTGGTCGACCGCATCAAGGCACTGCTGCCGCAATTGCAGGCCTCGCTCCCAAGCACTGTCGACGTCAAGGTGCTGACTGACCGCACCACCACCATCCGTGCGTCCGTGCGCGACGTCGAATACGAACTGACGCTCGCGATCATTCTTGTCGTGCTGGTCATTTTCGTCTTCCTACGCAGCGCCCGTGCGACGCTTATCCCGAGCCTCTCGGTCCCCTTGTCGCTGGTCGGCACGCTGGGGGTCATGTACCTGTTCGGCTTCAGCCTCGACAATCTCTCACTGATGGCGCTGACCATCGCCACCGGCTTCGTCGTCGACGACGCCATCGTCGTCATCGAGAACATCGCGCGCTATGTCGAGGAGGGTGCGACGCCGCTGCAGGCGGCGCTGAAGGGGTCGCAGCAGATCGGCTTCACCATCATATCGCTGACCGTCTCGCTGATCGCCGTGCTGATCCCGCTGCTGTTCATGGGCGATGTCGTCGGCAGGCTGTTCCGCGAATTTTCCATCACGCTCGCCACCACGATCCTGATTTCCGCCGTGGTGTCGCTGACGCTGGTGCCGATGGCCTGCGCCAAGCTGCTCAAGCCATTGTCGGCGGTGCGCGAGAACGCCCTGCAGCGCGCCAGCCGCGACTTCTTCGACTGGGTGATCAGGGGTTACGGCCGCGCGCTGACCTGGGTGCTCGACCGGCAAACGCTGATGCTTCTGGTGGCGGCGGCCACGCTGGTGCTGACGGCTGCACTCTACGCGGTCATCCCAAAGGGTTTCTTCCCGGTGCAGGATACCGGCGTCATCCAGGCCATCACCGAGGCGCCGCAATCGGTGTCCTACGCCTCGATGGCCGAGCGGCAGCAAGAGCTGGCGGCGATCATCCTGAAAGACCCCGATGTCGACAGCCTGTCGTCCTTCATCGGCGTCGACGGCACCAACACCACGCTCAATGTCGGCCGCATCCTGATCAACCTCAAGCCTCATGAAAAGCGCACCGCCGACATCACGCAAGTCATAGCAAGGCTGAGGCAGGCGACCGCCGCCACCGCCGGCGTCACCCTCTACATGCAGCCGGTGCAGGACCTGACCATCGACGGCACGGTCAGCCGTACGCAGTATCAATTCGTGCTGCAGGACGCCAATCCGGACGAGCTGACGCTGTGGACGCCGAAGCTGCTGGCCAGGTTGAACACGCTGCCTGAGATCGCAGACGTCGCCAGCGACCTGTCGGATGCCGGGCTCGCCGTCTTCGTCGACATCGACCGCGACCAGGCGGCGCGCTTCGGCATCACGCCGGCGACGATCGACAACGCGCTCTACGACGCCTTCGGCCAGCGCATCGTCTCGACCATCTTCACCACCTCCAGCCAGTACCGGGTCATTCTCGAAGCAGATCCCTCCTTGCAGGATTCGCTCAACGCGTTGTCCTCCGTCTACCTGCCGTCATCGAGCGGCGGCAGTCCGGTGCCGCTGGCCGTGGTCGCCAGCACCCACGTCGCCACCGCACCGCTGCAGATCTCCCATATGGGGCAATTCCCCGCCACCACAGTGTCGTTCAACCTGGCACCCGGCGTGTCGCTTGGCGAAGCGGTCACCGCGATTCAGCAGGCGCAAAGCGAGATCGGCATGCCGCTCAGCGTCATCACCAATTTTCAAGGTGCGGCGCGCGCCTTCCAAGCTTCGCTCGACAACACGTTGTTCCTGATCCTGGCGGCGGTGATCACCGTCTACATCGTGCTCGGCGTGCTCTATGAGAGCTTCATCCACCCGATCACCATCTTGTCGACACTGCCTTCGGCCGGCATCGGCGCGCTACTGGCACTGATGATTGCCGGCGAGGACCTGACCATCATCTCGATCATCGGCATCATCCTCTTGATCGGCGTCGTCAAGAAGAACGCCATCATGATGATCGACTTCGCGCTCGACGCACAGCGCAACGAAGGCAAGGCGCCGCGCGAAGCCATCTACCAGGCCTGCCTGCTGCGTTTCCGCCCGATCCTGATGACGACGCTGGCGGCGATGCTTGGCGCACTGCCGCTGATGCTCGGCACCGGCGTCGGCTCGGAACTGCGTCATCCGCTGGGCGTCACCATCGTCGGCGGCCTGCTCGTCAGCCAGTTGCTGACGCTGTTCACGACGCCGGTTATCTATCTCTGGTTCGATCGCCTTGCCGCCCGGCTGCAAGGCGTCCAGCCCGACCTTCCGCGTGCGTATGGTGCGGACGCCGCGCCATGAACCTGTCGGTTCCCTTCATCCGGCGCCCGGTCGCAACGACCTTGCTGACCTTCGGCCTGCTGGCGGCAGGACTGGTGGCGTTTCCGCAATTGCCGGTGGCGCCACTGCCCGAGGTCGACTACCCCGTGATCTCGGTGCGGGCATCGCTGCCGGGCGCCAGTCCGCAGGTCGTGGCAAACACGGTCGCCAGCCCGCTCGAACGGCACCTCGGCGAGATCGCCGATGTCAACGAAATGACGTCGTCGAGCAGCGTCGGCAGCGCGCGCGTGACTTTGCAGTTCGGCCTCGACCGCGACATCGACGGCGCCGCGCGCGACGTCCAGGCGGCGATCAACGCGGCGCGCGCCGACCTGCCGTCCAGCCTGCATTCCAACCCCACCTATCGCAAGGTCAATCCGGCCGACGCACCGATCCTCATTCTCACGCTCACCTCCGACACTCTGTCCAAGGGGCAGCTCTACGATGCCGCCAGCACCGTGCTGGCGCAGAAACTCTCGCAGGTCGATGGTGTTGGCGAGGTGTCGGTGGGCGGCAGTTCGCTGCCCGCGGTGCGCGTCGAGCTCAATCCGCAGGCGCTCTACAATTACGGCATCGGGCTGGAGGATGTGCGCGCGGCCCTCGCCTCGGCCAACGCCCACAGCCCCAAGGGCGCCATCGACGTCGGCCCGCAGCGCTACCAGATCTACGCCAACGACCAGGCCAACCATGCGGACGCCTATCGCTCGCTGGTGGTGGCCTACCGCAACGGCGCCCCGGTGCGGCTTTCCGACGTCGGCCAGGTCAACGATTCCGTCGAGAACATCCGCAATGCCGGTCTAGCCAACGGCAAGCCGGGGGTGCTGATCATCCTCAATCGATCGCCCAATGCCAACATCATCGCCACGGTCGACCGCGTAAAGGCGCTTATGCCGTCGCTGCGCGCCTCGATCTCGCCGGCCATCGATCTGTCGCTGGCGGTCGACCGCTCGACCACCATCCGCGCCTCGCTGCGGGAAGTCGCGCAGACGCTGATGATCGCCATCGGCCTGGTGATCCTGGTCGTCTTCGCCTTCCTGCGCGACGTGCGCTCGGCACTGGTGCCGATCGTGGCGGTACCGGTGTCGCTGGTCGGCACGCTGGGCGCCATGTACCTGCTCGGCTTCAGCATCGACAATCTGTCGCTGATGGCGCTGACGGTGGCCACCGGCTTCGTCGTCGACGACGCCATCGTCGTGCTCGAGAACATCTCCCGCCATGCCGCTTCCGGCATGGGCCGCATAGAGGCGGCGATCAAGGGAGCGCAGGAAGTTGGCTTCACCGTGCTGTCGATGAGCCTTTCGCTGATTGCCGTCTTCATACCCATCCTGCTGATGGGCGGCATCATCGGCCGGCTCTTCCGCGAGTTCGCCATCACGCTGTCGGCCGCAATCCTGGTTTCGCTCGCGATTTCGCTGACCACCACCCCGATGATGTGCTCGATCCTGCTGCGCGGCGAACGGGATCGCAGCCATGGCCGGCTCTACCGCTTCAGCGAGCGTGTCTTCGACGCCATGCTGAGCGGCTACCGCCGCTCGCTCTCCTGGGCGCTGGACCATCCGCTGCTGATCATGGCGGTACTTGCGGCAACGCTCTGCCTCAATGGCTATCTCTACGTCACCATCCCCAAAGGGTTCTTTCCGCAGCAGGATACCGGCCGGCTCGTGGGCTCGATCCAGGCTGACCAGGCGACCTCCTTCCAGCTGATGTCGCAAAAACTCAGCCAGTTCGCCGGCATCGTCAGCAAGGACCCTGCCGTCGATGCCGCTGTCGGCTTCACCGGCGGCGGCCAGACCAATTCCGGCTCGATGTTCGTGTCGCTGAAGCCGCTGGCCGAACGCAAGGTTTCCGCCGACCAGGTGATCGCCCGGCTGCGGCGCGAACTCGCGGTGGTGCCGGGAGCCACCCTCTTCCTGCAGGCGGTGCAGGATATCCGCGTCGGCGGGCGTCAGTCGAACGCGCAGTACCAGTACACGCTGCAAGGCGACAGTTTCGACGACCTCGCGCAATGGGCGCCGAAACTCGCGGCGGCACTGCAGACCGAGCCGAAGCTGACCGACGTCAACAGCGACCAGCAGAACAAGGGCCTGGAGGCGGATATCGTCATCGATCGCGACACCGCGACGCGCCTCGGCATCACCGTCGGCCAGATCGACAACACGCTCTACGATGCCTTCGGCCAGCGCCAGGTTTCCACCATCTATGTGGCGCGCAACCAGTACCACGTCATCATGGAAGTGGCGCCGCAATACTGGCAGAACCCCGAAGCGCTGAAACAGGTCTATGTCAGCACGTCGGGCGGATCGGTGCACGGTTCGCAGGCGAGCAATGCCGTTGCCGGCACATTCGTCGCGCCGGGGCAGTCCGGCAGCGCCGCGGCCGCAGCGACGGATGCCGCGCGCAACCAGGCGACCAATTCCATCACCAGCACCGGCAAGACTGCCGCATCGACCGGATCGGCCGTCAGCACCGGTGCCGAGACGATGGTGCCGTTGTCGTCGGTCGCGAGCTATGGCCCCGGCAGCACGCCGCTTTCGGTCAACCACCAGGGCCTGTTCGTCGCCACCACGCTGTCGTTCAATCTCGCGCCGGGCGTCGCGCTCAGCGACGGGGTCGCGGCCATCAACGCGGCGGCGGACCGCATCGGCATGCCGGCCACCATCCATGGCAGTTTCCAGGGCACGGCCCGGGTGTTCCAGGATTCGCTCTCCGACCAGCCGCTGCTCATCCTTGCTGCGCTCATCGCCGTCTATGTCGTGCTCGGCATCCTCTACGAGAGCTACGTCCACCCGCTGACCATTCTCTCCACGCTGCCTTCGGCCGGCGTCGGCGCGCTGCTGGCCCTGTCGGCCTTCGACATCGAATTCAGCATCATGGCGCTGATCGGCATCATCCTCCTGATCGGCATCGTCAAGAAGAATGCGATCATGATGATCGACTTCGCGCTGGCCGCCGAGCGCAACGAGAACAAGTCGGCGCATGATGCCATCTACCAGGCGTGCCTGCTGCGCTTTCGCCCGATCATGATGACGACCATGGCGGCACTGTTCGGCGCCGTGCCGCTGGCCATCGGCCTTGGCGAAGGCAGCGAACTGCGCCAGCCACTCGGCATCGCCATCGTCGGCGGCCTGGTGCTGAGCCAGATCCTGACCCTCTACACGACGCCGGTCATCTACATCTATGTCGACCGCTTCGGCCGCTGGTGCCAGAGGCTTCGGTCGCCAAAGTGGCGCCCCTGGCAGCCCGGTGCACAGCCGGGAGAATGAGAACCGGTCGATGCAGATAGTCCCAAACTCCTCTCTGCGATCAACGGCCGGTAACCTGGCCCGCCTCGGCCTGCTCTCCATGGCTGTGGACCGGGATGGAACGTCTGGACACAAGCGGCGAACGCTGAAAAAGTGGTTACGTCGTCTGGGTTGCAGCGGCTCGCTCGGAACACAAGGAGGATTTCGCTGAATCTGGAAGACATTGCCGGCCATCCAGCCCTGCATCGCTATGTTCAGGCACAGTCGCTGGCGCTGATCCACATCTATGAAGAGAGCCCGCGGCTGGCTTCCATTTTCGCCACGCAGCAGCGTTGGCTGATGGGCCATGTCGGCCTTGCCATGCATTTCAGGCGTGACCCGCACGACCGCAGCAAGGAACTGACGGTATCGCGTTTCATCGAGGTCGTGCACCAGCACGCGGTGGCCAGCCGCAACACCGCGGACGCTTTCATCAAGGAGATGCTGCACTACCACATCGCCGAATATGTGTCGGGCGGCGACGGGCGCACGCACCCCCTGCAGCCGACGGCGGCCACCGTGCAGACGTTTACCGGCTGGGTCCTCGCCCATCTGCAGACGCTGGATCAGCTCGACGGCGGCGATCGTCTGACGAGGTTCCTGGAGCGGCCCGAGATGGTTGCCAGGCTGCAGCCTCTTGTGGCGGACGGCCTGCTTTCCTCCAAGCCGGTGCGCGAACCCAACCAGACCTTTTCCCTGTTCATCTGGCTCAACAATGGCGGCATCGTCATGGACTGGCTGATGTCCGGCATCGATCCCGATCATGCCGGCCTGGATCGGATTCCAACCAGCGTGGTTTCGATCGGCGAGTTCGCCAGATGGCTCAAGCTCTCGCGGACCCATCTTGCGCGCAAGCTGCGCGCGGCCGAGAATCTCGGCAGCATCGGCTGGCTCGGCCCGCGCGGCCATTCGGTGATGTGGGTGTCGAAGACGTTCTTCCTGGAGTACATGACCGTCCAGGCCGCCAAGCTGGCCATTGTGGATGCCGCTTTCAACGCCTGTTTTCCGCCAAGCGAGGCCCGCCGACAATCGCCGTGACCCCATGCATGTTGCCCAAAAGTGGCCCCGGTTTTGGGACAACGACATGCATAAAATCAAGGACCTAAAGCGCCTCGCTTGAATCCGTTCAAACGCGACGCGCTTTAGGACTGCCTCCGGAAATCATCGACATGGCGCGGGTCAAGCACCAAACCCACGATGCTGTGAACCGGCATCGGCGGACTGCTTCTGGACACAGAAGCGGAAGGCTGAAAATGTGGTTTGGGTCTTCGCAGCCGTCAGGCCGAATCGGAGCAGGGGGAGAATGGCGCTGACCTCGGAGCTTATTGCCGGCCACCCGGCATTGTATCGCTGTGTCCGTGCCCAGGCGCAGGTGCTGATCCAGGCCTACGGAATGAGCCCTCGGCTGGCGTCGGTGTTCGCCACCCAGCAGCGTTGGCTGATGGCGCATATCGGCCTCGCCCTGCATTTCAGGCGGAAGCCCGATGACTACCGCAAGCAACTGACGGCGGCACGTTTCATCGACGTGATCCGCCAGAACGCCGTCGCCAGCCGCAACACCGCTGACGCCTTCATCAAGGAGATGCTGCATTACAATTTCGTCGAGCTTCTGCCGACGACGCAGGACGGGCGCATCCGCCCGATACAACCCACAGTAAACACGCTGGAGACGGTTGCCGGCTGGATGATAGCGCATCTGCACACGCTGGACAGCCTCGACGGCGCGAACCGTCTGGCGACGTTCCTCGAACGGCCCGACGCGCTCGCCAGGGTGCAGCCGCTGGTGGCCGACGGCCTGGTCTCCTCCAGCCCCGTCCGCGAGCCCAGGCAGACCTTCTCCCTGTTCACCTGGCTCAACAATGGCGGCGTCGTCATGGACTGGCTGATATCGAGCGTCGATCCCGATCATGCCGGCCTTGATCAAATCCCGACCGGCATCGTCTCGATCGGCGATTTCGCCAAATGGCTCAAACTGTCGCGAACCCATTTGGGGCGCAAGCTGCGTGATGCCGAGGACCTCGGCAGCGTCGGGTGGCTCGGCCAACGCGGCAATTCGGTGATGTGGGTGTCGGCCGATTTCTACCGCGAATACATGACCGCCCAGGCCGTGAAGCTGGCCATCATCGATGCCGCCTTCGTCGAGGCCTTCGGCTGGCCGGCAGGGAGATGATCGGTGCGGCATCCCCCGTGCGGGGGATGCATGGAGCCCCGGAATCCTCAGTCGATGTCGAAGGACACGCCCTGCGCCAGCGGCAGTGCCTTTGAATAGTTCACCGTGTTGGTGGCGCGCCGCATATAGGCCTTCCAGGCATCGGAGCCGCTCTCACGGCCGCCGCCGGTTTCCTTCTCGCCACCGAAGGCGCCGCCGATCTCGGCGCCCGACGTGCCGATGTTGACATTGGCGATGCCGCAGTCCGAACCGTCGACACCGAGGAAGCGCTCGGACTCCTGCAGGTCGCGGGTGAAGATCGACGACGACAGGCCGGCGCCGACCGCGTTGTGCTCATCGAGCACGGCGTCGAAATCCGAATATTTCATCACATAGAGGATCGGCGCGAAGGTTTCTTCCGTCACCGGCGAAACCTGTTTCGGCATTTCGACCAGCGCCGGATGCACATAATAGGCATCCGGATGGCCGTTCTCGACCCGCGTGCCGCCGGTCACCTTGCCGCCATGCGAACCCGCCTCCTTCAGCGCCTTCTGCATGGCGTCGAAAGCAGCCTTGTCGATCAGCGGCCCGACCAGTGAAGAGGTCTCCAGCGGATTGCCGACCGTCACGCTTTCGTAGGCCTTCTTGAGACGTGGAACCAGGGCGTCATAGACGCTGTCATGCACGAACAGGCGCCGCAGCGTCGTGCAGCGCTGTCCCGCCGTGCCCATCGCTCCAAAGGCAATCGCGCGCAGCGCCATGTCGAGATCGGCGGTCGGGCAAACGATGCCGGCATTGTTGCCGCCGAGTTCGAGCACCGCGCGGGCAAAGCGCTTGGCCAGCCGCGGGCCAACGTCGCGGCCCATGCGCGTCGAGCCGGTGGCCGATACCAGCGGCACCTTGGGATGATCGACCAGTATCTCGCCGACGGCGCGGTCACCGATCAGCACCGGCGCCAGGCCCTGCGGCGCGTCGGTGCCGAAACGCTTTACCGCGCGTGCAAAAATCGCTTCGCAGGCGAGCGCCGTCAGCGGTGTCTTCTCCGACGGCTTCCACACCACCGCGTCACCGCAAACCAGTGCCAAGGCTGCGTTCCACGACCACACCGCGACCGGGAAGTTGAAGGCGGAAATGACGCCGACGACGCCGAGCGGATGCCAGGTTTCCATCATGCGATGGCCCGGGCGCTCGGTGGCGATGGTCAGGCCGTACAATTGCCGGGACAGACCGACGGCGAAATCGCAGATGTCGATCATCTCCTGCACTTCGCCGAGGCCCTCGGACGGGATCTTGCCGACCTCGATCGACACCAGCCGGCCAAGCTCGGCCTTGTGCGCACGCAATTCCTCGCCGAGCAGCCGCACCAGTTCGCCGCGCTTCGGGCCTGGCACCATGCGCCAGGACTGGAACGCCTTGTGCGCCGCATCGATGGTCTTGGCCGCGTCGGCCGGCGAGATCGTCTTCAGCGCCGCGATCTGCTCACCCGTCACCGGGCTGCGCACGATCAGGTCGCCGCCGACAAGCGCGTCCTTGGCCACACCCAGTTTCGCCAAAAGCTCAGCCGTTTCCTTCGCAATGGTCATTTTTTGTCCCTTTCAGATCCCGTCGCCATCATATGGCGCCGGGTCAAGCCTTGCGCCATGTCGCCCGCGTGCCGAAAGGCACCTCAGGCACTGTCATGGCGTGGCATTACTCGTTTCAGGGGAAAATCACCACCCCGGCATGGTCCAAGCCGAGCGCAGACCCGTTGAACCAGACCGCAAGTCAATCATTTCGCCGTACGGGCTGGTCCCCGTACCGCACCGTCTTTCATCAGCCGGTCGATATGCATGCGGATATGGGCCGCTTCCGCGGCCGTGTTGGCAAGCGCGATGGCGCGGTCGAAGGCGACACGAGCCTCTTCGCCCCGGTCAAGCTGCATCAATAGGCCACCCTTGAGGCCGAAGAAGTGGAAATAGCCGGAAAGCCTCTGTTCGAGCGGCTCGATCATGGCGAGCGCCTCCGCCGGTCCACGCACCTTTGAGACCGCGACCGCGCGGTTGAGCGTGATCACCGGCGACGGCTGCATCTGTTCAAGCAGGCCATAGAGCAGATCGATCTCTACCCAGTCGGTGTCCTCGGCCTTGTCGGCTCGCGCATGCAGCGCGGCAATCGCGGCTTGCACCTGGTAGGGGCCGGGTTGGCGATGGCGCAGCGCCTTGTCGACCAGCGCCAGCCCCTCGTCGATCATCTTGCGGCTCCACAGGCTGCGATCCTGATCCTCGAGCAGCACGATCTCACCTTCTTCGTCGAAACGGGCCGGCGCACGCGCATGCTGCAGCAGCAACAGCGCCGTCAGTCCCATGATCTCCGGCTCGGTCTGGAACAGCCTGAGCAAAAGCCGCGCCAGCCGGATCGCCTCCTCGCACAGCGGTGCGCGCGCCGGCGCCTCGCCGCTGTTGGTCGAGTAGCCCTCGTTGAAGATCAGGTAGACCATGGCCGCGACAGCGGCGAGCCGTTCCGAGCGCTCAACCGCGCCCGGCGTCTCGAACGGCACGCCGGCGTCCGCAATGCGCGCCTTGGCGCGGGTGATGCGCTGTTCCATGGCGCTTTCGCCGACCAGGAAGGCGCGCGCGATCTGCTTGACGGTGATGCCCGAGACGATGCGCAGTGCCACCGCGATCTGCTGCGTCGGCGACAGATCGGGATGACAGCAAATGAACAGCAGCCGCAAGATGTCGTCGCGGTAATGCGCGCCGTCCAGCCGCTCGGCCATATCGCTCTCGGCATCTTCCAGGTCGGAGATCTGGTCTTCCTCCGGCATCGGCGCCTGCTTGGCACGCTTGCGCACCGCATCGATGCCGCTGTTGCGGCCGACAAAGATCAGCCAGGCCGCCGGGTCACGCGGCGGCCCGTTCTGCGGCCAGTTCTTCAGGGCTCTGAGACACGCATCCTGGAAAGCTTCCTCCGCCGTATCGAGATCGCGGAAATAACGCAGCAGCGCGCCCATCGCCTGCGGACGGGCGGTGTTGATTGTCGAGCTTATCCAGGCGAGTTCGGTCATGCGGGAATCTTGTTGGTGTGAAACATCTGAACCGGCCGGATCTCGTAGGAGCCGCCGCTCGGGTTGACGTCGGACAGTTCACGGGCGAACTCGACAGCCTCGTCGAGATCTGCGCATTCGAGCGTGTAGAAGCCGAGGAACTGCTCCTTGGTCTCTGCGAAAGGCCCGTCGATGACGACGGCTTCGCCCTTGACCTTTCTCAGCGTCGTTGCCGCCGTGGTCGGCAACAGCCGCGCCACCGGGCCAAGTCGTCCGGCCTGGACGTACTTTTCCTGGACGTTGAGAAGCTTGCCTATGACTTCATCGTCCTGCGCCTTGCTCCACGAGCTGACGACGTCTTCGGAGGCATAGCAGAGGATTGCGTAGAGCATGGTTGGTCCTTTTCTCTGTCAAAGGACGAAACACTAGGACCGATCCCGACACGACGTCGATAAAAAAATCTGGGTGCCGCGCATTTGGTAACCGCCCTTGCCGCCGGTCAGCTTTCGCGCACCGTCAGCCATCGCAGCACGAGAGCTTCCTCGCCATCGAGGCCGTCTATCGAGCGCTTATGCTTGTTGGCTTGCGCCATTTCGTCGAGCAATCGTCCTTGCGACCAGGCCTCGAACACCTGCGGATGGATGTAGCATTTGCGGCAGACGGCGCGCGTATTGCCCAGCCGCTCGGCGACCTTGTCGATGACGCTGTTCATCACCCGCTTTTGCTGCGCCTGGCTTTCCGGCAATTCCGCCTGCGCAAACAGTGACGCGGCGTGGATGGTGCCGCCCCAGGTGCGGAAGTGCTTGGAGCTGAACGCATCGCCGGCGGCCTCCCTGATATAACAGTTGACGTCCTCTGAACGGACCGGCCGCCTGTTGCCGTCTTCATCGAGATACTGGAACAGTTTCTGGCCCGGCAGGTCCTGTGCTCCGCGCACGATCCCGGCGATGCGGCGATCGACCAGCTTCAGCTTCCACTCCTTGCCGGACTTGCCCTTGAAGGCGAAGCGCAGGCTTGAACCGACGATGTCGACGTGGCGGTCGCGCAATGTGGTCAGCCCGAAACTCTTGTTGTCGCGGGCGTAGGCGGCGTTGCCGACGCGGATCATCGTGTTGTCGAGCAGCCAGACGACGGCGGCGACGACACGCTCCAGCGGCAGGCCGCGACGGCGCAGATCGCTGTCGATCCGGCGCCGCAGGGCCGGCAGGCTTTCCGCAAAGGCGACAAGGCTCGAATATTTGGCGCCGTCGCGTTCTTCGGCCCATTGCGGATGGTAGCGGTACTGCTTGCGTCCGCGCTGGTCCCTGCCGGTCGCCTGGATATGGCCGTGGGCGTCCGGCGAAATCCACACATCCGTCCAGGCCGGCGGAATGACGATCGCCTCGATGCGCGCCCGCGTGACGTCGGGAACTGGCCGCCCGTCCGGTCCCTTGTAGGAAAACCCCTTGCCTGTTTTAAGCCGTCTTATACCGGGCTCGGCATCGCTGACATAGGTAAGCGATGCATGATCGGCCGAGGTTTGCGCTCCGTTCTTCGGCACAGCATCTTCGTCAGCCGGCCGGCCGTGCGACAATCCGGATTTTTGCAGCATGTCTGCTCCACGCAAATATCCGTAGATAAGCTGCGGGCCGATTGCTGGTTCCAAAGGTCGTGCGAAAAGCCGGCGACAGCGCGGGAACCGACCCTGCTTTCAGGCTTTTTCGAGCACGACCGGGATGACGTCGACAGCCTGTTCGCCCACCTGTCCGCCGGTGGTCTTGAGCACGCCGACGATCGGCGCCACGTCCGAATAGTCGCGGCCGTAGCCGACGGTGATGTGGTCGTTGCTGGCCCGCATGCCGTTGGTCGGATCGAATTCCTGCCAGCCGGCGTCGCGCCCGCACCAGACCTTGACCCAGGCATGCATGGCATCGGCGCCTTCCAGCCGAGGCTTGCCCTTCGGCGGGATGGTGCGCAGGAAGCCGCTGACATAGCCGGCCGGAATACCAAGCCCGCGCAGGCCGGCGATCATGATGTGCGAAAAATCCTGGCAAACGCCGCGCTTCAGCCTGAAGGCGTCGCTGGCCCGGGTCCGCACCGTCGTCGCCTCGCCGTCATAGGTGAAATCGCGATGGATGCGATTGCACAGGTCCATCGCCGTTCCGGCGGCGGAGCCGCCGACGCTGCCTTGCGCATAGAGGGTGATCGCACCATCGATGCCGGCATGGGTGCTGCCCGTCAGGAAATGATGCGGTGCATCCGACGCCAGCGACCGCACCGCAGCGAGTTCCTGCCTGAGCCGGCCGATATCGGGCGACACGTCGAGCCCGGGCTCGGGCCGCGACACCGATACGCGTGCGCTCATCCTTATGTCGAGCGCGTCATGCGCGTCGCGAAAGGCGATCGAGGTGACGTTGTTGCTGAAGAAGTCCAAAAAATCCGAACGCTCGTTGGGCGCCGGCGCAAAGGACAATGACGCGGCGATGACGCGCTGTACTCCGGAAATCGTCGATGGCAGCACGCGGATCTGGTGGCGGCCGCCGCCGGCCGCCGCGGCATAGTCGTAATGGAGATGGAGCCGGATGTCGTACAGCATGCGCTACTTTTCTTGTCTTGGCGCAGGGTCTTGTCGCAAAACCATGTGACCCTTTTGCGGAACCTGCCTAGCCGAAATAGGCTTTGGCAAGGCTGTTGTAGAGGCCGCCGATTTCATAGGCGAGATCGTCCAGCGCCTTTGCCGTCATGTCCGAAGGCTCCTTGATGGCAATCTGGGTGTTGAGCTGCAGGATCTCTTTGGCCGCCGGCGACATGTGCCCCTCGCCGCCGAGCGACGGCAACAGGCCGATCTCTGCCTTCAGCCTTTCGAGCTGGAACAGGATGGAGCGCGGATTGAGCGGGTCGAGCGCCAGGAGGTCCACCACCGTGCGCCGGCCGGCCTGCACCGGATATTGCCGGCGGTGGGTCATCACGCTGTCGCCGATCTCCAGCATCATGTCGAGCGCGCCGTCCGGCGCCTTGGCGCCGGTCAGCCGGGACAGCGTGCGGGCGATCTGGATGCCGCGCTCCAGCCGCCGGCCGATCTCGAGGAAACGCCAGCCGGCGAAGCGGTACATGTTCTCATGCAAAAGGCCGGAGAAACCGGCGAGCTTGCGCAGGATGACCGTCATGGCCCGCGTCGCGTCGTCGCCGGGCGCCACCGTCGTGGCGAACTGATGGATGGTCTTCGACAGATCCTTGAGCGCCAGCCAGCCATCGGGTGAGAACCGGTCGCGGATCTGCCCGGCGCTGTAGACGGCGCTATCCAGCGTGCCGATCAGTCCCAACGGGATCGCCGTCTCGACGTCGATGCCGAAAGGCTCGAGATAATCCCTGATGTCGGCAAGCAGCGGCATGTCAGGATCGGAGGTCTCGGCGAGCCGCACATGATAGGCGCGCAGGATGCGCACCGTGTCTTCCGACCGTTCGATGTAGCGGCCGAGCCAGGTCAGGTTTTCCGCCGCGCGGCTGGGCAGGCTGCCCGGCCTGGTGCGGATGAAGCTGTCGCCCTCTTGCGGCAGCAGCGTCTCGCGCTCCACCGGTCTGTCGCTGACCACCCAAACGTCAGCCGCCTGGCCGCCACGTTGCATGGCGATCGCCGTCGGATCGAGCGACAGGCCGACGCGGGCAAAACCGCCTGGCATCACCGTCCAGCCCTCGGGCGTTCGCGCCAGATAGACGCGCAGGCTCGCCGGCCGAGGCTCCAGCCAGCCGCCGACAAAGACGGGAGTCGTCGAAAGCGTCACCGCTTCCTGGCCGACGAAGGCGCCGCCTTCGCCTTCGATGCGCGCCACCAGCTCCGCCCGTTCCCCGGCGGACAGCGCCGAGCCGAGCTTCGTCTGGTTGTCATCCTCGAAGGCAAGCCGTGTCGACAGCGCCGGACCGATCACCATGCGGTCGATATTGGCCAGGACATGCGCGCGCTCCGTCGCCTGCCCGCACCACCAAGTCGCGACGCTCGGCAGCAGCAATTCCTCGCCCCGCAAGGCGCGCGAAATCTTGGGCAGGAAGGCGAGCAGCGCGCGTGTTTCCATCAAGCCGGAGCCAAGCGCGTTGACGGTCGCAACCGCGCCCTGGCGGATCGCCTCGACCAGGCCAGGCGTGCCGATCTGCGAATCCGAGCGCAGTTCAAGCGGATCGGCGAAGGCTGCGTCAAGCCGCCGCCACAACACGCTGATCGGCATCAGGCCGGAGACCGTGCGCACCATCAGCCTGCCGCCGGAGACGGTCAGGTCCTCGCCTTCGAGCAGCATGATGCCGAGATAGCGGGCGATATAGGCGTGTTCGTAATAGGTTTCGTTGAGCGGCCCCGGCGTCAGGATGGCGACACGGCCTTCGGTTTCCTTGGCCATGCCGATCAGCGCATCGCGAAAACGGCGGAAGAAGCCGGCAAGGCGATGCACATGCATCTCGCCATAGATATCGGACAGCGCGCGTGTGGTGGCGACGCGGTTCTCCAGCGCAAAGCCGGCGCCGGATGGCGCCTGGGTGCGGTCGCCCAGCACCCACCATTGGCCGTCGGGCCCACGGCCGAGCTCGAAAGCGCAGAAATGCAGGAAATGGCCGCCCGCCGGCCTGGTGCCGACGACAGGCCGCAAATATTCGGGGCTGGCCGCGATCAATCCCGCCGGCAAGATGCCTTTTTCGACCAGCCGGTTTGGCCCGTAAATATCGGCAATCGTCTCTTCGAACAGTTCGGCGCGCTGCACGAGGCCGGCGCTGATCGCGGCCCACTCGCCCTCTTCGATCAGAACCGGGACATGCGCCAGCGGCCATTCGCGCTCATTGGCGCCGGCCTTGTCATAGACGCGATAATAGACGCCGGCGTCGCGCAGATACTGGTCGGCGCGGGCGAATCGCTGGCCGAGCTTTTCAGCCCCCAGTTCGTCGAGCGCCTCGATGAAGTGCTTCCAAACCGGGCGGGGATTGCCTGAGGCGTCGACCATCTCGTCGACGACGCCGTCGATCGGCTGGTAGTGCTCCAGCAAGCTGTGGACCTGCGGCTTGCCGCGTACCCTCTTGTGATTCCCCTTTGCCATCGTTGATCAGAGTCTTGCCGGCCGCCGAAGGTCAAGGGTCATCGGGAAATCTTCCGCCGGTTGTTCTTCACGCAGCACATAGCCGGACGGCGTATGGCCGCGCGGTTCGAAGCGGGCGAGCCGCCGTGCTTCCGCCTCGTTGCCGTTCACCGGGAACGTATCGTAGTTGCGCCCACCCGGATGCGCGACATGGTAGACGCAGCCGCCGACCGCGCGGCCCGACCAGCGGTCATAGATGTCGAAGACCAGCGGTGTGTTGACCGGCAGCGCCGGATGCAGGCCCGAAGCCGGCTGCCACGCCTTAAAGCGCACGCCCGCCACCGCCACCTCGCGGTTGTCGGTGACCTTCATCGGCACGATGCGGCCGTTACAGACCACAGCATGACGCTCGGGGTTCAGCCCCTCGGTCTTGACCTGCAGCCGTTCGACCGAGGAATCGACGAAGCGCACGGTGCCGCCGATCGCCCCTTGCTCGCCCATTACGTGCCACGGCTCGAGCGCCTGCCGCAGTTCCAGCTTGATGCCGGCGTGCTGAACCTCGCCGCAGAACGGGAAGCGGAATTCGAGCTGAGCATCGAACCATTCCGGACGGAACTCGAAGCCGCTGAGCTTGAGATCGTCGAGCACGTCGAGAAAATCCGCCCAGACATGGTGCGGCAGCATGAAACGATCATGCAGCGAGGTGCCCCAGCGCACGAAGCGGCCGTCGAGCGGGTTCTTCCACGCGCGGGCAATAATGGCACGGACCAAGAGCTGCTGCGCCAAGCTCATGCGCGCATTGGGCGGCATCTCGAAGCCGCGGAACTCGACCAGGCCGAGCCGACCGGTCGGTCCGTCCGGCGAGAACAGCTTGTCGATGCAGATCTCCGAGCGGTGCGTATTGCCCGTGACATCGGTCAACAGGTTGCGGAACAGACGGTCGACCAGCCACGGCAAAGGTGCCGCGCCCTGGTCGGGATGCGGCACCTGCGCCATCGCGATCTCGAGCTCGTAGAGCGAGTCGTGACGCGCTTCGTCGAAGCGCGGCGCCTGGCTGGTCGGGCCGATGAACAGGCCGGAGAACAGGTAGGACAGCGACGGATGCCGCTGCCACTGCAGCACCAGGCTCTTCAACAAATCGGGCCGGCGCAGGAACGGGCTGTCATTGGGTGTCGCGCCACCGACGACAACATGATTGCCGCCACCCGTGCCGGTGTGGCGTCCGTCGATCATGAACTTGTCGGCGCCAAGCCGGGTCTGACGCGCCTCCTCATAGATCGCCGTCGTCGTCGCCACGCAATCCTGCCAGTTGGCGGCGGGATGGATGTTGACCTCGATGACACCGGGATCGGGCGCGACGCGGATGACGTTGAGGCGCGGATCGTGCGGCGGACCATAGCCTTCGATATGCACCGGCAGGCCGATCGCCCGCGCTGCATTCTCGGCGGCAGCGACGAGTTCGAGATAGTCTTCCAGCGCCTCGACCGGCGGCATGAACACGCAGAGCCGCCCGTCGCGCGGCTCGACCGAGAGTGCGGTGCGCACCGCGCCGCCGATCTCGGTGATTTCTTGCTCGACCCGGTCCTGTTGGCCGCTTGCCGCGGTGAACGACACCGCCTGCTGGCGTCGCGCCATTTCGTCGGCGCCTTCGAATTCGGCCGGAGCCGATTCGGGCAGGATCGCATCGCGCGCCGGCAGCGGCCCGCGCGGCAGCGACGGATCGACCGGCACGATATAGGGGAACTGCGCCGGCGGCACATAGGGAAGCGTGCCAAGCGGCAAGCGATAGCCGACCGGGGAATCTCCCGGCACCAGGAACAGCCGGCCGCGCCGCGTCTTCCACTTTTCCGAACGCCAGCGTGGTCCCGACGCCTGGCTGTTCCAGCGCTGTACCGGCAGCACATAGCCCGACGGCTGGGTCAGCCCGCGCTCGAACACTTTCGCCATGCGGCTGCGCTCTTCCGGATCCTCCAGCTTGGAATTGGACGGATCGACATTGTCGGGCAGCTTGCCTTCCTTGAGCAGCCACTCGGCCGGATCCTCATAGGCTTCGCTGACCATGGACTTTTCGATGCCAAGCTCGCCGGCAATCGCGGTCAGCAGGCTCTCGGCCTGCTTCGGTCCAACATCGGCCTCGCTCTTTTCCCGCGCGATCAGCGACGGGTCGCTCCACACCGGCTCACCATCGGCGCGCCAGTAGAGCGAGAAGGTCCAGCGCGGCAGGCTCTCGCCCGGATACCATTTGCCCTGGCCGTAATGCAGAAAGCCGCCCGGCGCGAAACGTTCGCGCAGCCGTCGGATCAGCGCATCGGCCTTTTCGCGCTTGGTCGGCCCGACGGCAGCGGTGTTCCACTCCGCGGATTCGAAATCGTCGATCGAGACGAAGGTCGGCTCGCCGCCCATCGTCAGCCGCACGTCCCCTTCCGCAAGCGCTGCATCGACCTTGTTGCCGAGCGCATCGAGCGCCTGCCAGCTTTCATCCGAGAACGGCTTGGTGATGCGCGGATGTTCGGCGATACGGTCGACCCGCATCTCGAAGCCGAACTCGACATTGGCAAAGCTCGCCATGCCGGAAATCGGAGCGGCATTGCGAAAATGCGGCGTGGCGGCGAGCGGCACATGGCTCTCGCCGGTGAGCAGGCCGGAGGTCGGATCGAAGCCGATCCAGCCGGCGCCGGGAAGATAGACCTCGCACCAGGCATGCAAATCGGTGAAGTCGACCGCAGTGCCAGGTGGTCCGTCCAGCGCGACGAGATCCGGCTTGAGCTGGATCAGATAGCCGGACACGAAGCGCGCGGCGATGCCGAGATTGCGCAGGATCTGCACCAGCAGCCAGCTTGAATCGCGGCACGAGCCTTTTTTCGCGGCCAGCGTCTCTTCCGGCGAGAACACACCGGTCTCCATGCGCACGATATAGGCGATTTCGCGCTGCAGCCGGGCATTGAGATCGACGAGGAAATTGACGGTATTCTTTGCGCTGCGGTCGATGGTCGCAAGCAAGGCCGAAAGCAGCGGACCTGCCGGCTCCGGCGTGCGGTAGATGGCAAGATCGTCTCGGATCTCTTCCGGGTACTCGAACGGAAATGCCTCGGCCGACGGCTCGACGAAGAAATCGAACGGATTGTAGACCGTCATGTCGGCGACGAGGTCGACCTCGATCTTAAGCTCCGTCACCGGCTCGGGAAAGACGAAACGGGCGAGGAAGTTGCCGTAAGGATCCTGCTGCAGATTGACGAAGTGGTTCGCCGGCTCGACCTTCAGCGAATGGCTCAACACCTTGGTGCGGGAATGCGGCGCCGGCTGCAGCCTGATGATCTGCGGCCCGAGAACCACCGGCCGGTCATATTTGTAATGGGTCAGGTGGTAGACAGCTGCCAGAATTGCCATGGAGCCCCGGAATTCAGCGTTTCAAACGATTTCGCTGAACCCTGACACAAATGGCGGCCATTCTCCAAGCAGAGATGTTGCGGTGCACCTAATTTAAACAGGTGTTGCCGGCCTAGAAAAACGCCTGCAGGCCCGTCTGCGCCCGTCCCAGGATCAATGCATGCACGTCATGCGTGCCTTCATAGGTGTTGACCGTCTCCAGGTTCTGCGCGTGGCGCATGACGTGGTAACCGATCTGGATGCCGTTGCCGCCATGCATGTCTCGGGCCTGGCGGGCGATGTCGAGCGCCTTGCCGCAATTGTTGCGCTTGACGATCGAGATCATCTCCGGCGCCATCTTGCCTTCATCCAGCAGCCGCCCGACGCGCAGGCTCGCCTGCAATCCAAGCGCGATCTCGGTCTGCATGTCGGCGAGCTTCTTCTGGTAAAGCTGCGTGCCGGCCAGCGGCTTGCCGAACTGCTTGCGGTCGAGACCGTACTGGCGGGCGCGGTGCCAGCAATCTTCCGCGGCACCCATCGAGCCCCAGGAAATGCCGAAGCGGGCGCGGTTGAGGCAACCGAACGGGCCGCCAAGGCCCTTGGCGTTGGGCAGAAGCGCGTCCTCGCCGACCTCGACGCCTTCCATCACCACTTCGCCGGTGATCGAAGCCCGCAGCGACAGCTTGCCGCCGATCGTCGGCGCCGACAGCCCCTTCATGCCCTTTTCCAGCACGAAGCCACGGATCTGGTTGTCATGCGCCGATGATTTCGCCCAGACGACGAACACATCGGCGACCGGCGAGTTGGAAATCCACATCTTCGAGCCGGAGAGCCTGTAGCCGTTGGCGGTCTTCTCGGCGCGCGTCTTCATGCCGCCCGGGTCGGAGCCGGCATCCGGCTCGGTCAGGCCGAAACAGCCGATCCACTCGCCGCTGGCGAGCTTGGGCAGATACTTCTTGCGCTGCTCATCGGAGCCATAGGCGTAGATCGGATACATCACCAGCGACGACTGCACGCTCATCATCGAGCGATAGCCGGAATCGACGCGCTCCACTTCGCGCGCCACCAGCCCATAGGTCACGTAGTTGGCACCAAGCCCGCCAAACTCCTCGGGAATGGTGATGCCGAGCAGGCCGGCCCCGCCCATTTCGCGAAAGATCGCCGTGTCGAAGGTCTCGTTGAGATAGGCGTCCTCGATCCGCGGCGCCAGCTTGTCGGCGGCAAAGGCCGCGGCACCATCGCGCACCATGCGCTCGTCTTCCGAAAGCTGGTCCTCGATCAGGAACGGGTCTTCCCAGACAAATGCATTCTTGTCGTCGGCCATGGCTCTCTCCCAACTGATGCAGGTCGCCCAAAAGTGTCAGCGGTTTTGGGATGACGACATGCATGAAGCAAAATCTTGGCCCGGCTTATCGGCCCGCGGCCCGAAAAAATCAAACGAAATTGCTTCGCCGATCAATGAGCGTTAGTAATGGATGATGAGTGTCCAGCGTCGCCTCCTACCCAACATCAGCGCCCTTGCCGCCTTCGAGGCAGTGGCCCGCCTCGGCAGTTTCACCGCCGCCGCCCAGGAGCTCGATCTGACCCAGGGCGCGGTCAGCCGGCAGATCAGATTGCTGGAAGACCAGTTCGGCCGCCGGCTGTTCGACCGTGACAGCCGCAATGTCAGGCTGTCGACGGCGGGCGAAATCTATGCCGATGCGGTGCGGTCAGCGCTTGGCCAGTTGCGTGACGCCGCCCTTGGATTGATGAGCAATCGGCATAGCGGCATCCTAAACCTTGCCATCTTGCCGACCTTCGGCACGCGCTGGCTGATGCCGATGATCCCCGATTTCGTCGAAACCAATCCCGACATCACCATCAACTTCGTCACCCGCGTCGGCCGCTTCGACTTCGCCCGCGAGCGGCTGGATGCCGCCATCCACTACGGCCTGCCGGACTGGCCGGAGGCCGATTCGACGCTGCTGGTGCGCGAAACGGTGGCACCGGTCGTGTCGCCCGAATTTCTCGCCGGCCGCGCCATCGCCACGCCGGCCGATATCGGCCGCTTGCCGCTGCTGCACATGACGACGCGCCCAGGCGCCTGGACCGAATGGTTCGAGCACCAGGGCCTGAGCGCGCCGACCGGACCGGGAATGCAGTTCGAACAGTTCGGCACCGCCGCGCAGGCCTGCATGGCGGGGCTCGGCGTCGCCTTGCTGCCGCTGATCCTCATCGCTGGCGAATTGCAGCGCGGCCAACTGGTGCCCGCGCCCGGCCAGCCCATGCAAAGCCGCAGCGCCTATTATCTCGTCGTCCCGCACGACAAGCGCGGCCACCCGCCGGTCGCCAGCTTTCGCGACTGGCTGCTCAATCATCTGGCCGAGTAGCTACTTCCGCTTCAGCGCATCGGCCAGCGCCGCGCCGAACGCGCCTTGCTGCGCCGGCCGTTCCGCCTGACGCTGCGGTGCGGGCGAACGCGGCGCTGGCTTGCCACCCATGGTGTCATGTGGCCCGCTTCTCGATGCGCCGCCCTCGCCGCCATCCCTGCGCATAGAGAGGGCGATGCGCTTGCGCTTGATGTCGACATCGACGACGCGCACCTTGACCACGTCACCTGCCTTGACCACCTCATGCGCGTCCTTGATGAAACGGTCGGCCAGTTGCGAGACATGCACCAGCCCGTCCTGGTGCACACCAATATCGACGAAGGCGCCGAAGGCGGCAACATTGGTGACGGTGCCTTCCAGCAGCATGCCGGGCTTCAAATCCTTGATGTCGTCGATGCCGTCGGCGAAGGTCGCCGTCTTGAAACCGGGGCGCGGATCGCGGCCGGGCTTTTCGAGCTCCGCCAGGATGTCGCGCACCGTCGGCAAGCCGAAACGCTCATCGACGAAGACACGCGGATCGAGTGCCTTCAGCGCGGCACTGTCACCCATCAGCGCGCGCACGTCGCGGCCGCAGGCGGCGACGATCTTCTTGGCCACGCCATAGGCTTCCGGATGCACCGACGAGGCGTCGAGCGGCTCGCCGCCATTGGCAATGCGCAGGAAGCCGGCGGATTGTTCGAACGCGCGAGGTCCAAGGCGGGGCACCTTGAGCAGATCTTTCCGGCTGGCAAACGGTCCGGTCGCATCGCGATGCGCGACGATGGCGTCGGCCAGCGATGCGCCAAGGCCCGAAACGCGGGCCAACAGCGGCGCCGAGGCGGTGTTGAGATCGACGCCAACGGCATTGACCGCATCCTCGACCACCGCCTCCAGCGAGCGGCCAAGCCGGTACTGGTCGACATCGTGCTGGTACTGGCCGACGCCAATCGACTTCGGCTCTATCTTGACCAGTTCGGCCAGTGGATCCTGCAGCCGTCGGGCGATCGACACCGCGCCACGCAGCGACACGTCGAGGCCGGGGAATTCCGCCGCCGCCGTCGCCGATGCTGAATAGACCGAGGCGCCGGCCTCGCTGACGATCACCTTGAGCGGCTTCGGCCCACCATCCGCCGGCAAATCGGACAGCATGTCGGCGACCAGCTTTTCGGTCTCGCGGCTGCCGGTGCCGTTGCCGATCGAGATCAGCTCGACCTTGTGCAGGCGAATGAGTTTTGCGAGCTCCGCCTGCGTGCCGCGCACATCGTTCCTGGGCGGAAACGGATAGACCGTCGTCGTCGTCAGCACCTTGCCGGTGCCGTCGACCACCGCCACCTTGACGCCGGTGCGGATGCCGGGGTCGAGCCCCATGGTGGCACGCGAGCCGGCGGGCGCGGCGAGCAGCAGATCCTTCAGATTGCGGGCAAAGACATGGATCGCTTCCTCTTCCGCCCGCTCGCGCAGATCCCGCATCAAATCGAGCGTCAGGTGCAGCGACAGTTTTATCCGCCAGGTCCAGCCCGCCACCTCCATCAGCCAGCGGTCGCCGGGCAGGCTGCCGCCGATGGCATAGGCGTTGGCGATCATCCGCTCGACCGGCTTCACCGGCGAAGCATCGTCGGCGTCGACCTCGATGTCGAGCGATAGCACTTCCTCGTTGCGCCCACGCAGCATGGCCAGCGCGCGGTGGCTCGGCACATTTGCCCAACGCTCGACATGGTCGAAATAATCGGAGAATTTCGCGCCGGCCTCCTGCTTGCCGTCGACCACCTTGGCGCGCATGAAGGCGCGTTCCTTCATGTAGGTGCGCAATCTGCCGACCAGGTCGGCATTCTCGGCGAACTGTTCCGACAGGATGTCACGCGCGCCCTCAAGCGCTGCCTTGGCGTCGGCAACCTCGTCGGTGACATAGGCCAGCGCCAGTTCGGCCGGCACCAGCGAACGGTCGGCGAGGATGGCTTCCGCCAGCGGCCCCAGCCCGCGCTCCCTGGCGATTTCGGCCTTGGTCCGCCGCTTGGGCTTGTAGGGCAGATAGATATCTTCCAGCTCCGCCTTGGTGGTCGCGGCGACGATCTTGCCTTCAAGCTCGTCGGTCAGCTTGCCCTGCTCGCGAATGGAACCAAGGATAGTGTCGCGGCGCGCATCGAGTTCGCGCAGATAGGCGAGACGCTCCGAAAGCAGGCGCAACTGCGTGTCGTCCAGCCCGCCTGTAACTTCCTTGCGGTAGCGTGCCACGAACGGCACCGTCGCGCCCTCGTCCAGCAGTTCGATCGCCGCCGCGGCCTGTTCGGGCCGCGCGGTGATCTCGGCCGCAATGATGGCTGCGATGCGCTTGATCTCGGATGCCATGTCGTTCCTGCTCTCGTCGAAAAGAGCGGCGACCATAGGCGCAGACATTCAGTCCGCCAACCGCCGCGTTTTCATCAGCCCGGCGGGTCCACAGGAAAGCGCGCACTGATTTGGCGATCAGGCGCGGTCCAAGGTGTGCTGAGATCAGGGTCAGGCTGAGACCATCCGGCTCAGCGCCTCGAAGAAGGCGACGATCTCGATATCGAGCGGATCGTCGACCGGCTCCGGCTGCGACGACATCTTGGCGATCACCACTTCGGTCCTGGGATCGACATAGAGCCATTGGCCGTGGATGCCGATGCCGCAATAGGCGCCGCCCGGCAGACCTGTCTGGTACCATTTGTTCCGATAGCGGCCCTTGGGAAACAGCGGCAGCATCGCGCCGCGCTGCCAGGCTTCCGAATTGCCGCCGGTGGCGGTCGTGTCGCGCACCCAGGCTTCCGGCACGATGCGGGGGCCATTGGCCGTGCCGCCTTGCCGCATCATCTCGCCGACGCGCGCCAGGTCGCGCGGCGTCACCGAAATGCCGCCGGCGGTGCGCGCCGTGCCTTCCATGTCGACGCCGATCGAGGCTTCGCTGACGGCGCCGAGCGGCAGCCACAGTTTCTCGCGCATCAGGTCGGTGAAGCGCTGGCCCGAGGCGCGCTCGAGCAGGATGCCGAGCAGGTCGGAATTGGGCGAGCGGTAGCGGAAGGTCTGGCCATGCGGCTCGGCAAGGCGCTGCAAGGTCAGGATGAATTCGCGCAGGCTTTCGGTGCCACCGCCCGGATTCCACAGCGTGGCGCGGCGGTAGCGAGCAAAGGCACTTTCCGGATCGAGATAGGCCTCCTCGAAATCGAGGCTGACGCTCATGTCGAGCACATGTCGCACGCTCGCGTCGGCATAGGCCGAGCCGGCGGCTTCCGGAATGTACTGCGTCACCGGCGCTTCCGGGTCGAACACGCCCTCGCCTTCCAATATGCCGGCGACAATGGCGGTGAGCGACTTGCTGATCGAAAAGATGATGTGGCGGGCGCCGAAATCCATATGCGGCGCGAACCAGTCGCCGATGACCTTGCCACCCTTCATCACGGTCAGCGCGTCGGTGCTCGAGCGTGCGAGAAAATCAGCCACCGTCTGCGGCGCGCCGGCGATCGTGACCTTGTCGCCCAGCAGGGCGCTGATATCCTCTACTGGTGCCTCGACACCATCCGGCGCGGCTGCCACGGGCGCCGTCGGCACCAGCTCGCCGAGATTCTGGAACGACCACCGGTTGAACGGGTTTTCGCGCCAGTTAGCGAGCAGCACCTCATTGCGGCGGAAGCCGTAGCGGGTCTCGAACGCGGTCTTGCCGGTCATGGCGTTTCCTTCCGGATTTCTTTGGGTTTCTCAGAGGCTGTTTCGAAAGTCGCTCCGGCGATGGCCGCCGGAGTGGGCTTTCAAGCAGCCTCTCAGGCAAGTGCCGCAGCGATGGCATGCACGGCCTTCACCGTCGCCACCGAATAGGCGACATTGCTGAAATCCGGATAAGTCGAAAGCTTCACCACGACCATACTTGTGTTCCAGTCGATGTGGATCATCTGTCCGAACACGCCCCGGCACATCAGCGCGCGCGAGCGCGGATCCTCGATCCAGAACTGGTTGCGGTAGCTGCCTTCGGGCAGGCTGGGATTGAAGTCCGGCCCGTGCCTGCCGTTGCGCGTTGCCTCGATCCAGTCGGCCGGCACCACGCCGCCGCCATTGTCGAGGATCAGCTGGCCGAAGCGGCCATAGTCGCGCAGCGTCGCGTTGAAGCCGCCATCGGCGACCGCATAGCCGGCACTGTCGACGGTGAAACAGGCGCTTTCATCAGCGCCGAGCTTTTGCCAGAGTTCTTCCGAAACCAGCTGTGGCAGACGCTTGCCCGTCACCCGCTCCATGATGAAGGCGAGCACATCGGTCTCGATCGAGCGATATTCGAAGGCCGCACCATGCGGCCGGATCGTTTCCGTGAGGCCGAGGATCAGTTCGAACATGTGCGAGGGCCAGCGAAAGGCCGGATCGCTGCCCGGCGGCACCGGTTTCCACCCGGTCGCGACATCGACTTGACCGATGTCCGAATAGCGGTCGGTGTATTCCTCGGAAAAACGCACCCCGCTGGTCATGTCGAGCACGTGCTGGACACTGGCTCCCGCCCAGCCGGTGACGCTCAGTTCCGGCAGGTAGTCCGTCACCGGCCTGGCCGGATCGATCAGGCCGCGCCCGACCAGTATGCCGAAAACCGAGCCGGTGACCGACTTGGCCATCGACTGCGACAGGTGCAGCGACCGCTCGCCCATGCCGTTGAAATAGCGCTCATAGGCTATCCTGCCGTCCTTGAGCACCAGGAAGCCGTCCGTATAGGTCTCGTCGAGCAACCCGGCGAGCGTCGTCGGCTGGCCCGTGCTGTCCTCGACCGCCAGTCCGTCGAGATCGACTTCGGCGCGTTCGAAGCGATGGCGATGGCCATTGCCGCGCCAGACTTCGGCCGTCGGCAGGAACTCTCGGACATGCTGGAACGCCCACCGGTTCCATGGCGGCCGGTCCCAGTCGAGCTTAGGCAGCACCATGGCAGGCGGCGAGCCCTGCATGATCGGCGGTCGCGGATCGCTGTTGCGATAGGAGTCCATGAAAAGCTATTCCCGGAAAAGAAAAGACCCGGCGGCGTGTGCCGCCGGGTCTGTCATGCAGCGATTACTTCTGCAGTTCGGTCCAGATCTTCGTGTAGAGTTCCTGCGTTTCCGGCGCGCACATCTTCTGGAATTCGCCTTTCGGCTTGGCGTCGGCCGGAATGACGACTTCCGGCGCGTCCTTCATGTCAGCCGGCATGTATTTGTCCGAGCCGGTGATGGCGTTGGCGTAGCGGTGGAAGGCCGAGAGGCCAGCCGCGTTTTCCGGATCCATGATGAAGTTCTGGAACAGCTTGGCGTTCTCGACGTTCTTGGCTTCCTTCAGGACGACGACATTGTCGCTCCACAGGCCAAAGCCTTCCTTCGGATAGTTGTAATGGATGGCCGGGTTGGCCAGACGCTGGCGCAGCGCCGAGCCGTTCCAGTCGCTGGTCGCCTTGAAGTCGCCGGGTACCATCTTTTCGATGGTGTTGTATTCCATCGCGATCCAGTTCGGCTTGGCCGCCACCAGCAGGTCGCGCACCTTCTTCAGCACCGTCTTGTCGTCGGTGCATTGCTGGCCGCCGGCATATTTGATCGCCGCGAAGATGACATCGTTCATTTCAGGAACGACGTTGACCTTGCCCTTCAGCTCGTCGGCGTGTTGAAGACGATGCCCCACGTATCGGCCGGCCCCTTGTAGGCATCGGTGTTGACGACGACGCCGATCGTTCCCCACGCCCACGGCACCGAATATTTGCGGCCCGGATCGAATTCAGGATTGGCCCATTCCGGCGCCACGTTCTTGAAGTTCTCCATCTTGCCCGGATCGGTTTCGAGCAGGAGGCCTTCCTTGATCCAGATCGGCACGTAGGTCTGCGATGGCACGGCGATGTCGAAGCCGGTGCCGCCCTGCCGGATCTTGGCGAGCGCGGTGTCGTTGGAATCGTAGTCGGTGATGGTCACCTTGATCTTGTATTTGTCCTCGAACTTCTTGATCACATCGGGGCTGGTGTAGTTGCCCCAATTGTAGATGTTCAGTTCGCCATCGGCGCGAGCCAGGCCCGTCGAAGCGAGCAACGCCAACCCCATGGCGGTCGCTGTTGTCTTCCAGTTCATCGTTCTAACTCCCATTGTTGGTTTCAGTTTCGTTTCCTGCTGACGAAGAAAAACAACGTGACGATCGCGACCGAGAGCAGCAGGAAAGCGGTCGATATCGCGTTGATCTCGGGTGTTACGCCACGGCGGATCTGGCCGAGCATGTAAGTGGGCAGCGTGTCCTGGCCACCGGATTTGACGAACTCGGTGATGACGACGTCGTCGAGCGAGATGACGAAGGCCAGCATCAGTCCGGCCAGCATGCCGGGCCACAAAAGCGGTAGCGTGATGCGGCGAAAGGTCTTCCACGGCGTCGCGTAGAGATCGGCCGCGGCGCGCTCCAGCGTCAGATCCATGTTCTCCAGCCGCGCCCGGATCGGCAGATAGGCGAAGGGAATGCAGAACGCCGTATGCGCGGCGATCAGGTAGCCGAGGCCGGAATAGCCGGTGAAGATCTTGATGCGCGAGAAGAAGATCAGCAACGCCACGCCGGTGACGATCTCGGGCACCATCAGCGGCTGGTTGATCGCCGCATATTTGAACGTCAGACCCGGATAGGGCGCCGTGCGCGTCGTGGCGAGCGCGGCCATGGTGGCGAAGATGGTCGAGAACACCGCGGCGGTGGCGCCGATCTGGAACGAACGCAGGGTCGCATCGATGACCTGCGTGTTCTGCCACGCCGACTGGAACCATCTGAGCGAGAAGCCGCCCCATTCCGATGTCGAGTTCGCCGCATTGAAGGCATAGACGACCAGCACGATGATGGGCAGGTAGAGCAAGACGAAGCAGGTCGCCGCGATCGCGGTAAAGCCCGGCTGATGCTTGATGGAGAAATTGCTAGCCATGACGCACCCCCGACGTTCCGGCATTGCGCACATAGGCAAGCAGTGCCACCATCACGATGATCATGACGGCGATCGACAGCGCTGAACCGAGCGGCCAGTTGCGGCCTTGGCCGAACTGCAATTCGATAAGGTTGGACAGCATCATATTCTTGCCGCCGCCAAGCACGCTTGGTGTCACATAGGCGCCGAGTGCTGGAATGAAGACCAGGATGGAGCCGGCGATGACGCCGGGTTTGACCAGCGGGAAAATGATCTTCCGCAGCACCTTGAAGCGTGTCGCGTAGAGATCGTAGCCCGCCTCGACCAGCCGGAAATCGAGCTTCTCCATGCTGGCGTAGATCGGCAGCACCATCAGCGGCAGATAGACATAGGCCATGCCGATCAGGATCGCCGTATCGGTGAAAAGGATCTGGATCGGTGCCGAGATGATGCCGAGCTTGAGCAGGATCGTGTTGACGATGCCTTCGTTGCGGATGATCTGCAGCACGGCAAAAGTGCGGATCAGAAGGTTGGTCCAGAACGGAATGGTGATCAGGAAGAGCCAGAGATCCCTGGTCTTTTCGCTGCGTGTCGCCATGAAATAGGCGGTCGGGAAACCGAGCGCCAATGTGGCGAGCGTGGTCACCACGGCAAGCTTGATCGAGCGCCAGAAGATGGTGACATGCGCTGCCGCGAGAGAAAGCGTATCGTCAAAAATGTCGCGTTCCATGAACACCGACAACCAGGCATCGGATGAAAACTGCCACTTCACGTCGCCATAGGCGCCGGGCGTCAGGAACGAATAGACAAGCACGATCAGCAACGGGCCGGTCGCGGCGAGAAAAATGACCAGCAGTGCTGGGGCTGACAAAAGCCAGCGATCGCGGATATCGCGCCGCTCTGCTGCCTTGGCGACTTCCTCTGCGGTCGCCATCGTCAGTCCTTCAAGACCTGGGCGGCGTCGCCGCCGATCAGGATGCCGACCTTGCCGCCCTGGACGATACCGTCGCCGGTGCCACGGCTGTTCTGGCGCCGCACGATGAAGGGCTCACCATCGGCGAGGCGCAGATGGAAATGCGTGTCGGTACCGAGATAGACGATGTTCTCGACCGTGCCCGACAGCGAAGCACTGGGGCTTGCGGCGCTTAACTGCGCATGTTCTGGGCGCACGACGATGGTAACCTTGCCCTTGGGAACCAGGCCGTCCGGCAGCGAGGCCGGGATTTCCGTGCCCGACGACAGTTTTACCGTTGCCCGGCCTGCCGAGACACCAACCACCTCGGCCTTGAGGAAGTTCGACTCGCCGATGAAATCGGCGACGAAGCGTTCCGACGGCCTGTCGTAGATGTCGCGCGGCGAGCCGACCTGCAGGATCTTGCCTGACGACATCACCGCGATGCGGTCCGACATCGTCAGCGCTTCCTCCTGGTCATGGGTGACGAAGATGAAGGTGATGCCGGTCTCGTGCTGCAGCCGCTTCAGTTCGATCTGCATTTCCTTACGCAGCTTGTAGTCGAGCGCCGACAACGGCTCGTCGAGCAGCAGCACTTTCGGCTGCGGAGCGAGCGCCCTTGCCAGCGCCACACGCTGCTGCTGGCCGCCGGAGATCTGGCTGGTGCGGCGCGCGCTGAGCGCTTCCATCTTGACCAGCTTCAACATCGCGTCGACACGCGCCTTGATCTCGGCCTTTGGCTTGCCCAGCATCTCCAGGCCAAAGCCGATATTCTCGGCCACCGTCATGTGCGGAAACAGCGCATAGGACTGGAAGACGGTGTTGACCGGCCGCTTGAAGGGCGGCAGCGGCGCGATGTCCTGGCCATAGAGCAGGATTTCGCCGGCGGTTGGAAAGTCGAAGCCGGCAATCAACCGCAGCAACGTCGTCTTTCCGCAGCCCGACGGGCCGAGCAGCGTAAAGAACTCGTTTTCGCGGATGGATACTGAGACCGTGTCGAGGGCAGCGACTTGCCCCTCTCCTGATCCGAAAATTTTGCTTACTTTGACAACTTCAATCGCATTCCGATCCGGTTTGTCCGGCACGATTACGCCTCACTGTTGACCCCGCTCTTGCTGGCGGAATTTTCCCCTGTTCGATGTGAACACAAGGCCGGTATGTTGGCAAGCCCGGCACTGAATCACAGTTCAATTCGTAATTTGGCTAGCAAGCCTCATGCCACAGTCAGGCCTGATAGGTGATCTTGCCACCACAGATCGTCGTTACCGGATGCACCTTGTGCAAAGCCTCCGGCGCGGTCGCCTCGATATCGGCCGAGAGCACCACCAGATCCGCCATATAGCCAGACTTCAGCATGCCCTTGTGGTGCTCGGCGAATTCGGCATAGGCGCCTTCGACGGTGTAGCCGGCGAGGGATTCATGCAGCGAGAAACTCTGGTCCGGGTCGCCTTCTGCCCACGGTTTGCGCAACACTGCCGCCTGGATGCCCAGGATCGGATCGATCGGCGACACCGGCCAATCCGACGCGAAGACCACGCGCGCGCCGGCATCCTTCAAGGTCCGCCAGGCATAGCTCAACGGCCACCGCGCCGGCCCGATGCGCGATACGGTCGGCTCCAGCGGAAAATCCATGGCGCCAGGCGGGTGCGGCGGCTGCATGGAAGCGATGACGCCGAGTTCGGCAAAACGCGGAACGTCGGCGGTGGTGGTGACCTCGATGTGCTCAACCCGGTGGCGGCTGTCGCGCTTGCCATTGGCCTTCTGCGCCGCTTCGTAACCGTCGAGCACCGCGCGCACGGCGCCGTCGCCGATCGAATGCACGGCGATCTGCAGCCCGCGTCTGTCGACGGCGACAGCCAGATCGATGAATTGTTGCGGCGTGAACAGCGGCTCGCCCACCCAGTCCGGACGGTCGGCATAGGGCTCGACCATGACCGCGGTCCAGGAATCCAGCACGCCGTCGTAGAACACCTTGACCATGCCCGATGACAGCCACTCGCTGTTGTAGCGCTCGGCCATGTCGGACGCCTTGTCGAGCATGTCGAGCGTCATGAAATTCTTGTAGTGGAACGGTATCTGCACGCGGCAGAGCAGCCCTTCCTCGGCTTCGATCTCGGCCAGCAGCTCGAGCTGATAGAGATTGCCGTCCATGTTCTGGATCGAGGTGATGCCATGGCGCGCGCACCAGGCAAGCCCGCGCCGCATGATATCGCGGTCGGCGGCCCGCTCGGCCGCGGTCGGCATCGGATCCGGCTCGCCGCCGGTGGCCAGGCCCAGCCGCACCCGGCTTTCGCCGGCAAGGTCAAGCACCGGACCGAACGCTTCGCCCTCGCGCAATTCGCCGCCGGCCAGGCCATCATCGCCCATGACGATCTCGTTGCCCGGGCCGAGCGTGCGCCCATGCAGGATGCCGGCCATTTCCAGCGCCTTGGTGTTGGCCCACATGGTATGATGATCGGGCGCCGCCATGCAGAAGGGGCGATCGGGCAAAATGGCGTCGAGATGGTGGCGTGTCACCCGCTCGCTGCCGAGCACCGTGTAGTCGACGCCCTGCCCGACCAGCATTTTCGCATCCGGCTGGGTTGGCTCATAGTCGCGGATCGCCTTTTGCAGCGCCTCGAACCCGTGAATACCCGTGAGCTGGAGGTGGGCAAGCTCAGCCCCGCCTGAAAACAGATGCATATGGGCTTCGATGAAGCCCGGGATCACCGAACCGCCCTTGGCGTCGATGATCTTGGTGGCCGGTCCCTTGAGCTCTTCGATGGAGGCGCGGCTGCCGATGGCGATGATGGCGCCGTCCTTGACGGCAACAGCCTCTGTGACGGGATTGTCATCGTCCATGGTCAGCACGCGACCATTGATAACGATCAGATCAGCATTATGACCCGCACCCGTGACAGACATCGCGACTCCGCGCTTTTGACGACTGACTGAGACTGACAACCCTGTGCCCACGAGCGGCCACTCCACTGGAGCGGCGCTACGGACAAAAAACGATGCCAGCATGCTGTCTTCGAAATTCCCCTTGTTATCCCTGAAGACAGCGTGGATAAAGAATGCGACTGTTTATTCGCGTTTGTCAACATGCGGAATTTGGAATGTATTGTGGACAGCACCCTCCCCGTGTGTTGGGACCGGGCGGGGAACGGGGACATCAGCAGTGAAGCGCAGTCTCGACCGCAAAACCAGGATAGCGCTCGAACCGCGCAAGCAGCCGCGCCAACAACGGTCGAGCAAGGTGGTCGACCGGATTCTCGACGCGGCGCTGATCCTGACGCGGGAGCAAGGAACCAAGACGCCGACGACGCTCGCCATTGCGCAGCGCGCAGGCCTGTCGGTCGGTTCGGTCTACCAATACTTCCCCAACAAGGAAGCCATTCTTCTGGACCTCGCCCGGCGCTGGCTGTCCTCCTTTCCCGAAGTGATCGAGAAGCGCATCAAGGTCCCCCGGCCCACCAACCGCGAAGAATTCCGGCGCGAAGTGCGCAAGCTCTTTATCGACACGTCCAGTATCTATCTCGAGAACGCGACCCTGATGCCGGTGATCGAGGCCATTTCAGGCAATGCCGATCTCAGGCCTATCCAGGACGAATATGACGAGCAGATCATCGCGCTTTACGCCGCCTGGCTGCGGCATGTGAATCCTGTTCTCGAAGACAAGATCGCCAAACGGCTCGGCCTTGTGATGATGGAGGTCGGGCACGCCTGCCGGCTGGTCGGACTGAAGAGGGATCGCAGGACATACAACCTCATCGAGGACGATGTGGAAACCATGTGGCTCGCCCTGGTGAGCCCCTATCTCAACCTTGACTGATTTCGCATTTCGAGAGGAATTTCATGAAGACTGTCTATTCGCCGCTTCATGCTGGCCATGCCGGCCAGATGGAACTGGTCACCGCCGCGATCGTGCCGGGTTTCGAAATGCCCTCGCGGGCCGAATTCATCAAGGCGCGGGTCGAAAGCGAGAAGCTGGGCCCGATCGTCCTGCCGCTCGAGCACGATCTTGCCGCCGCCAAGCGGATCCACAAGGCCGACTACATCGACTTCCTGCCGACGGTCTGGCCGCAATGGGTAGAAGCCGGTTTCAAGGGCTCGGCGATGCCCTTCACATGGCCGACGCGCGGCCTGCGCGGCGACGTGCCGCCAAAGCGTATCGACGCCCTGCTCGGTTACTATTCTTTCGATGCCGGCGCCACCTTCGTCGAAGGCACATGGGCCGCGATCAAGTCGTCCTATGACGTGGCGCTGACCGCCGCCGGTCTGGTCAAGGGCGGCGAGGCATCCGCCTTCGCGCTCTGCCGCCCGCCCGGCCATCATGCGGGAGCCGGATTCATGGGCGGCTATTGCTTCATCAACAACGCCGCCGTCGCCACGCAATGGTTCCTCGACCAGGGCGCCAGCCGTGTGTCCATCCTCGATGTCGACTACCATCATGGCAACGGCACGCAGGAGATTTTCTATGATCGCGCCGACGTGCAGGTCCTCAATCTGCATGGCGATCCGATGGACGAATATCCCTTTTTCCTCGGCCATGCCGACGAACGCGGTTCGGGCGCCGGCGAAGGCTTCAACATCAACTATCCGATGCCGTTCGGCACCGGCTGGGACGCCTGGAATGCCTCGCTTGAAGATGCCTGCGCCAGGCTTGCCGCTTACGCGCCGGACGTCGTCGTCGTCTCGCTCGGCGTCGACACTTTCGAGAAGGACCCGATCAGCCAGTTCAAGCTGAAGACATCCGACTATCCCAAGATCGGCCGCCGCATCGCCAGGCTCGGCCTGCCGACGCTGTTCGTCATGGAAGGCGGCTATGCCGTCGAGGAGATCGGCGTCAATGCCGTCGGCGTGCTGACCGGTTTCGAAGGCAGGTAAATGCCGTCGCCCCAAAGGCGTCAGCGTTTTTGGGGCAACGACAGCAGAAGCAAAACCAGGGACCGGGCGGCGTTGCTGCCCGGTCTCGCGATCAGGTTGCGGTGCCGGTGCTCGGCACGACCGCTGGTGCGGCTGCCTTGCGTGAGCGGCCGAAATAGTAGACCGCCGCCGCTGCGATGACGCCGGCGGCCAGGATGCCCGCCGCCAGAACCGGCCGATACCAGAACCAGGCTATGGCGATCGTCGTCGTGCCGACCAGAATCGCCAGGAAGAAGGCGATGATGCCGGTCCCCATCCGCGCCATGCTGCCAAGGAACGGAATGACGTCGAGGATCACGCCGATCGGGCTGAGGAACAGGGCAAAGCCGATCGTCAGCAACAGCAGGCCGGCAGCGCGCAGCAGCCAGGTGATCAGCGTGTTTGCGCTGACCGCTTCGGCAAACATCTTGTCGGCCGGGACAGTGCCGGTGTCGACCATCAGCAATTCGTCGCCTGCCACCGTCTGGTAGGGTTCGAACCGGCTGCCGGCCTGGCGCGCCACGATGCTGACCACGCCGAGCGGCGCCAGTTCGTAGCCGATGCGGTAGTCGCCCAGCGCCGCTGTCGTCGTGTCGACGCCGAGATAGATCTTGCCGTCGACGATGCTCAGCGGCCTGCTGCCGGTGTACGCGGCCTTGATCGCGGCTGACTGACTGGCCGACAGCGAATAATCCTTGTCACCCTCGATACGATCGAGCACCGGCTGATCGAGCGTGAAAGCACTGAGCTTGCCTTCCGGGATCTGGAAGGTCCGGCTGTGGATCGCCATCGGCGGATTCTGGTGACCGTCCGGCTTCTTGAAATCCGACGAGTTGATCTGGCTGTCGTCCCACACCTTCGAATAGCTGTAGGTGGTGACCGTCTCTTCGCCGCCGCCAAGCTTCTTGGTGGTCTCGGATTTGGACTCTTCCTTCCACTGATACATCTCGACGTCGCGCGACAGACGCAGCCCTTGCGCCGCGATACCGAAGTCCGGATCGGACAGACCGCTGTCCGCCGTCACCGGCCCGCTGACATGCACCAGCCTGCCATCATTGGCGCTGTCGACGCTGTCGCTGACAGAGACCACGGCGCCAGCCCCTTCAGCGAGCGAGCGTGCCGTCTGCACCGCGCGGCCCTCGTTCCAGAACAGCCCGATCACCATCAGCACGATCAAAAGCAGGCCGAAGATGACCCCACCGACCGCGCGCTTGATCCGCCCGAACCACGAGACGGATGTAACTTCCCGAAATGAATCGCTCATTGTTTCCCCCGAAACCCAACAGTGCCAAGATTTGCGCCCGGCCGGCGGCCGCGCATTGAACCGATCAATCGGCGTGGATTTGCGCGGGGGCTGCCGCCCACGCACCGTTCAAGACCGCAAGCATCACCGTGAACGCCAGGAAAACCCGCTTCATGATCGACCCCCATGCCGATGGCCGCGAATAGAGCGCTCGCCCAGTCGGACCGAAGGGATGCCCATCCCTGCCGGTCGTCGAAAACCTATCGGAATCGATTCGCCCTCGATACGGGAACTTAGCAACAACGTCTGGCTTTTTCGTGTCGGCGTTTCCGTGACCCACGGGCGGTGAAAGGGCTTGGGAGTCCGCCTCTGAGTCGCATGCGAGTCCACCGGATTCGATTTTGTCAAATCGCGTTTGATGTCAGATTCAACTGCGGGTAGATTAGACCCGAATCAGCCGGTCCTTGGGGGGCGCGGCAACCACCCAAAGTCTCTTGTTCCGGAGTTTTCCGGCACCAGACGCGGACGGCTTCGCGTTCCCTGAATGGATTCGGATCTGGTTGGCGCAGCCCTGCGCCAAGCGTGTGTCTTCGTCAAAGTAATGCGTATTCGGGTTCGGCGGCTGGCACCCAGCATCCGGACAGCAGAAACGATTCCGGCCAAAAGCAACAAGAATGAGCAGTCCCGCCGCGCTTCTTCAATCCGATACATTGGGCTCGCGCCTGAAGTCGCGCGGTGATCTCACAAGCTTTTTCATGCAGCTGACCGCCGAGATCGGCGCCGACAGCTACATGCTGGTCGCTATTGTCCACGACCAGGACCGCAACGATGCGCGCATCGTTTCGTCCAACTGGATTTTCGACGCCATCGAGCTGATCGGCAAGCGGCTGATCGCCGGGCTTGCACAAGGCGCGCTCACCGTCGCGCCCGGTATTCGCCCGAGACCGCTGGTGGCATCGCAGGCGCCCGATACAGACGGGTTGATCACCGGCGAGGAGGCCCGCCTTCTCGATGTGCTCGGTCATGCGGAGGTCTATTCGCTCAAGCTGAATGTCGGCCGGCAGCGCCTGTTTGCTCTGTTTTCGGCGGCGACCGCCGGCAGCATCGACCAGCCGGCGCTGATGAGGGCGCAGCTGAAATGCTGCTACGCGCTTTCGCACATCCCTCAGCTGATTGCCGCCGCCGCCATGCAGGATCCGCTGTCGGACCGCGAGCGCGAATGCCTGTTCTGGGTCTCAGAAGGCAAGACCACCGACGAGGTCGCCGTCATCCTTGGCGTCTCTTCCAACACCGTCAACAGCTACATCACCCACGCCATCCAGAAATTCGCGGCCAGCAACCGCGCGATGGCCATCGCCACGGCGATCAGGAGCGGCATCATTTGAAACAGGCCGATATCAAGGAGGCTGCCGAAGCCCTTTTCAACGAGCAGCGTAACCCGTTCGGCGCCTTCTCGCTCGGCTCCGAGACCCATCACGCCGTCACCATTCCAGACGCCGTGCGCCGCTGCCGCTGGATCGCCGTCGACATCAACGCCTCGGCCTTCGGCCTGTTCTTCGTCAGCCCGTCGGCCGAACGGGCACGGCTCGTGCCTTGCCTCGATTCCGACTATCCCGGCGTTGCGGTGGCGACCAAGTTCATTTCAGGCGCCAATGGCGAGGAAATCGTGCGCCACACCCGCAACTCGACGGAACCGCGCTGGTGGACCGATGACGGCATCGCCGCCATGGCGGAGACGTTCGGCAATCTCGCCTGGACCGAGCAGATGGCGCCGCTGGCGCCTGGCACCAGCGGCATCGCCTTCCCCGTCCATGCCGAGCGTGGGCAATGCGGCCTTGTCGTCTTCCTGGGCTCCGAGATCGTCCTGCCGCAGGACGCACTCTACGAGATTCATGCCCGCTGCTTTTCACTGTTCGCCGCTGTCGCCCTCATGCGCCCAAGCGATACCGGCCGCATGCGCGCGATTTCCAAGCGCGAGCTCGAATGCCTGAAGCTGACCGCCAATGGCAACACCAGCGAGGAGATCGCACGGCTGCTGAAGCTTTCGGTCCACACCGCCAATCAGTACCTGACCCAATCCACCCAGAAGCTCAACGCGGTCAACCGCAACCAGGCGGTGGCCAAGGCATTGCGGCTGGGACTTATTGAATAGGGCAAATTCGTGGGTCTTTCAGCCGCGGCTCGGAAGCGGCCGATGTTCAGCGAAAGGCCAGCGGCTCGACCTTGCGGATGCGCGCCTGTTCGATCACCGCCTCGAGCAGGGCCGTGTTGTGCTCAGGGTCCTCGCCCGGCTTCTCGAACGAGACATAGTTGACCACCACCGAAGCACCGAGCTCGCTCAGCGTCAGCTGGAAATAGACGGTGACACCCGGCGGCCTCAACTCCAGATCGAGCACGATGCGCGGGCTGCCGCTCCAGTCGACATGCGCCTCGCCGCCATGGCCGAGCCGCAGCGTGCCCGGCATGAAGAACAGCTCCACCGCCGAATCGACCAGATCCGACAGGCAGGCGAAATGCTCCAGCCGGATGAAGGCGATATAGTCGGCGACATCGATCAGTCGGAGTTCCCCCACCACTTGCTCAATGGCGCTGGCGACGATGATCTCGCGGGAGGTTGCGTGCGGTTGCCGGTTCATGAAATCTGTCTGCGCTCTGCCTTTTTCGAGTAGACGACCCGCACCAGTTCGGCGACGGCCTGATAGAATTGCGACGGGATCACATTATCGACCGAAACTTGCTTGTACATGGAGCGGGCGAGCGCCACGTCCTCGAAGATCGGGATGTTGTATTCCCGCGCGATCTCGCGGATTTTCAGCGCCACCAGATCCTGCCCCTTGGCCAGCACGATCGGCGCCGAATCCTCGTCACGCACATATTTCAGCGCAATCGAGAAGTGGGTCGGGTTGGCGATGATCAGCGTCGCGCGCGGCACCGCCGTCATCATCCGTTTGCGGGCCCGGTCGCGCGCCAGCGAGCGCAGCCGCGACTTGACGATCGGGTCACCCTCGGACTGCTTGAACTCGTCCTTGACCTCCTGCTTGCTCATGCGCAGGTCCTGCTTCCAGTGGAAGCGCGACCAGACGATATCAACCGCCGCGATCAGCCCCATGACGAAGACGATCGCCACCAGGATGTCGACGGCGATGCCACGGATGACGAGGCCGAAGGCAACCGGATTGGTGATCATGCCGGCGAGCAGCTTGCGATGGTCTTCCGACAGCGTGAAGCTCAGCACGACGATGGCGAAACCGACCTTGCCGAGCGCCTTCAGGAATTCGACCCAACCCTGAATGCCGAACAGCCTGTTCCAGCCCTTGGCAATCGAGATGCGCGACAGTTGCGGCCGGATCCGCTCGCCGACGAATTGCGGCATGTTCTGGAACACCGAGGCGCCGACACCGGCAACGCTCAGCAGCACCAGCAGGCTGACGATGGCGCGGCCCACCTCCAGCAGGACGATCTTGTAGAGCGCGATGACGTCGGTCTCGGTGTCCATCGGCCAGGCTTCCGGCTTCTCCAGGAACATCGACAGAAACATGCCGAGATCGATGATGGCGTCCTTGGCGTAGAAGACGGTGAACACCAGTATGGCGACGAAGGATGCCAGCAACGCCGTTTCCCGCGAATGGGGCAGCTTGCCCTGTTCGATGGTGTCGCGGATCTTCTTTTCCGTCGCCTCTTCGGTTTTCGAATCCTTGTCGACCGCGTCAGCCATATCGCGGTCTTAGGCGGCGTTCTGGGTCGAGGGAAGTTCGAAGGCGCCTTCGCGCGACAGCCGGATCGTCGTCGTCACGATCGACTTGCGCGCTGCCATGATGTCGGCAAGGGCAACGCCCTCCGACCCTTGTCCGAGTTCGGCTTCGATCATGCGCCGCGACCGCGCGCCGATCGCCGACAGCGCCGCCTCGGCAAGTGCCGCCGAAGTGCCGCGCAAGGCCAGCGTGACCAGTTCGGTCGACAGCCCGTCGAACAGCAGCACCCGCGCTTTCTGGGTCAGCAGCGGCAAATCGTCGAAGGCGAACAGGCGAGCCCGGACGCCGTCGAGATCGGGCGTGCCGGCGGCTTCCAGATCCTGCATGACCTCCTCGAGCAGCGGCTTGTCCAGTTCGTTGAGAACGCTGGCGACGCGCGCCTGCCCGGCCGAAGTGTCCTTGGTCGACGTTTCCGTCAGCACGCTGGCGCGCAGCCGGTTTTCGACGATCCTGGCGGCGGCGTCCGGAACATTGGCCATCGTCACCATGCGCTTGATGATTTCGCCGCGCGTCGGCTTGGTCAACGTCAGCAGCACGCTCGCCGCCGTTTGCGGCGCCAGTTTCGACAGCACCATGGCCGCGGTCTGCGGATGTTCGCCGGCCAGGAAGGCGCCAAGCCGCGCCGGTTCGAGCTTTTCGAGCTCGGGCCAGATCGGTGGCGGGCCCTCCGGCGCGACCTCGAATCTTTTGTCGCCCATGATCGCGCTCATCTCTTCGGGCGAGAGCGATTCATTGAGGATGGTGTCCATCCTGTCAGCGGAATCGAGCAGTCCCGCCCCTTCGGTGAACTCGGCCTCGAACTCGGCGACGATGCGCTCGAGATCGCTTTGCGGAATGGTCCGCAGCAGCCGGGCGCCCTCGATCAGCGCCTTCAACTCTTCCTGCTTGAAGAATTTCAAGAGACGGCTGGCCGACGGCTTGCCCATCGCCACCAAAATGGCGGCCGCCTTTTGCGCGCGGGTCAAGGTCACCGGCGTCGTCATGCCTCTCGCCTCCGCTGCCACCGGCAAGCCCCGCAATCCATGTCTAGGCGCCCTTCGTGCCGGCGATGATTTCGGTCAGCCTGATGCCGAAGCGCGACGGATCGCTTTCCAGCACGGTGATCTCGCCGCGCGCGATCTTGCGGCCGTTGACCACGACGTCGACGGGTTCGCCGATGCGGCGGTTGAGCGCCACCGTCGACCCTTTCTGCAGCGCCATCAGGTCGGAGACCGGCATCTCGGTGCTGCCGAGGATGATCTGGACATCGACGGGGATGTTCATGATGACGCTTGAATTGGCTGATGAAGCGGCCCGGAACGCCGCATCCGGGCGCTGCTCCTCTTCATGCAGGACCCCGCGCAATTCTTCGATGGCACGGTCGAGCTGCTCGTCGGGCTGGTCGAGGTCGGCTTCCGCCTTGGTCTGGGCCATGAATCGTCTCCAAATGCTCAGGCGCGTCCGGCGGCAGCCGGCATCAGCCCGTCGATAAAGTCCTGCCCGGCATCGTAGGGATGCCTGATTCGGACGGTGTAATTCTGACCCAGTTTGCCGAACTCGCATACGAACAGCGTCTTGCCGCGCGCGCTGAGACGCGCCTGCGACTGTGCCGTTTCCTCGAATTCGATGACCTGGCCGATTTCGAAATCGGCAAGGTCGCCGAGCGTCAGTCGTGCAAGCGGCATGGTGGCTTCGAGTGCCACAGTGGAGCGCATCACCTCTTCCGAAAAGCGCGCGCGCCAGCTGGCGCTGTGGTCGTCCTGGCTGACACTGGCGGCGCTATCGCGGCTGGCCAGCACGATACGCTGCGGCATCGTCACCGTGACGGTGCCGCTATCTGCCGGCGTCGAGATGCCAAAGACGATGCGGACTGCGGCGCCGTCGCGCAGCACGTGCCGTTTGGCTTCGGTGCCCGACATCGCCCGCGGCACGGGCAGGCGCAGATCGAGCGAGCGCCGTCCGGATCCGTTCAGGGCCTGTGCGACCTGCTGGAACACCATGGTCGAGACATCGACCTCGATCTGCGACAGATCGCGCTCGATCGGCGATGCCGGCATCTCCGGGTCGCCGCCGAACAGCGTACAGACCGTGATCGCGATCGCCGGCGCATCGATCACCACGGTCATGGCATCGGACGACGTCGCTGATGCGACGATGGTCATGGCAAACGTATCGCCGGCATGCGAGCGCGCCTCCGCGACGCGGCTGATCTCGACGGCCCTGAGATCGACGGTGACCGGAACGCCAAGCTCACTGGTCAGGCTCTTCTGCAGCAGCGGCGCGGCGCGCTCGGCCATGCCCCGGCCGGTGCCGATGACCTGGGCGGCCTCGCCGCTGTCGCCGACCAGACGCTCGATGATCAGCGAGCGGGCTTCCGAGGGGCTTCCCGGACTTGTCATGACAATGCTGGGACCGATCTCTGGCGCATCGTTCAGGCGGCCTTCTTCTCGGTGGTGCCGGTGTTCATCGTGCTCTGCTCGACGGCGTCGATCGTCGGCCGCTCATAGGACGAGATGGTCTTGCGGCCGAACTCGATCGCCACCTGCGGCAGTGCGCCGTTCATGTAGGCCAGCAGCGTCTGCTTGACGATGATGTAGAGGCGGTTGTTCTTCTCGCGCACGGTCTTGATCTTGGTGGCGACCGGCCCGACCACCGCATAGGACAGGAAGATGCCGAGGAAGGTGCCGACCAGGGCCGCGCCAATCAGGCCGCCGAGGATCTCGGGCGACTGGTCGAGCGCGCCCATCGCCTTGACCACGCCAAGCACGGCGGCGACGATGCCGAGCGCAGGCAGGCCGTCGCCGACCGCCACCATTGCGTGATAGGCCTTCATCTTGTCGGACTTGATGGTCTGGATTTCCTCGTCCATCAGTGCCTCGATCTCGTGCGAGCGGGCATTGCCGATGATGATGATGCGGCAGTAATCGCAGATGAAATTCATCAAATCGTGATTCTTGAGCACGGTCGGAAAGGCCTGGAAGATCGCTGATTCCTCGGGGTTGTCGATATGCGCCTCGACCTCGCTGCGCGATTTCGAGCGCAGCTCGCGCATCAGGCTGTGCAGCACGCCGAGCGTTTCGAGGTAGTTCTGTTCCTTCGGCACCGCCTGCTTGAACGCCTCGAGGATGGCCTTGCCGGTATCCTTGACCGTCTTCATTGGATTGGCGACCAGAAACGTGCCGAACGCGGCGCCGCAGATGACCACGGCTTCCCAAGGCTGGACCAGCACATGAAGATGGCCGCCCATCGCCATGAAGCCGCCAAGCACGCAGCCGAGCGTTACCACCAGTCCAATCAGAATGCCCACAACAGGTCCTTCCGCATTTCACATCGGAAGCAAGGGATAGCCCCCGTGCCTTGTGTGAGGCTTGAATCGAGGCCGCTGGATCCGATTCAGTTTCGCGCAAGGAAGTGTGGGTATTGTGCCGGCATAGCTTCGGCCGGAGGCACGTCTTTGCTTAATACCTTTACCAGCTACCAGCTCATTACCAAGGACATCTCGAAATCGCTCGACAGGATCGAGCAGCAGCCCGTGGTCGACCGCGATACCAAATATTATCTCGCCAACATCACCAAGGTGAAATCGATCGACGATTTCGTCAACAATGACCGGTTGTTCAAATATGCCATGAAGGCCTACGGGCTCGAGGACATGGACTACGCCAAGGCCTTCATGGTCAAGGCGTTGAAAGAAGGCGTCTCCGATCCCAACAGCTTCGCCAACAAGCTGACCGACAAGCGCTACGCCGAGTTTGTCAGCGCCTTCAACTTCGCCGCCAACGGCGCCGATGCGACCATCTACAACAAGACGCAGCAGATGGTGACCAAGAACTACGCCACGCAGGCGGCAATCGCTGGCCTTGATCCGAACTCCGCCTATGTGAAGGGCGAGACGACATATTATCTCGCCAACATCACCAAGGTGAAGTCGATCGACGACCTGATGTCGAACAACCGGCTCTACACCTACGCGCTGGCGTCATTCGGCCTCGATGCGGCGACGCAGGACAAGGATCTCATCAAGCGGGTTCTGCAGGGCGGCGTCCGCGACCCCGACAGCGTCGCCAACAAGATGACGGACAAGACCTACGCCGCGCTGGCCTCGGCCTTCAATTTCGAAGCCAATGGCGAGAACGCCACCACCATCGTTTCGGCGCAGCAGCCGACCGTCGACAAGTACATGCGCCAGACGCTCGAAGAGGATGCCGGCAACACCAACCAGGGCGTGCGGCTGGCGCTTTATTTCGATCGCAAGGCGCCGACTATCACCAGCTGGTACGACGTGCTGGCCGACACTGCCCTTGCCAGCGTCGTGCGCACCGCGCTTGGGCTGCCCGATTCCTTCGCCACCGCCAACATCGACAAACAGGCGCAGCTGTTCGAGCAGAAACTCGATATCTCGGATTTCTCCGACCCTGACAAGCTCGGCAAGTTCCTGACCCGATTCACCAGCATGTACGAGATAAACAACCCGACCTCATCGGCGGTCAGCTCGGCCAGCGTGCTGTTTGCCCAGCCGATCACGGTCGGCATCTCCACCGACCTGATGATGGCCATGCAGAAATTGAGGTTCTGAGACCATCATGCGGGACAGCCTGTACGTCGCCCTTTCCTCGCAGATCGCGCTCGAGCGCCGCCTCGACACGATCGCCGACAACGTCGCCAATGCCTCGACGATCGGCTTTCGCGCCACCGGCGTGAAATTCGAGGATGTCGTCACCGGCACCGGGCCGAAGTCGGTATCCTTCGCGTCTTCGGGCAAGACCTATCTTTCCGGCGCGCACGGCGCCTTGACCGAGACCGGAAATCCGTTCGATTTCGCCGTCCAGGGCGATGCCTGGTTCGCCATCGATACGCCGGTCGGCACCGTCATGACCCGCGACGGGCGCTTTTCGATGAACGAGAATGGCGAGCTGATGTCGATCGAGGGCCACCCGGTGCTCGACGCCGGCGGAGCGCCGATCCAGCTCGACCCCCGCAACGGTCCGCCCAAGGCCGGCGCCGACGGTTCGCTGCGCCAGAACGACCAGCTTGTCGGCTCCATCGGCCTCTACGATTTCGATCCCGGCGAGAATTTCGTCCGCTATGGCAATTCAGGCATCATTCCCGCGCGCACGCCGGAGCCGGTCACCGATCGCTCCGATACCGGCATCGCCCAGGGCTTTCTCGAAGAATCCAACGTCAATCCGGTGCTGGAGATCACCCGGCTGATCCAGGTGCAGCGCGCGTTCGAGAACACGGCGGCCTTGATGCGGCAGACCGACTCCTCCACCGACGAGGCGATCAAGACGCTCGGCTCGAAATAGTCCATGTCGCTCGACCAGCCATCGCTCCGCACACCCGAAAGACAGCTCCAGCCGGCTCCGGAAGACCGGCTTGCCACGCTGGAACGGGTATGGCGGCGTTTCGCCGGCACCGAGGCGCTGCTCAAGCGCGGCGGCCGCGTCGTCGAAGTCACGTCCACGCACTACAAGGTGCGCGGCCTTTCCGACTTCGCCAGGCTGGGCGACATCGTCGAACAACGCGGCCATGCCGGCGCGCGCCGTGGCGAGATCGTCAAGATCAGTCGTGACGAGGTCGTCGTGGCACCCTTCGAACGCAGCGCCGATGCCGGCATCGGCGATGCCGTGTTCCGCCGCGGTCCGCTCGCGGTGGCGCCGCATGCCTCGTGGCGCGGCCGCACCATCGACGCGCTCACCAGGGCGATCGATGCCGGCCCGTCACTCGTCAGGGGTGACGACGCGCCGAACGGCGCCCAGACGACGCCCGGCGCCATGGCGCGGCAGCGCGTCGGCACCGCCTTCATGACCGGCGTCAAGGTCATCGACATCTTCACGCCGCTTTGTTTCGGCCAGCGCCTCGGTGTCTTTGCCGGCTCCGGCGTCGGCAAGTCGACGCTGCTCGCCATGCTTGCCGGCGCCGACGCCTTCGACACCGTGGTCGTTGCGCTGATCGGCGAACGCGGCCGCGAAGTCCGTGAATTCCTCGAGGACACGATCGGCGACAGCATGGCCAAGACCGTCGCCGTAGTCGCCACCAGCGACGAGAGCGCCATGATGCGCCGGCGTGCGCCGGACACCGCCATGCGCGTCGCCGAGCATTTTCGCGACCAGGGCCACCGCGTGCTTCTGGTGCTGGATTCGATCACCCGCTTCGCCCATGCCTTGCGCGAGGTGGCGACGGGAACCGGCGAGCCGCCGGTCGCCCGCGGCTATCCGGCCTCGGTGTTCACCGAACTGCCCAAGCTGCTCGAGCGCGCGGGGCCGGGCGCTGAAGGCCCCGGCGTTGAAGGCAGGGGATCGATCACCGCCATCATTTCCGTGCTGGTCGACGGCGACGACCACAACGACCCGGTCGCCGACTCCGTGCGCGGCATCCTTGACGGCCATGTCGTGCTCGACCGTGCGATCGCCGAACAGGGCCGCTATCCGCCGGTCAATCCGCTGTCGTCCATATCGCGTCTTGCCGGCAAGGCCTGGAGCGCCGAACAGCGCGCGCTGGTGACAAGGCTGAAGTCGATGATCGCCCGCTTCGAGGACACGCGCGACATCCGTTTGCTGGGCGCCTATCAGGGCGGCGTCGACGCCGAGCTCGATATTGCGGTGCGCCAGGTGCCGCTGATCTACGAGGCGCTGACGCAATCGCCCAAGGACCGTCCGTCCGCCGAACCGTTCTCCGATCTCGCCCGTCACCTCAAGGGTAAGCTGAATGCCGATGCAGGAGACTGAACGCCAGTACACCGAGCGCATCCTGCGCGAGATGATCGCGGAGGCCAACGCTAAGGAGCAAGCCAGGGCTGACGAAGCCAGACTTGCCAAGGCAAAGGCTGCCCGCGCCATAGCTGCGAAAGCCGAGGCTGTTTTAGCCCGGGCCGCCAAGCCAATCCTGCCCAGGGCTGCCAAGCCAATCCTGCCGAGGGTTGCCACAGCCGAACCTGTTCGGTCCAAGGCTGCTGAGGTCGCTCTGCCCAAGGATCCCCAGGCACAGGCTGGCGAGATGACGCAAGCCAGCCGTGACTCGCTGATCGAAGGCTTGTTCCCCCGCACTGAATGGCCGCAACCGCCGAAGGCACAGTTTCCCAGGCTAAAAAAACAGTCCGACCGACGCAGCGATTTCGTCGTTGCTGCGCTCGGCCTCACGTTAGGGCTGATCTGCGCCCTGTTCCCCTGGTACATCTTCTTCAACCAGGAACAGTTTGGCGTCCAGGCGATCAAGTTCGGCGGCACCGGCACCAATTCGGGACGGGCGGGCGGCGGCGTGGTCGCTGAACGCAGCGCACCGCTGACGGTAAAGGACGTTCCGGCGGCCAATCTCGATCTGTTTGCCACTGGAACCGTGCAGGATGACGCCAATCCCCCGCCGGCGCCCGACGAGCAACCCTTCCCGGCCGACGCCGCGAAATTCCGCATGGTTCATGTCGCCAACGGCCGCGCCATGATCGAGGACGATGCCGGACTATGGATCGTCCAGCGGGGCTCGATATTGCCCGACTCCAGCCAGGTGTCTTCCATCGAGCAGCGCAACGGCAAATGGGTCATGGTCACCAGCACCGACCAGGTGATCGAACTCTCCAGGTAACGCCCCCGTCTCGGGCGTCCGGCCATCCGCAAGGTCCGCGCAAGACTGGCGGCCTAGTCTTCGGGAACCCGCCCGGAGATTCCCATGGAGCCCGTTTCCCTTTTCGACCTCGCCGCCAAGCAAGCGCAATGGCTTGCCGTGCGCCAGTCCGCCATTGCCGGCAACATCGCCAACGCCAACACGCCGGGCTACACGGCAAACGATGTCGAGCCGTTCGAAAAGGTGCTCGACCGTACCGCGGTGTCGCTGCAGGCCACGCAGGCCGGCCATCTCGGCAACGCGGCGACCAATGCCGGCTTCACCATCAAGCCGCAGGAAGATGACGGCGTTGTCATGCCGTCCAAGAACTCGGTGGTGCTGGAAGACCAGTTGATGAAGGCCGGTGAAGTGCGCCGCTCCTTCGAGCTCAACACGGCGATCGTCAAGGCGTTCCATTCGATGATGATGATGGCGGTGAAGAGCTGACCATGGACGCGCTGGCCGCAGCCCTCAAAGTCGCAGCATCCGGCCTCGGCGCCCAATCGGAGCGCTTGCGCGTGGTTTCGGAAAACCTGGCCAACGCCCAGTCGACCGGCACGACGCCAGGGTCCGATCCCTATCGCCGCAAGACCATCAGCTTCGTCTCCGAGCTCGACCGGGCCTCCGGCAGCTCGACGGTCGAAGTGAACTCGATCGATCGCGATCCCAGTGACTTTCCCGTCGAGTTCCAACCCGGCAACGAGGCCGCCGACGACAAGGGCTATGTCAAGATGCCCAACGTCAACGTGCTGATCGAAATGGCCGACATGACCGAGGCCAACCGTTCCTACGAAGCCAATCTCCAGGTCGTCAAGCAGGCGCGCGATCTGATTTCCATGACCATCGACCTGATGAGGAACCAGTAATGATCAGCGGCATCGGAGCCCTTCAGTTCAAGTCCTCGGTCGGTGGCGACGACGCGGTGACGAGCCTGCTCCAGGGCGGCGCGACACCCTCGGCCGGCGGCAATGTCGGCACCTCCTTCGCCGAGGCGCTGAGCCAGGCGGCCTCCAAGACCGTCAACACGATGGAGAATGCCGAGCAGGTATCGGTGCAGGCGCTCAAGGGCGATGCCGACACCCGTCAGGTGGTCGACGCCGTGATGAGCGCGCAGCAGGCGCTTCAGACCGCCGTCGCCATCCGCGACAAGGTGGTTTCCGCCTATCTCGAAGTCAGCCGAATGGGCATCTGAGGAATTCCGCCATGAAAGCACTCGCCATCGCCGCCACCGGCATGAATGCCCAGCAGACAAACCTGGAAGTTATCGCCAACAACATCGCCAACATCAACACCACCGGCTACAAGCGCGCACGCGCCGAATTCTCCGACCTGCTCTACCAGGTCGACCGCACGCAGGGCGTGCCCAACCGCTCCAATACCTCGCTGGTACCGGAGGGCGTCTCGATCGGCCTCGGCGTCAAGACGACAGCCGTGCGCAACGTGCACACCCAGGGCGAATTGACCAGCACCGGCAACAGTTTCGACCTGGCGCTGACCGGCAGGGGCTGGTTCCAGATCGAAGGCGCCGACGGCGGCACGCTCTACAGCCGCGCCGGCGCCCTCAACACCAATGCCACCGGACAGCTGGTGACGGTCGACGGCGCCAGTGTCATTCCGGCAATCACCGTTCCCACCGACGCCGTCGAGGTCATCGTCAACAAGACGGGCCAGGTCTTCGCCCGCATCGACGGCCAGACCGACCTGCAGAACCTCGGCCAGATTCAGATCGCCAATTTCGCCAACGAGGCGGGCCTCGCCCCGCTCGGCGACAACCTGTTCCAGGAAACCACGGCTTCCGGCCCGGCGAATGTCGGCGTGCCGGGCGATCCCGGCTTTGCCACCATCCAGCAGGGCTATCTCGAGGCCTCGAACGTCGACCCGGTCAAGGAAATCACCGAGCTGATCTCGGCGCAGCGCGCCTATGAAATGAACTCCAAGGTCATCCAGGCCGCCGACGACATGGCCTCGGTCGTTTCCAAGAACATCAGGTAGGGATGATGGCCATGCCGATCTCCTGCTCCGCATTCCGCCGCGCCGCGCTTGTCATTGCGCTGGTGGCCGGCGCCATGCCGGCTTTCTCTCAGGAATCGGCAGATCAATCGGCCACTCAGATCGCCAGCAATCAACCTGCCGGCGAGGTTGTGTTGATCCCCAACCGGGTCATCTATCCCGGCGAGACCATCGAGCTTGGCGCGCTCAAGCGCGTGACCCTGGTTGCCGGCAAGCACAAGCCGGACGCGGTCGCCACGCGGGCCGATGAACTCGACGGCAAGGTCGCCAAGCGCACGCTGCTGCCCGGCCGCTACATTCCCTCCGCCGCCGTCCGCGAGGCCTGGCTGGTCGAACAGGGTGCGTCCGTGCAGGTCTTCTTCATCGCCGGCGGACTGACGATCTCGGCCACCGCGGTGACGTTGCAGCCGGGTTCCGCCGGCGACCTCGTCAAAGTCCGCAACGTCGACAGCGGCAAGATCCTGTCCGGCACGGTGATGGCGGATGGGACCATCCAGGTCAGCGCTTCATGATGCGCGGACTTACCCTTATCCTGGCCGCCGTGCTCGGCCTGCAGCCGGCGCTGGCCGACGGCCTGACGCCCAAGGCCAAGCGCGACCTCGCCGCCAAGAATGGCGGCGTCTACGACGATCCCGAATACAATCCGGCCACCACCAGCCGCATGTTCCGGGTTTCGTCGGGGCCGAGTTCGCTGCCGCCGGGCCAGGTCGCCTCGCGCATCAAGGATATCGCCCAGCTGCAGAGTTCGCGCGACAACCAGCTGGTCGGCTACGGCCTGGTCATCGGGCTTGCCGGGTCGGGCGACAGCCTGCGCAACTCGCCGTTCACCGAACAATCGATCCGCGCCATGCTCGAAAATCTCGGCATCGCCACCGAAGGCGGCAGCGCACGCGCCAAGAATGTCGCCGCCGTCATCGTCACCGCCAACATGCCGCCCTACGTTCAGTCCGGCGCCCGCATCGACATCGACGTCTCCTCGATGGGCGACGCCACCTCGCTCGCCGGCGGCACGCTGATCATGACGCCTTTGAAGGCGGCGGACGGCGAGATCTATGCTGTCGGCCAGGGCTCGGTGATCGTTTCCGGCTTTACCGCCAAGGGACAGGCCGAGAAGCTGACGCAAGGCGTGCCGACGTCCGGCCGTGTGCCGAACGGGGCCATTGTCGAGCGCGCGGTCCAGGCCGAATTCGACGATCAGGCGACGCTGACCCTGCAGTTGCGCAATCCCGACTTTTCGACCGCCATTCGCATCGCCGACGCCATCAACGACTATACCAGCCAGCGCTTCGGCGCGCGGGTTGCGGCCGAGCGCGATGCCCGCACCGTGCAGATCAGACGGCCGAAGGGTGTTTCGGCGGCGCGCTTCTATGCCGAAATCGAAAACCTGGTGGTCGAATCCGACACCCCGGCCCGCGTCGTCATCGACGAACGCACCGGTACCATCGTCATCGGCAACGACGTCAAGATCTCGCGGGTCGCCATAAGCCACGGCACGCTCACCGTGCGCATCACCGAAGCGCCGCGCATCGTCCAACCCGAGCCTTTCTCCAAGGGCGAGACGGCCGTCGAGCCTTTCACCGCCATCGAAGCCAGCCGGCCAGATGCCCGCGTCGCCGTGCTTGACGGGCCGGATCTCGAAACGCTCGTTTCCGGCCTCAACCGTCTCGGCGTCCAGCCGGACGGCATCATTGCCATTCTGCAGGGCATCAAGTCGGCCGGCGCCCTGCAGGCCGACCTGGTTCTGCAATAGGCGATGCCGATGACGCACTCCCTCTCACGCCACGAAAGACGCCGTCCCGCCGCGATCCTGTTCGCGGCCGCTGTTGTCGCCATGTCCTTTGCCGGCAGCACGGCGCGCGGCGAGGAAACGGTTCGCCAGGTCCTGCCGGGCGCGCCCGCCGCCGCGCCACCGCAGCAATTGACGCGGGAAAAGGCGCCGGATCAAAGCGAGATCGAGCGCTTCTGCTCCAACATCGCCGACGCTGCCCGCGACCGCCGCTATGCCTTGCAGGCGGAAGAGATGAAGCAGCTGCAGGCCGGCATCGACCAGCGCATGAAGGCGCTGGAGGAGAAGCGGGCCGAATACGAGACCTGGCTGAAGCGGCGCGAGGTTTTCCTGGCCCGGGCCGAGGACGGCGTCGTCCAGATCTATGCCGGCATGAAGCCCGACGCCGCCGCCGAGCGGTTGGCCATCGTCAACGCCGACCTGGCGGCGGCGATATTGATGAAGCTCGATTCACGCAAGGCGAGCGTCATCCTCAACGAAATGGACCAGAAGGCGGCGGCGACGCTCACCGGCATCATGGCCAGCGCAGCCCGAAGGGTAGACCCGTCATGATCCGCAAGATGCTCGTCCTGTGCGCGGTCGCTGGGCTGTCCGGTTGCGGAACCAACCTGAAGGAGGTCGGCAAGGAGCCGGCTTTGTCCCCGGTCGGCTCCGGCATCGACGGCGGCAACACCTCGTCCCTCTATCGCTATCCGCAAACGCCGCCCGCGCCGGTCAGGAAATTCTCCTTGTGGGATGACCGCCAGAGCCGGCTGTTCACCGACCCGCGGGCGCTGGCGCAGGGCGACATCCTGACCGTCAAGATCAAGATCAACGACAGGGCCAACTTCAAGAACCAGAACGACAGGAGTCGCACCGCCAACCGCAAGCTCGGCTACGACCTCAGCGCGCAATGGGACAAGTGGAGCACCGCCGGCAAGGGCGCCGGCGCTCTCACCTCCACCACGGACACGACGGCCGACGGCGAGATCAAGCGCTCGGAAACGCTTGAACTCAATGTCGCGGCCATCGTCACCGATGTCCTGCCGAACGGCAATTTGATGATCACGGGGTCGCAAGAAGTGCGCGTCAACGCCGAGCTCAGGGTGTTGACCCTCGCCGGTATCGTGCGGCCGGCCGATATCGGCGCCGAGAACACCATTCCCTACGAACGCATCGCCGAAGCGCGCATCTCCTACGGCGGGCGCGGCCGCATCACCGAGGTCCAGCAACCTGCCTACGGCCAGCAGATTCTCGACCAGGTCCTTCCGTTCTAGGATTGGGGAACACGACACCGTGGCAAACGTCGAACAGGTCCAGCCGCGCAAGGGTCCCTCCTTTGCCATCCAGGCCGTCATGCTGCTGGTTGTGACCGCGGCCGCCATCGGCATGGGCTGGATGTCCGGCGGCTATCTCAAGGGCGTCGGGGCACCGTCGTCGGTGCCGGTCGCGCCTGAGAACGAAGGCAAGACCGCACAGCCCGCCGCTGCCGGTGAGCCAGGCGTGGGGCCGACGCTCGTCGTGCTCGCGCCGATCACCACCAACATCGCCTCGCCTGCCGATACTTGGATCAGAATGGAAGCGTCCGTCGTCTATGACGGGCCGCAGCTCCAGTCCATGACGGATGACATCCACCAGGACCTTCTGGCTCTGGTGCGCACCTTGAAGATGCATCAGATCGAGGGTGCCAGCGGCTACCAGCACCTGAAGGCAGATCTCGAGGAACGCGCCTCGATCCGCAGCCAGGGTCACGCCAAGCAGATTCTTATCAGGACATTGCTGCTCGAATGAGAAAGTTCCTTCTCGCCACGGCGATGATCGCCGCCGCCACCTCCGTCGCGGCGGCGCAGCAACTCGATCTCGGTGGCATCGGCAAGGCCGATGGCACCACCGTCGGCTACATCATCCAGATGTTCGGCCTGCTGACTGTGCTGTCGGTGGCGCCGGGCTTGCTGATCATGGTGACGAGCTTCACCCGTTTCGTCATCGCCTTCTCGATCCTGCGCGCCGGCATCGGCCTGCAGTCGACGCCCGCCAACCTCATTCTCATTTCACTGTCGCTGTTCATGACCTTCTATGTCATGGCGCCGACCTTCGATCAGGCCTGGAACACCGGCGTCAAGCCGCTGATGGACAACCAGATCACCCAGACCGTAGCCTTCGACAAGATTTCGGATCCATTCCGCACCTTCATGCTGCGCAATGTGCGCGACAAGGATTTCGACCTCTTCGCCGATCTCGCCCGCGAGCGCGGCCAGACCGTTTCGCGAGACACCGTCGACCTGCGCATCCTGGTGCCTGCCTTCATGATCTCGGAAATCCGGCGCGGCTTCGAGATCGGCTTTCTGATCGTGCTGCCATTCCTGGTCATCGACCTGATCGTCGCCACCATCACCATGGCGATGGGCATGATGATGCTGCCGCCGACGGTGGTGTCGCTGCCGTTCAAGATCCTGTTCTTCGTCCTGATCGACGGCTGGAATCTGCTTGTCGGCAGCTTGGTGCGCTCCTTCAACTGAGCGCTGGCAACTGATCCCTGGCGGCTGGGCGCCATCGCGCGTCTCCAGCACAGAATTCAAGCAATATATTTTCGATTAACCGTCCGGTTTAGTCCTTTGGTAGGGACTAGCCCGCATATTCGCTCGCAGATGGCGGGTGATCGATTTCGAAGATCATTGGCATGATGCCGCACCGTCATACCGGGAGACCCGGTATGTCAAAAAAACACCTGTAAAATCAAGGTACGAGTACCATGTCCAGCATCATGACGAACTCCGCCGCGTTGACGGCTCTGCAGAGCCTTAACGCCACCAGCAAATCCCTCCAGGACACCCAGGCCCGCATCTCGACCGGCTATCGCGTCTCGCAGGCCTCGGACAACGCCGCCTACTGGTCGATCGCCACCACGATGCGCTCGGACAACTCGGCAATGTCCACCGTTTCGGACGCGCTTGGCCTCGGCGCATCGAAGGTCGACACCGCCTACACCGGCATGAACAGCGCGATCTCGACCATCAACCAGATCAAGGCCAAGCTGCTGGCATCTTACGGCCAGACCGATGCCTCGAAGGAAAAGACCCAGACCGAAATCACAGCCCTCCAGGCGCAGATGAAGTCCTACGCCGACGGCGCCACCTTCTCCGGCACCAACATGCTGTCCGTAAACAGCGGCGCGACGGCCACGACGGCTGCCGATGTGAAGATCCTGTCGGCGTTCAACCGTGACGCGGCCGGCGCGGCTTCGATCTCGACCATCGACGTCAAGGTGGAAAGCATCAAGCTGTATGAAGCTGGCACCACCGTGGGCCTGGCGAAGGGCATCCTCGACACGCAGCGCCTCGGCACCACCGGTGTGGCCACCGCCACGGCCTCGGCTCCGACCCTGGGCGCTGCTGCAGCGGCCACCGACACGTACTCGGCCGCCAGCTTGAAGATCTTCGACACCGCAACGGGCAAAGCCGCCAGCGATACGCAGATCCAGCAGATGTTGACCGTCATCGACTCCGCGCTCGCCGACATGACCAACTCGGCCACCACGCTCGGCGCCGCCAAGAGCAGTATCGACCTGCAGAAGACCTTCACCTCCGACCTGATGGACTCCATCGATCGCGGTGTCGGCCAGCTCGTCGATGCCGACATGAACAAGGAATCGACCCGTCTGCAGGCCCTGCAGGTCCAGCAGCAGCTCGGCGTCCAGGCGCTGTCGATCGCCAACGGTTCGTCGCAGTCGATCCTGTCGCTCTTCCGCGGCTAATCGCCTACGCCTGATCACAGTTCGCACTAAATATCGGGCCGCGCCAAAAGCGCGGCCCGATTTGCGTTTGCTCGACTTGACTTTGCAAGCCTCGCACAATGCTCGTTACTTAACTCTCAAACGCCAGCTTTTAACAGGCTGTTAACCATGCCGCGCTAGTTATGGTTAACCAATAGCTTACGACCGTTGGCGAATCGGTCCGACCGGCACGATGCCACCCGTTGAACAGGTCTGTCCGGCATGTCTGAGCATGTCGGTTTTTGAGAAGGAGCGACTTTCTTGGCGAGCATCATGACAAACGCTGCGGCGTTAACCGCACTTCAAAGCCTCAGCGCCACCAACAAGTCACTCGAACAGACGCAGGCTCGCATCTCGACAGGCTACCGGGTCTCACAGGCCTCGGACAACGCCGCCTACTGGTCGATCGCCACCACGATGCGCTCGGACAACTCGGCCCTTTCGACGGTGCAGGATGCACTCGGCCTCGGCGCCTCGAAAGTCGACACCGCCTACACCGGCATGAACAATGTGCTGACCACGATCGGCCAAATCAAGACCAAGCTGCTTTCGACCGTCGGCCAGACGGCTGCCGCCAAGGCAAAAACCCAGACCGAGATCAACGCGCTACAGGCGCAGATGAAGTCCTTTGCCGATGCGGCGACCTTCTCCGGCTCGAATTTCCTTGCGGTGACCTCCAAGCAGACTGCCGCCCCCAATGACGGCGTCCAGGCAGACTCCCAGATCGTGTCCTCGTTCAATCGGTCCTCGTCGGGCGCCGTCTCGATCGGAACTATCGACATCGATGTCGAGCGCACCAAGCTTTTCGACTACGGCCTTGCCACCGAGGTCAAGAATCGCGGCACCCTCGATCGCCAGACTTCGATTTATGCCACGGGAGCCGCCCAGACTCTGTATGACAACGCCTATGCGACCGCGCTCGCTGGCGGAGCAACGGACATCGCGGCAAACACCGCTGGTCAGGCGGCGGCGGGAGCGGTCGTCCCCAAGGTCGACAACATCTCCGCCTACAACCTCGACATCACCGCGGCCGGCGTAACCGACGACATCATCACCCAGATGGTGACCAGGATCGACAAGGTCATGGCCCAGTTGACCGATTCCGCCACCATCCTCGGTTCGGCCAAGAGCAGCATCGACCTGCAGAAGACCTTCACCCAGAGTCTGATGGACTCCATCGATCGCGGTGTCGGCCAGCTCGTCGATGCCGACATGAACAAGGAATCGACGCGGCTCCAGGCGCTGCAGGTTCAGCAGCAACTCGGCATCCAGTCGCTGTCGATCGCCAACAGCGCTTCGCAGAGCATCCTGTCGTTGTTCAAGAACTAGTCGCGGGCGCCACCGGCGCCCTCCTTTCGCATCCCGCCCTCCTTTTCGCACTCCGATTGACGGGCCGCGCCGCAAGCGCGGCCCGATTTCATTTTCGCACAAGCTTCGACGACTACTGTTCCCGCGGACAGTCACGCTGGGAGTCGTCGAACCGTGCCGGAACAGATCCAGAGCATCATCTCGAATCTTCGCGGCTTTGGCGTCAAGCGCCTTGCCATGCTGGCTGGCATCGCCGTTCTGGTGATGGGCGTCATCGGCATCGCCTCGGTCTATCTCAACCGTCCCGCCTACGACACGCTCTATGTCGGGCTCGACCGCGCCGACGTGAACCAGATCGGCCTCGTGCTAGGCGAAGCCGGTATCGGCTTCGATGTCGGCGCCGATGGAACCTCGGTGCTGGTGCCGGCCGGCACCACCGCACAGGCGCGCATGCTGCTTGCCGAAAAGGGCCTGCCGACCAGCGCCAATGCCGGCTACGAACTGTTCGACAATGTCGGCTCGCTCGGCCTCACCTCCTTCATGCAGCAGATCACCCGCGTGCGCGCGCTGGAGGGCGAGATCGCCCGCACCATCCAGTCGATTTCCGGCATCAAGGCAGCGCGCGTCCACATCGTCATGTCCGAACGCGCCAATTTCCGCCGCGACGAACAGCAGCCTTCCGCCTCGGTGGTCATCCGCTACGCCGGTATCGATGCCGAGAAGAGCGCCATGTCGATCCGCCATCTCGTCGCCGCCGCCGTGCCCGGCCTGTCGGCCGACAAGGTGACGGTGCTCGATTCCAGCGGCAATCTGCTGGCTGCGGGCGACGATCCTTCCAACACCAGCGCCGCGCGCACGCTCGGCGTCGAGCAGACCGTCGAGGCGCAGATCGGCGACAACATCCGCCGTGCGCTGACGGCCTATCTCGGCCCCGACAACTTCCGCGCCAGCGTCAAGGCCGAAGTCAACACCGACACCCGCCAGACGGAAGAAACCATTTTCGATCCGAATTCACGCGTCGAGCGCTCGGTACAGTCGGTGCGCGCCAACGAAAACAACAACCAGAAGCAGGCCTCGACCCCGGCCAGCGTCGAGCAGAACCTGCCCGAGACCCAGTCAACTGCCACCGACGGTCCGCAATCCTCCTCGCAGAACGACCGCAAGGAAGAGATTACCAACTACGAGATCAATTCGAAGAAGATCGCCACCGTCTCCAACGGCTACACCGTCACCAAGATGTCGATTGCCGTCGTCGTCAACCAGCAGCGGCTGATGACCATCCTCGGCAAGGACGCCACGCCGGAGCAGATTGCCAAGCGCGTCGCCGAAATCCAGAAGATGGTGACCTCGGCCACCGGCTTCGACGACAAGCGCGGCGACGTCATCGACGTCTCGGCGGTCGAGTTCATCGACGGGCTGGACGGCGAGGCGATCCCGCAGGCTGGGATGCTCGATTCCATCGGCCAGCATGCCGGCACTCTTATCAACGCCGGCGCCTTCATCGTCGTGGTGTTCCTGGTCGCCTTCTTCGGCCTGAGGCCGATGGCGGCGGCGCTGACGGCAAAGGCGACGCCGGCCCTGGCCGGCCCCAGCTACGATGATGTCCAGCGCTCGCTGCCAACACCGGAAGCAACTGCAAACGCCGAAAGCGTTGCCGTCGGCGCCTTGCCCGGCGCGCGGCCCGGTCCGACACCGCTCGACGATCTTCGCCAGAAGATCAGGCCGGCGCCGCAGGAGCGGCTTGCCCGAATGGTCGACCTCAACGAGGAGCGCACCGCGCAGATCCTGCGCAAATGGGCCGCTCAGGAAGTCGCGGCGTAGAACCATGCCCTCGGTAGCCCTTTTCGACCTTCTGCCTGATTTCGGTACCCGCACACAACGTGCCGGCCAGCCCCGGGCCGCGGCCGATACCGAACACAAACCCGAGGCGCCGGCGCCACAAGCCGATATCGGCACGCTGATCGCGGAAGCGGTAGCCCAGGCCGAGTCGGCGCTCGAGGCACGCCTGTCGATTGCCCATGAAGCCGCGCTCGAAGCCGAACGCCAGGCCAATGCCGAGGAAGCAAGGCTATTTCTCGAAAGCCTCGGCGACGATGTCGGCAAGGCGGTCTCGTTGCGCATCGATGCGATGGAGACGCGCGTGACCGGGTTGGTCGCGGCCACCGTCGCCCGCATGATCGGCGGCATCGTCAGCGACGACCTGCAGAAACGGTCGATCGAGGCGCTTGCTGGCGCCATACGCGAGGCGGTCGGCGATGCCGAAGCCGTGCGCATCTCCGTGCGCGGCCCGCTTTCGCTGTTCGAATCCCTGAAGGCAGCGCTCGGGACCCGCGCCGCCAATCTCGACTTCACCGAGACACCAGGCTTCGATCTCACGGTCGCCATCGACGAGGCGGTGTTCGAGACGCGCATGGCCGAATGGGCGACGACCCTCTCAGAGGTCCTGGCATGAGCGTCGCCGATGCCGGACAAGTTCACCAGGAGATCATCATCGTCCGTCGTGGTCACGACGACCACGATGAGGGTCACCATGGCGGCGTCTGGAAGATTGCCTTCGCCGACTTCATGACGGCGATGATGTGCTTCTTCCTGGTCATGTGGCTGATCAATGCCGCCAACGAGCAGACCAAGGCAGCCGTTGCCAGCTATTTCAACCCGGTCAAGCTGGTCGACCGCAATTCGAGCCGCAAGGGTCTGGAGGATCTCGGCGACGGTCCGCGCGCGATGGGGACGACGGCCGACAACCCGCAGAAGGCGACCAACAAGGCCGGCCAGGACGGCGATGGCTCCGCGGACCGCAAACAGGAGAAGCAGGAACTCCCGCAGGCGGAACACTCCGACGAGCATCTGTTCGCCGACCCCTACGCGGTGCTTTCGGAAATCGCCACCGATACCGGCGTCATGCAGAATGTCAGCCAGAAGGGCGACGGCGGCGCGCAGGCTGCGGGCCCGGCGACCGGCGCTTCCGGCGGCGCCTCCTATCGCGATCCGTTCGAGCCGGATTTCTGGTCGCAGCAGGTGGCGGCGCCCGGCGCTGAAGCCAGTGCCCAGCGTGCCAAAATCGAGGGCGATGCGGTCAAGCCCGGTGACAAGGTCGCCGAAACGCAAGTGCCCAAGGTCAAGGCCGTGCCACCCGTCGCGGCCGCACCGCTGGAACCGCCGGTGGAGGACGCGACCGGCAAGCAAGCCGCGAGCCCCGCCACGGCAATGGCCAAGGCCGGCGACACCAAGCCAACAGATACCAAGCCAACAGACACGAAGCCAAGCGACGCGAAGCCGGGCGAGACCAAACCAGACGACACCAAAGCCGCGGACGCAGCCAAGGTCGAGGCCAAGGCGCAAGAGGCCGCCAAGCCCGACAACGGGGAGAAGGCGCCGACCGCGGCCGCCGTCAAGGCCGCGGCCGACGTCAAGCGGCAGTTGGCCGATGCCTTCAAGCCCGGCGACAAGCTGCATGACGGCGTCTCGGTGGAAGCCACCGACAAGGGCGTCGTCATCTCGATCACCGATCAACTCGACTTCGGCATGTTCGAGGTCGGCTCGGCGCTGCCGCGCCGCGAACTGGTGCTGGCGATGGAAAAGATCGGCCGCATCGTCAACAGCCAGAAGGGCACCATCAGCATCAACGGCCACACCGACGCACGGCCATTCCGCAGCGACAGCTACGACAATTGGCGGCTGTCGACGGCGCGCGCGCATTCCGCCTACTACATGCTCGTGCGCGGTGGCGTCGATGAACGCCGCATCACCGAGGTCGCCGGTTTCGCCGACCGCCAGCCGAAGGACCCGGCGGATCCCTTGGCGGCCGTGAACCGCCGCATCGAAATCCTGATGGCGACCGGCGGATGAGGCGGGCGGCCGTCACCAGCCGGTTGATTGGCCTGTTGCTGCTGGCCGGCGGATATCCGTCAGCCGGCTTAGCCCAGGACGCGCTGCAGCCGTATCAGCTGGTGCGGTCGCTGCAGCTCATCCAGGACCGTATCGCCGCCGGCGACCATGCCGCCCTGCCGATGCAGGCCAAGCTGCTCGAGATGGTGGACGCGCGCCTGCGCGCGGCGGACGCCGAGGATTTCAAGGATCCCAAGAACTTTCGCGCCCTGCTTGTCTACGGCATGAGCGGCGGCAACCCGGTGACTGTCGAGGCGGCCACGTCGCGCGCCACGACGGACCCGCAAAGCCTTGCCGTGGCCAAAGGGGTGATCGACTATCTCAATGGCCGGCCCGGCGAGGCGATCGAAGCGTTGAAGCCGATCGATCCGATGACGCTGCCTCCCGATCTCGGCGCTTTCCTTGCCTTGGTCAAAGGCTCGCTGCTTGCCGGCGACCAGCCGGCGGCGGCGCTCGGTTTGCTCGACGAGGCAAGATTGCTCAGCCCCGGCACGCTGGTCGAGGAAGCAGCACTGCGCCGTTCGGTCGGCATTGCGGGTGCGCAGGGTGACGCGGCGCGCTTCGCACTCGCGTCGACCCAGTATGTCGAGCGCTACCTCTATTCGCCCTATGCCAGCCAATTCGCGGACTCCTTCGTCTCCGGCGTCATCGCGCTGCATTTGTCGATCAGCCAGGACAAGCTGTCCGACATCACCTCGATGATGGATCCCGAGCGCGAGAAGGTGATCTACCTGCGCATCGCCCGCCGTGCCGCGATCGACGGCCTGAACGACCTGTCGGCCTTCGCTTCGGCGCGGGCCGAGCAGGGTCGTGACGGCAACACCAACCAGGACGATCCGCGCGCCCTGCTTTACGCCAGCCTTTCCACCGTCACCTCGGGCACCATCGAGGACGTCCGCGCCAAGCTCGGCAAGATCGACCGCAGCAAGCTGTCGGAAGGCGACCGCGCCTTGCTCGACGCCGCTCAGGCCATTGCGGGCGAAGTCGTCGCCCCGCCCGCCGCTGTCCCCAAGGAAAAGCCAGTTCCTGTCGCGGCCGAGCAGCCGCCAGCGCCAGAAACCGTCGCGGCGCAAGGCGCCGACGCCAGCGGGCTGCCACCCGTCGAAGGCGCCGTTGCCGAGCAACCCGCTGTCGCTGCCGCCTCCGGCGGACCAGCAGCAAGTGCTCCGCAAACGCCGGCGGTTGCGGCTGCACCAGCCGATGCGGCGACCGTCGCGCAGGCGTCGGCGCCATCGCCCGCGGCCAGTCCCGAGCCCACCGACCCGACCGATGCCGCCATGACCAGAACACGTCGACAGCTCGACCTGATCGACCAGATGCTTGGAGCCGCCCCCAAATGACCACCAGCCTCGGCTCGGCCTTGCCAGGATTTGCCGCCGCTCGCGCGACGCCGGAGCAACCGGCCGCGAACGTCAAGAAGGACAACGCTGGCTTTGGCAAGATCCTGCACGGCGAGGCCAGTGCTGCCCGCCCGGAACGGCAGCCGACGACCGAGGCGGGATCGCGCGAGCAGCGCTGGAGCAAGCTCGCCGCCGGTCTTGCCGGGCATGGCGGCAAGGCCGAGCCGACATCGGCCGATCCCGGAAAGATCGTTTCGGCCAAGGTGCCGACGGCGAAAATCGGCAAGGACGATTTGGAAGCCAAGGACGATTTGGAAGCGAAGTCGCACAAGGACGATGCCGACGCCGAACAGACGGCGCCGGACGCGGATGCCGCGCCGCCGCTTCAGGACCATCTGCCGCTGCTGATCGCCTTCCATGACTTGCGCCATTTCTCGACATCGACCAAGGCGAGCGGCCGCGACACGGCGACCGGCGAGAGCCAGCCGGACCCGGCGCTCGACGGGCAGGATCCGCTCCCAAAGACCTACCAGTCGAAGTCCACGGCCGGAAACGAAGTCCTTGAAACCAAGTCGAAGCCGGAGCAGGTGTCGACCATCGACGGGCCCTTGACCGAGCTTGACGGTCAGCCGCCGAGCGCTGCCAGAATTGCCTCCAGCGCGCCGAAACGCGATGCTGTCGTGGCGTCGCAGAAGCTGCCAGACGCCACAACCGCCGATGTGCCCGGCGTGCAATCGAAATACACCGCGCCGGCGATGAAAAGCATCGAGGATGTCCAGTCCTCGTTACGGCCCGAAGCCGGAAAACAGTCCCTGTCCGCCACACGCATCGACGTCGTGTCGCAACAGAGCTTCCCGGCGCCACCACAAAGTCCCATCAGCCAGGCAGCCCTCAATGTGGTCAACGCCATAGCCGCCGATGGCGGCCCGCAAAAGGCCCTTCCAGCCTCATCCGCGGTCACCCAGCTGGGCAGCCCTGTTGCCGTTCCGACACATGTGTTGAAGATCGAACTTCACCCCGCCGAACTCGGCATGGTGACGGCCAACCTTCGCCTCTCCGGAGAACAACTTTCGATTGAATTGAAGCCCGCAACACACGACGCCTATCGTCGTTTGTCTGCCGACAGCGAGGCCATCGTCAAATCGCTGCGCGGGCTCGGTTTCGAGGTTGACAAGGTTACGATCCTGCAACCTTCGGTAGCGGTTCCTGCTGCAACCCGCACCGATGGAACCGCCCCCCTGCCGGCGGCGTCGGGCCGCGATCCGTCATCCTTCCAACCTGGAAACCCGGGCGGCGGCAATGGTGGTGCGGGTGGTCAGCAACCGGGTCAGCAATCCGCAGGAAACCGCAATGATGACGCGCAGGACTACGGCCGCGGCACCTCACATTCTCGCGAGCGCGCTGGCGACGATATGTTTATCTAGCGCAGCAGGCGCTGCCGCTGCCGCCACCAACCCCTGCGAGCCCGAGATCCTCCGTGCCGCCGACCGCTATGGTGTGCCCGCCGGCATCCTCTATGCCGTGGGCCTAACGGAAACCGGAAACAAGGGCAGCCTTCAGCCCAACGCATTGAATATAGAAGGAAAAGCGGTCTTTCCGAGAAGCCGGACAGAGGCCCTTGCGGCCTTCGCCAATGCCCGGCGCGAAGGCAAGACGCTCATCGATCTGGGCTGCATGCAGATCAACCATCACTACCACGCGTCGCATTTCCGCAGCGTCGAGGACATGCTCGATCCGCGTCAGAACGTCGACTATGCGGCGCGCTTCCTGGCCAGTCTCCATGCCCGTCACGAGACCTGGTCGATGGCCGTCGCACGTTATCATGCCGGTCCCGACAACGATCCGGCGCAGAAGATCTATGTCTGCCGCGTCATTGCCAACATGGTCGCCACCGGCTTTGGGAAATGGACCGCGAACGCCCGCGGCTTCTGCAACCCGTAGGCGTACCTTCGGCTTCCAATACGCCGTTCGCGCAGTCCTTGGTTGTTGTTTTGACTTGGCCAGAACTTGCCGCCGAAAGCATATCTGGTTGCAGGCTAATGCAACCGGCGCGATTCCAGACTCCCAAGAAACTAGCTACAAGAAATGACGGTTGTTCAGGATTCTCGCCAGCGGATACCCCTTTTCTCACGGGGCAAATGATTTGATTCGGAGGCGGGCCGATGATTGTAATCGTTGACGAGCGCGAGCTCGTAACAGAGGGATACAATTCACTTTTCGACCGTGAGGGTGTCGCCTGCGCAGGCTTCGCGCCGGGCGAGTTCGGCGAGTGGGTAAGCTCGGCGGCCGACACCGACCTGAGGTCGGTCCGAGCTTTCCTCATCGGCGACTGCCGCGAAGGCTCGATCTCTCCCCGTCAGATCCGCGACCGCACCGGCGCACCGGTCATCGCCTTGAGCGAACAGCACTCGCTGGAAAACACGCTGCGGTTGTTCGAGAGCGGCGTCGACGACGTCATTCGCAAGCCCGTCCACATCCGCGAGATCCTCGCCCGCATCACCGCCATCCGCCGCCGCGCCCAGGAAGACGTCGCCTACACCGAGATCGGCGCCATGCGCATCTTCATGGATGGCCGCGACCCCGAGATCGACGGCCAGCCTTTGCCCTTGCCGCGCCGCGAGCGCCGCATCCTCGAATATCTGGCAAGCAATCGCGGCCGCCGCGTCACCAAGACCCAGGTTTTCAACGCCATCTACGGCATTTTCGACGAAGAGGTAGAGGAGAACGTGGTCGAAAGCCACATCAGCAAATTGCGCAAGAAGCTGCGCGAGAAGCTGGGCACCGACCCGATCGATTCCAAGCGCTTCCTTGGCTACCGGCTCGTCTTCTGATGCAGCCCCGCGCCAGCCTCGCGCAAGACAGGATGCGTAGCCTCGTAGCCAGTGGCATCCGCATTGGAGCCAGCGGCATCCACATTGGGGAGACGTTTCGATGAGCCTCTACGGAATGATGCGGACCGGCGTTTCCGGCATGAATGCACAGGCAAACCGGCTGTCCACCACGGCCGACAACATCGCCAATTCCGACACCACCGGCTATAAGCGGTCCTCCGCCGAATTTTCGTCGCTGGTCATGCCGAGCACCGGCGGCGCCTACAATTCCGGCGGCGTCACCACGACGATCCGGCAGGCGGTCAGCGATCCGGGCGTGCTTCAATACACGACCTCGGTCTCCGACCTTGCCGTCAACGGCGACGGTTTCTTCGTCGTTCAGGATCCGAGCGGAACACCCTTCCTGACCCGAGCCGGCGCCTTCGTTCCCGATGCTGAGGGCAGGCTGGTCAACGCGGCCGGCTTCCAGCTGATGGCCTACAGCTACGCCAACGGCGTGCCGGCGGCGACAGTGAACGGCTTCGAGGGACTGACCCCGGTGCTCATCTCCGACCAGGGGATGACGGCAACGCCAAGCACCCAGGGTACTTACAGCGGCAACCTGCCGGCAGGCGCGACGCCGGTCGCCGCCGGCAATCTGCCCACCACCAACGCGGCGGGCGCGCAGTACACATCGAAATCCTCGATGGTCGCCTACGACAATCTCGGCAACAAGAAGCTGCTTGACGTCTATTTCACCAACACCGGCGCCGGCACCTGGCAGGTGGCGGTCTTCGATCAGTCGAAGGCCACCGCCGGAACGTCGTTTCCTTACACCGGCGGCGCATTGGGCTCGGCCAACCTGACCTTCGACACCACCACCGGCAAGCTCACCGGCGCCGTCAACAGCGTCGGCCTGACGGTGCCCAATGGCGCCGCCTTTTCGCTGGACCTGTCGGCATTGACCCAGCTCGGCGCCGGCTTCACCGTTTCCGACGCCCAGGTCAACGGCAACGCACCGAGCACCATCGACAAGATCCAGATCAGCAAGGACGGCACCATCTCGGCGCAGTACAAGGACGGCTCCACCAAGGCGCTCTACAAGATTCCGCTGGCCGACGTGCAGAGCCCCGACCAGCTCAACGCGCTGCCCGGCAACGTCTACGCACAGGGCACCGAATCCGGCGCGGTCCGTATCGGCTTTGCCAATGAGGGCAAGGCCGGCTCCATCATCTCCGGCGCACTCGAGAATTCCAACGTCGATATCGCCGAAGAACTGACCAACATGATCGCGGCACAGCGCAGCTACACCGCCAACTCGAAAGTCTTCCAGACCGGTTCCGATCTGATGGACGTCCTTGTCAACCTGAAGAGATAGAACGGGCACCGCCCGTGAAAGACCCGCATGTCGTTGTCCACTGCACTGAGCATCGCCCAATCGGCGCTTATGAACACCGCGCGGCAGACCAGCGTCGTCTCGCGCAATGTCGCCGACGCCGACAATCCGGACTATTCGCGCCGCCAGGCCGTCGTCACAAGCACGGCGCCGGGCGCGCGTTCGGTTGATATCCGGCGCGCCGCCAACGACCTGCTGTTCCGCCAGAACCTCAGCGCGCTGTCGGCCTGGAGCGGCCAGAACGCGCTCTACAGCGGCATGGATCAGCTGGGGGTATCGGTCAATGGCGTCGACAATGCGTCCTCGCCCTCGACCGCGATCGGCAATTTGCAGCAGGCGCTGCAGCTCTATGCCACCTCCCCATCCAACCAGAATCTCGGCGCCAGCGTCGTCGACGCCGCCAAGCAGGTCGTGCGATCCCTGAACGAGGGCTCCACGGCGATCCAGGATTTCCGTACCCAGACCGACGGCCAGATCGCCACCGCGGTCGACGACCTCAACTCGCTGCTCAGCCAGTTCCAGGATGCCAACACCGCGGTCATTTCCGGAACCCGTTCCGGCACCGATGTCTCCGACGCGCTCGACCAGCGCGACGCGCTTTTGAAGAAGATCTCGGACTATATCCCGGTCTCGACCTTCACACGCGGTGACAATGACATGGTCGTCACCACTGGCGACGGCACGACGTTGTTCGAAACCATTCCGCGCACGGTCAGCTTCGCGCCGTCGGCCGGCTACACCGCCGGTGCCGCCGGCAACGCGGTCTATATCGACAATGTGCCGATCTCGGCGGGAGCCGGCGGCAACACCACCGCCAGCGGCAAGCTCGCCGGCCTGCTGCAATTGCGCGACAGTGTCGCCTCGACCATGCAGAGCCAGCTCGACGAAACCGCGCGCGGCCTGATCACGGCTTTTGCCGAAACCGCGCCTGCGCTGCCCAATGCCGCCGGCCTGTTCACCTGGTCCGGTGCGCCGGCGGTGCCGGCAGCGGGCACGCTGGTTAACGGCCTTGCCGCATCGATCAGCGTCAATGCGACGATGGACCCAAGCGCCGGCGGCAATCCGACGCTGCTGCGCGATGGCGGTGCCAATGGTGCCGCTTATGTCGCCAACACCGGCGGCGGCGCCTCTTATTCCGACCTTCTGGTCGCCTATGGCGACCGGCTCGACAAGCCGATGGCCTTCGACCCGGCCGCCGGGGTTTCGGCAACGTCCAGCGTTTCCGACTACGCGGCCAACTCGATCGGCTGGTTCGAGGGCGTACGCCAGCAGGCCTCGACAGCCTCCGACGCCAAGGAAGCGCTGGCGTCGCGCAGCGCCGAGGCGCTGTCCAACGCGACCGGCGTCAATGTCGACCAGGAAATGTCCCTGCTGCTCGACCTCGAACACACCTATCAGGCATCGGCCCGGATGATGAAAACCGTCGACGACATGATGACGGCCTTGCTCAACGCGGTGGGATAATCCATGACTTCAGTCTCGTCAGCCGCCATATCGAACGCCATGCGCTCCCAGCAGATGCGCATGCAGGCCGAGCTTGTCAAAGCCACCAAAGAGTCCTCGACCGGCAGGGTCGCCGATGTCGGCCTGGCTCTCGGAGCGCGCACCGCGCAGTCCGTCACCTTCTCGCGCGATCTCGACCGGCTCAATGTCATCATCGACTCCAACGGTCTGGTCGGCTCCCGCTTGTCCTCGACGCAGACCTCGCTTAGCCAGCTCTCGACCGCGGCGCAGTCCTTTCTGTCCGCCCTGACCACCGCGTCATCGAGCGATTCTTCCAACAGCCTCACCCAAGCCTCGGGCAAGGCGACCATCCAGCAGCTGACCTCGATCCTCAACACCAGCGTCAATGGCGAGTATCTGTTTGCCGGCACCAACACCGACGTCAAGCCGATCAACGACTTCACCGCCGCCGGCTCGCCAGCCAAGGCGGCCTTCGATGCCGCCTTCGTCGCCAATTTCGGCTTCACCCAGGATGACCCGGCGGCGGCCAATATCACCGCCACCCAGATGGACGACTTCATCACCAACGACGTCGTGCCGCAATTCATGGGCCCGGGCTGGCAAGGCAACTGGTCGAACGCCACCGACCAGCAGATCATCAGCCGCATCGCCCTGAACGAAACCACGCCAACCTCGACCAGCGCCAACAGCGCTGGCATCCAGAAGCTCGCCATGGCGGCGGCCATGGTCTCCAGCCTGATGTCCAGCAACATCAGCCAGGCCGCGAAGAACAAGGTCGTCAGCCGCTCCACGGCACTGGTCGGCGAAGCGCTGAGCGGCATTGGCCAGATTCAGTCCGAGACCGGCATCGTCCAGAAGCGGGTTTCCGATGCGAACGACCGCATGAAAACGCAGGTCGACCTTTTCGAACGGCACATTCTCGATCTGGAAGGCGTCGATCCGGCCGAGGCCGCGACCCGGGTTGCCGATCTGACACAGCACATCGAAACGTCCTTTGCATTGACCGCGCGCCTGCAGCAGCTCAGCCTATTGAATTACCTGACCTGACAACGCTTAACGGAACGGTAGAGCCCCACCGATGTACCAATTCTCCTACGCCGACATCCAGAGCACCTCCGTCGCCGACGCCAAGGACCGCGAGCGGGAGCTCCTGACCCGCTCGATCGACATGCTGTCGGCGGCGGCCGCCGCCGGCCACGGCTCGATGGCGGCGGTCGAGGCGCTGCATTTCACCAACCGCGTCTGGACCGCCTTCGTCGAGGATCTCGGCTCCAGCGACAACGCGCTGCCCAAGGAATTGCGCGCCAACCTCATTTCCATCGGCCTGTGGCTGCTGCGCGAGGCAGAGGACATTCGCCAGGGCCGCACCAACAATTTCGAAGGGCTGATCGAGGTGTCCCAGATCATCAGGGACGGCATTCAATGACCAACACGCTGAAGATATCGCTGAAGCCGAACGAGAAGATCTACATCAACGGCGCTGTCATCCGCGTCGACCGCAAGGTCACTGTCGAATTGATGAACGACGTGCAGTTCCTGCTCGAAAACCATGTCATCCAGGCCGAAGACGCCTCGACGCCGCTCAAGCAGCTGTATTTCATCCTGCAGGTCATGCTGATGAACCCGGCCGGCGCGGTCGAGGCGCGCGATATGTTCCGGCGTTCGCTGCCGCTGCTGCTGGCAAGCTTCGAGGACGCCCAGATCTGCGCTGGACTGAAACAGATCGACCGCATGGTCGGCGAGGATCATATCTATGAGGCGCTGAAGGCAATCCGTGCGCTCTATCCGCTCGAACGCCGCGCGCTTGGCGACAATGACTATGTCCCGGGTGCCGCGCGCCCGCAGGCTGTGGGAGCACGATACTGATGAACGTGGACATGACGACGACGATACCGACCGGCGCCAACCAGGCCAGCCAGCAGACCTCGAAGACGGCTGTCGACTACCAGTCGTTCCTGAAGCTGCTGATTGCCGAGATGAAGAACCAGGATCCGACCAAGCCGATGGATTCGACGCAGTATGTCGCCCAGCTCGCCACCTTCTCGCAGGTCGAACAATCGGTGCAGACCAACACCAAGCTCGACCAGATCATGTCGTCCTCGGCGCTGTCGCAGGCCGATGCGCTGATCGGGCGCTCGATAACCTCCGCCGACGGCAAGACGACGGGCACGGTGGCGTCGGTGCGCCTCGCCAGCAGCGGCCTGATCGCCGTGCTGCAGAACGGCACCGAGGTCGCGGTCGGCCCAGGCGTCTCGATCAAGGCCGCGAGCTGACGCTTCCGGCAGGGCCAGTCCCATGAATGAGGCCGACGCTCTCGACATCGTCCAGTACGCGGTGTGGACGGTGCTCACCGCGTCTGCCCCGGTGGTGCTGGTCGCGATGGCGGTCGGCATCGGCATCGCCCTCATCCAGGCGCTGACGCAGGTTCAGGAGATCACCTTGACCTTCGTGCCGAAGATCGTCGCCATCATGCTGGTGGTGGCGCTGACCGGCCCCTTTATCGGCAGCCAGATATCGGCCTTCACCAACGTCATCTTCGAGCGCATCCAGAACGGATTCTGAGCAAGTCGACGAAAGCCGCGCAGGTCCGTGCCGAACCATCGGGATCCTCGACCGGTGCGGAATGGAGACGTGGACCGCCTCTATCCCATTGTTGGACCATGACCTTTTTCGAAAGGTGTTCGCCCTTTCAACCGCCATGCCCTACTTTCGGCAAATGATCTGAGCAAACGGATCGTCTGACGAGCAGGCACGACATGGCAGGGACCCACCGATGATTGACGAAAAGCCGGAAAGCGAGAGCGTTTCGGCGCTGGCGCCCTTCCGGCACGGCATTTTCCGCGCCGTATGGGCCGCAAGTCTTGTCTCGAATTTCGGTGGCCTGATCCAGGGCGTCGGCGCCGCCTGGATGATGACCACGATCGCCACCTCGTCCTATCAGGTGGCCCTGGTCCAGGCTTCGACCACCTTGCCGATCATGCTGTTTGCGCTCGTTGCCGGCGCCATCGCCGACAGTTTCGACCGGCGCAAGGTGATGCTGGTCGCCCAGACCTTCATGCTGGTCGTCTCCGTGCTTTTGACCCTGTTCACTTATGCCGGCCTCATCACGCCGTGGACGCTGCTGGCCTTCACCTTCCTGATCGACAGCGGCACGGCGCTCAACAGCCCGTCCTGGCAGGCCTCCGTCGGCGACATCGTGCCCCGCAACAAGGTGCCGGCTGCCGTCGCGCTCAACTCGATGGGCTTCAACCTGACCCGTAGCGTCGGCCCGGCGATCGGCGGCATCATCGTCGCCGCCGCCGGGGCGGCGGCGGCCTTCGCGGCAAACGCGGTGAGCTATATCGGCCTGATCGTCGTGCTGGCACGCTGGAAGCCGGACCTGCCGGTCTCGACCTTGCCGCGCGAGTCGCTCGGCGCGGCCATGGGCGCCGGCCTGCGCTATGTCGCCATGTCGCCCAACATCGGCAAGGTGCTGGTCAGGGGCGCCGCTTTCGGCTTCAGCGCCGGCGCGGTGCTGGCGCTGTTGCCGCTGGTGGCGCGCGATGTCGTCAAGGGCGATGCCCTGACCTACGGCATCATGCTCGGCGCCTTCGGCATCGGCGCGGTCGGCGGCGCCTTGATCAGCGTCCGGCTGCGGCAGCTGCTGTCGAGCGAGACGATGGTGCGCTGCGCCTTCGCCGGCTTTGCCGCCTGCGCCTTCAATGCCGCCGTCAGCCATCACGCCTGGCAGACGTCGTTCGGCCTGCTTGTCGGCGGTGCCTGCTGGGTGATCGCGCTTTCGCATTTCAACGTCACCGTCCAGATGGCGACGCCGCGCTGGGTGGTCGGCCGGGTGCTTTCGGTCTATCAGACCGCCACCTTCGGCGGCATCGCGCTAGGCAGCTGGATCTGGGGCGTCGTCGCCGATGCCCATGGCGCCGAAACCGCGCTGATCGCGGCCAGCATCGCCATGCTGGCCGGCGGCGCCATCGGCTTCTTGCTGCCGCTGCCGCAGCAGCAGGTGCTCAACCTCGATCCGCTCAACCGCTTCAAGGAGCCGCACCTTGCGCTCGACCTGAAGCCGCGCAGCGGCCCCATCGCCATCACGATCGAATACATCATCCGCGACGAGGACGTGCCGGAATTCCTCGCCACCATGGCCGAACGCGGCCGCATCCGCCGCCGTGACGGCGCTCGCAACTGGACGCTTGCGCGCGACCTCGAAAATCCGGCGATCTGGATCGAGCATTATCATACGCCGACCTGGCTCGAATATGTGCGCCACAATGGACGCATCACCCACGCCGACGCCGTCATCGGCGACCGTTTGCGGGCGCTGCACAGCGGCGACGAACTGCCGCGCGTGCGCCGCATGATCGAGCGCCCGACGACCGCGGGCACGGCGCTCGTGATGGCCAAGGGACCGATCGAGCACTAACCGGGCCCACCTTTGGGCGACATGCACTAACCTTCGCCCGACAGGTCCCTGCGCGCCTTGTCGAGTTCCTCGGCATAGCGCCGCATCAGATGGCCTTCGGTCAACAGCCCCAGCACGATGCGGTCGCTGAAATCCTCGACCACGGCGAGCTCTTCAGCGCCGGCGCGCTGGAAGGTCTCGGCGGCGGACTGCACGTTCATGCTCGGCACCAGCACCGCGTCCTTGTACTTGGCAAGGTCGCGCACAGCCACCTCGCCATCGGAAGGATCGCTGTGCAGTTCGGCCACGATCAGCACGCCGACATAATGATCGCCCGCGTCGACGGCAATGATGCGCTGGGCCGAACCGAGCGGCACTTGCCTGCGGAAGGCCGCCAGCGTCGTCGAGGCATGGATGGTCTTGATGTCCTTTCGCATCATCGAGCCGACGGTGAGGCTGCGCATCCAGCCGACGTCGTGAGCGCTGCGGATGGTCTCGCCGCGCAGATGGAAGCGCCATGTCGAGAAGGAGTAGCCGAACGTCTCGCGCACCAGGATGGCCGACATGATCGAAGCCGCCAGCACGACACCGGTAAGCGTCAGGTCGCGGGTCGATTCCAGCGCCAGGAAGGTCATCGTCAGCGGGCCGCCGACGACGCCGACGGCGAGCGACGTCATGCCGACGACGGCGGCAACAGCGGGATCGATGCCGGTGGCCGGCGAGACCAGCGCCATCACACCGGCAAACGCCTTGCCAAGCAGCGCACCGAGGAACAGCGAGGCGAAGAACAGCCCGCCGCGAAAGCCCGAGCCCAACGAGATGGCGGACGCCGCCAGTTTCAACACGAAGACGCTGGCCACCACGGCCAGACCGTAGTTCATCGCGAATTCGCGATGCAGCGCGCCGTGGCCGCTGGACAGGACTTGCGGCGTGACCAGCCCAAGCAATCCAACGATGACACCACCGATGACGGGGCGCAGCGACGCATCGATCGACAGCCTGGCAAAACCGCGTTCGATCAGCGTCACCAGATGCATGATTGCGATCGAGGCTGCCCCGCCGAGCAGGCCGAGCAGCAGGAACGGCACGTACTGGCTGGCGGTCAGCGCCGGCAGGCCCGAAAGCTCAAGCGGAAACGGCACCCCGCCAAACACTTCCGCCGTCAGCGAGGCCGAGATCGCCGCCGTCATGACAGGCGCGACATTGGCGACCGAGTAGATGCCGATGACCAGTTCGAAACCATAGAAGGCGCCCGTCAGCGGCGCATCGAAGGCGGCGGCGATGGCGCCGGCGGCACCGCAGCCGACCAGGATGCGGACATCGTTGCGGCGCAGCCGGAAGATGCCCGCCAGCCGCGACGCCAGGCCTGACCCGACTTGCGTGTAGCCGGCTTCCAGCCCGACCGAGGCGCCGAAGCCGCTGGAGATCATCGTCTGGCCGGCGATGATGAAGGTGTCGGTGAGCGACATGCGCCCGCCATAGAGCGCGTTGGCTTCGATCGGGTCGATCGGCGTGCGGAATTTGCGCAGTCTGAGCCAGATCACCGTCAGCCCAAGCAGGATGCCGCCGATCGCCGGTATCAGCGCGTGCATCGGGTTGGCGAGCGAGAACATGCCGGAAAGCCGGCCACCGGGTTGGACGCCGAACAACAGCCCGTGCAGGTCCTGCACGATCTGGCTCATCGCCGTGACAAGGATGCCTGCCATCACCCCGACGACACCGGCCAGGATGACCACCGCGATGCCACGCGCCTCGAGCAGCGGCATCGACCTGATCAGCACCGCGCGCAGCCGGCGGGCGTAGACTTCACTGTGGTTTCTGGAAAGCACCGGGGCGGCTCGCCGATATCGGAAAAGGCAGTGGAAAGCCCGCCTGATACGCCCGGCGACACGGCATGGCAACCACATTGGCGACAGACAAGGCGCCATTGTGGCATGGGGCGACCGGTTGCGGCCGCGGCTGCTCTGTTGGAACGCGAACGGCTGCCGTCGGCTGACAGATCGATCAGGTCGGCTCGGGATCACCGGCCTCATAGAGCACGAGATTGCGCTCGCCGATGCCAAGTGCCGGCCAGCTCGCGCGCCAGTCCGCAAGGTGCGGCGAGCGGAAATGCGCATCGAGCGCTGTCCTGTCGCTCCAGACCTCCGTGACCCGGATGAGCCCGGCATCGAACACGTCCTGCGCATAGGAATATTCGAGGCAACCGGGCTCGGCGCGGCTGGCTGAGACCATGCGCTCCATCTCGGGCTTCGCCTCCTCGAGCTTTTCAGGCGGCAAGCGGATGGTGCCGATGATCAGCAGCATGGGATTTCCTTTTGGAAGCAGCGGTCGAGAGCCCAGTAACCAGTCTCCCACCCTCGCGCAAGCTTGGCCGGTTAGGCTCACAAGGCTGCCGCGCGGGCAGGCTTGGCATTTTGGGGACGACATGGCGATCAGCGAAAGCATCCAGCCGGGCGCAGTGGCCAAGAACGGCCGCGACGTCTTCTTCGCCATCGGCATCGTCATCATCCTGGCCGTGCTGTTCCTGCCGATCCCGGCCTTTCTCATCGACATCGGCCTCGCCTTCTCGATCGCGCTTTCGGTGCTGATCCTGATGGTGGCGCTGTGGATCCAGCGACCGCTCGATTTCTCGTCGTTCCCGACGGTGCTGCTCATTGCCACCATGCTGCGGCTGTCGCTCAACATCGCCACCACGCGCATGATCCTGTCGCATGGCAATGAAGGCACGCACGCGGCCGGCTATGTCATAGCCGGCTTCTCCAAGCTGGTGATGGCCAGCGACTTCGTCATCGGCCTCATCGTCTTCATGATCCTCATCGTGGTGAACTTTATCGTCATCACGAAGGGCGCCACCCGTATCGCCGAGGTCGGCGCCCGCTTCACCCTCGACGCCATCCCCGGCAAGCAGATGTCGATCGACGCCGATCTCTCCGCCGGCATGATCGACGACAAGACGGCGCAGCTGCGCCGCCGCGAGCTGGAAGAGGAATCCTCCTTCTTCGGCTCGATGGACGGCGCCTCGAAATTCGTCCGCGGCGACGCCATCGCCGGCCTCATCATCACCGCCATCAACATCGTCGGCGGCATCGCCATTGGCTATATCAGGCACGGCATGGGTATGGGCGAAGCCGCCGACGTGTTCATCAAGCTGTCGGTCGGCGACGGCCTCGTCACCCAGATCCCGGCGCTGATCGTCTCATTGGCCGCCGGCCTTTTGGTGTCCAAGGGCGGCACGCGCGGTTCGACCAACCAGGCGGTATTCGGCCAGCTCGGCGCCCATCCTCGCGCTCTCTACGTGGCGGCATCGCTGCTGGTGCTGCTCGGCCTGATGCCCGGCCTGCCGCTGTTTCCATTCTTTGCGCTGGCCGCGGGCATGGCCGGCCTCGGCTACATCATCCCGATGCGCCACAACCGCGCCGTCGCCGCCGCCGAAGCGATCAAGGACCAGGAGAAGGCGACCAAGGTCGAAGAGGAAAAGAACTCGGTCAAGGCGTCGCTCGCCACCGCCGAGATCGAACTGCTGATCGGCAAGCAGCTGTCGACGCGACTGCTGGTGTCGCATCAGGAACTGGTTTTCCGCATGTCCAAGATGCGCAAGAAATTCGCCACACAATACGGCTTCGTGGTGCCGGAAGTGCGGGTTGCCGATGATTTCGCCATCCCGCCGAAGAGCTACCAGATCAAGGTGCACGGCACCGTGGTGGCCGAATACCAGATGCGCGTCGGCGAGATCATGGTGCTGCTCGGTAATCGCGACATTCCCGAAATACCGGGCGAGGAAATCCGCGAGCCGGCCTTCGGCATGCGCGCCTATTCCGTGGTCGAAACCTTCGCCGAAGACCTGAAGCGCGAGAACTACACCTTCGCCGACAACATGTCGGTGCTGCTCACCCACCTTTCCGAGGTCATCCGCAACAACCTGCCGCAGCTTCTGTCCTACAAGGACATGAAGGCGCTGCTCGAGCGGCAGGACCAGGAGTACCGCAAGCTCGCCGACGAGATCTGCACCACGCACATCTCCTATCCCGGCCTGCAGGCGGTGCTGAAGTTGCTGCTCGCCGAGCGGGTCTCGATCCGCAATCTGCATCTGATCATCGAGGCGATCGCCGAGATCGCGCCGCATGTGCGCCGCACCGAGCAGATCGTCGAACATGTCCGCATCCGCATGGCCCAGCAGATCTGCGGCGACCTATCCGAGGGCGGCGTGCTCAAGGTGCTGCGTCTCGGCAACCGCTGGGACCTGGCCTTTCACCAGAGCCTCAAGCGCGACGCCAAGGGCGAGGTGCGCGAGTTCGACATCGATCCGCGCCAGTTGGAAGAATTCGGCCAGGACGCGACCAAGGCGATCAAGAAACATCTCGAGGCCGGCGAGCGTTTCGTGCTGGTCACCGCGCCCGACGCCCGCCCCTATGTGCGCATGATCATCGAGCGGCTGTTCACCACGCTGCCGGTGCTCAGCCACGTCGAAATCGCCAAGGGCGTCGAGATCAGGGTGCTCGGAACCATATCGTGAGCGTTCTCTCGCAAGGCGTCGTCATCGCGGCATTCCTCGCTTTCTGCCGCATCGGCGCCTGCTTCATGCTGATGCCCGGCCTGTCCAGCGCCCGCGTCCCGGTCCAGGTCAGGCTGTTCGTGGCGGTCGCCGCCACTGGCGGCCTGCTCGCTTTCCTGTGGGACCGCATCTTTCCGTTCGTCGATCCGCGACCGCAGATTTTGGTGCCGATGATCATCTCGGAACTCCTGGTCGGTGGGTTGATCGGCGCCATGACCAGGCTTTACATGGAAGCCTTGCGCTTCATGGGCTCGGCCATCGCCATGCTGATCGGCTATGGCGGCACCGGCGGACCGGCGATCGAGGAGCCGGAGCCGCAGGCAGCCCTTGCCGCCATCATCTCGTTCTCAGCCCTGTTGATGCTGTTCGTCTTCGATTTCGACCACGAGATCGTGCGCGCGCTGGTGACCTCCTACACGGTGGCGCCGGTCAACATCTTCTTCAACCCGCAGGCCGCACTCGTCGATGTCACCGACACGGTTTCGGACACGTTTTTCCTGGTCATCCGCCTCGGCAGCCCGTTTGTCGCCTACGCCATTCTCGTCAATCTGACGATCGGCTTCGTCAACAAGCTGACCCCGCAGATCCCGATCTATTTCATCTCGCAGCCCTTCATCATCGGCGGCGGCATGATCATTTTCTACTTTGCCGTCGGCACCATGCTGTCGCTGTTCGTCGCCGGCTTTGTCGACCTGACATTGGCAAGATAGGCATGAGCTCGCGCAGGGACCGCCTCAGGAAATTGGTCAAGGTACAGGAGCAGCTGAAGGCGCTGCACGAAACCCGTCACGCCACCTTCCTTGCCGCGGCCGGCGCCGCCGAGACCGAAGCCCGGGATCTGGTCGGGCATTTCGACCGGGCCGATTCCCTCTCAGGCGTGTTTCCCGATCTCTACCATCGCCGCATTGCCAGCGCGGTCGGGCGCCAGGAGGCGAGCCTCGAAAGCGCGAGGCAGGAAGCCAGCCTCATCGCCGCGGCAACCGCACGCACCAACATGGTCGAGCGCGCCTACAAGGACGTACGCAACCGCGACGAGCGCGAACGCTCCGACCGCGAGCGCCTCGACCTGATCGCGCAGAACAGAAACAACGAATAGCGCCGCGGGCGATCCGGAGTCGGCCAGCGTTGGTCGCACTAGCCCGGTCACCGAGTATTATTTTCGTCGTCCGCTTCGTTTCGTAGCGGCCATCTCGCAACCGGATTTCAGTTCGCGTGCTTGGAACAAATGACGGGCCAGACTGTTCATTGATACGACGCTGACGTGCCCGGCAGGCTGGGTAAGCGGCGATTCAAGGAGTTCTCGTCATGAAGATTTCGTCCACATTTCGTTCAGTCGCGTTTGCCGCGATCGCCACTGCGGGTGTAGGCCTTGCCAGCGCCGCGCATGCCGACAGCGGCACGATCCGCTTCTCCGTCTACAAGGCTGCCTTCTTTGTGGGTGGCTCTGGAGGCGAAGGCACGCTGACATTCCATGGCCGCCGCTATCCCGTCTCTGTCGGCGGCATCTCGGGCGGCCTCGCTTTCGGGGTTTCCAAGACCTACTTCCAAGGTACCGTTCGCCACATTCGCCGCGTCCGGGATGTAACGGGGGTCTATGGGGCGGCGGGCGGTGGCGGTGCGCTCGGCAAAGGGGCCCAGGTGATCGTCATGACCAATGACAAGGGCGCACAACTCGAGCTCACCGGCAAGCAGGTAGGCATGCAGGTCAACGCCGATCTCAGCGGTATGGCCATTACGGTGAAGTAGGACGTCGCTCGGTTCGGCGTCCCTGCGGTCGGTCCACTACGCTGCATACAACGGTAGGCTTTCTAGCCATGCCATTTAGGAAGCCGACGTTCCGCTTTCGGCCAAAAACGCGACGTCCGAATGGTGGCTTGGCGATGTCCGCAGTTGGCGGCGGGACCAACACACATGCCTGCGTTCCACCCCTCCCCGCCGCGCAAGCCTGCCACAAGCTTGTTGAGGCATGGTCTGGCTAAGGAAAACCGATAAAAGGCGGACTTTCTTGGCGATTTCTCCGCCCAGCGACATCGTTATGGATGTGGCCCGAGCCGTCGACCCGACGGACATCGAGGCCGCTCGTGCCGCGCTGACCAAGCGCGCGGGCGGCGCTGCCGGGACGTTCTCGGTCGACACCGCGGCTTCGGTCGATGCCGGCTCGATCCTGTCGCGCGCCACCGCCGACAAGGCCGCGACCACCGATCCGGCCAAGAAGTTCAAGAAGTTCGAGGCCATGGTGCTGCAGACCTTCATCCAGAACATGCTGCCCAAGGACACCGAAGGCGTCTACGGCAAGGGCCTCGCCGGCGACATGTGGAAATCGCAGCTTGCCGAGCGGGTGGCCGACGTGATGGCCGAGCGCGGCGGCATCGGCATCGCCAAGTCGATGCTCGCCGACCACTATCTGGAAGGCAAGCGCGTCGTACCGGTCGGTCCGGTTTCGGGCGGGCCGGAAAAGACCGAGATCGATCAACAGAACAGCCTGTCGACCTCACTGGTCCACGAATTGCAACGCAAGGCGGCCCGGTCGATCACCGGTGACGACACCGCCGTCAAGAGAGACATCAAGATCTAGGAATACACCCGAAACCGGCAGCCGGTTTTGGGAACGATCATGCCAAGACACTGAGACAGTGCGTATCCGAGTTCAATCTAACCAGACCGGGATTCTCATGGCCGACTTTTCGGAATTCACCGCCAACCTGCCAGCACGCACGACCGCGTCGGAAGCGCCGATCCCGTTCGCCCGGCCGGGCAACCTCGCTGCCATCATCGGCCGCATCGAGGAAGTGGTCGAGGAAGAGACGGCCGGCATCCGCAACGCCACCAACTATGATCTCAAGGCATCGAACGCCCGCAAGAGCCGCTATCTCTACGAGCTGACGCGCGCCATGCGGGGCGGCAGCGAAGCCGAATTCCTCGAACAGCACCGCGAGGGCCTGACCCGGCTGCGCCAGAAGCTGGCCAAGAACGAGGCGGCCATCCTGGCTCACCTCAGCGCGGTCAACGAGGTCGCCAGCCTACTGCGGCACGCCATCCAGCGCGCGGAAACCGACGGCACCTATTCCGCCGGCGAGTTCGGCTGGATGAAGGCATGATGTCGAACACAATGCCCAGGCAAAAAGCTAGTGCCGCTTTCCAATCGCCAGGAAATGACAAGGCCTGATGCTCAAGGTTATCGCCATCGCCGTCTGGATCTGCGCCGCTACGCTCGGCGCCGTGTTCTATTCGTTCCAGGCAGCCGGCGAGCGCGGTGTCGGCGAGACACCGAAGCCGATGCTGGGTGGCCTGGACTACGTCAAGACCGACATCATTTCGGTACCGCTGATCCGCGATTCCCAGATCGGCGGCTATTTCCTGACCAAGCTTGTCTACACGGTCGAGCCTGAGCAGATAAAGAAGCTGTCCATTCCGGCGGAAGCGCTCATCACCGACCAAGTCTATACCTACCTCTATTCCAATCCGCAGATCGACTTCACCAACAAGGCGACGATCGACCTCGATGCGTTCCGCGCCGCGATCCGCGATACCGTCAACACCCGTGTCGGCGCCACTTTGGTGCATGAGGTTCTGATCGATCAGGTCAATTTCCTGAGCAAGGACGAAATCCGCGACAACTGGCTGCGCCGCAAGAAAAGCGAGACGGCGGCGGAAATGACCAAGGCATTCAAGGAACATTGAGCTGCCCGGCTCGTACGCTGCACCTAAGCCACGGTCACACCGGGACGTCATCCGCTGCGGCGATAGGAACCAGCCGCCGGAATCCGCGTTGACGTAAACGTCAACCCAAAGCTATATGCGACCGTGATCGCGAAAGCGCGGCATGGAGCTTCGGGCGCCGCTGCGCGACAGATGCAACCAGACAAGGAGAACAGCGTGAGCGTTCAGGAGATTGCAGAGAAGATCAAGTCGCGCGTGGCGAGCAGCGGATTCGATCGTTCCGTGAAATTCGACACCGGCGCCGACGGTGTCATCGTCATCGACGGCACGACCATTTCAACCACCGACGGACCCGCCGATTGCACCATCAAGCTCTCGCTCGACGATCTGGATTCGCTGATATCAGGCGACCTGAACGCGACCATGGCGTTCATGACCGGCAAGATAAAGGTCGAAGGCGACATGACCGTCGCCATGGCGCTCAGCCAGCTGATCGGCTGACCGCTTGTGAACCGCACAAAACGCCGCCCGATGGGCGGCGTTTTTGTTTTGGGCCGGACCCAGGTGGCCGCATCGGGCAGCCCTTGCAGCTCAGGCCGCCGACGTAAGCTGCTGCGCCTTCAGCTTGCGTCCCGCCGCCTTCAGCGTGCCGTGTACGCCGTCAAGCGCGCCGTCGACCAGTTCCAGCGCCAAAAGGCGGTGCCGCTCATAGGGGCCGGGCATGGCGAGCGAACCGGTCCTGGCGGCCGAAAATCCGAAGCGTCCGTAATAGGGCGCGTCGCCGACCAGCAGGATCGCCGCATGGCCAAGCCGCAGCGCTTCGGCGATGGCATGACGCATCAGCGCCGAGCCGATTCCGGCACTCTTGAGCGACGGTTCGACGGCGAGCGGACCAAGCAACAGCGCTGCCGGACCGCCCTCGCCCAGCCTGACATCCCACAGCCGCACGGTGCCGGCGACGGCGCCCGACGCATCACGGGCGACGAAGGCCAGGCCTTCCGAGGGCCGGCGGCCGCGTCGCAGCTTCTCCGAGGACTTCTTCCTGCGCATCGGGCCCATGGCGTCGTCGAGCAGCGCTTCGCGCGCTGCAACGTCGGCTGAGGTTTCGGCGACAATGGCAATGGCGCGGGCACTCTCCCCCACAAGGGGGGAGATCGGCCAGGCGCCCTCATCGATGAAATTTGCAATGTCCATTTCCGCAATCCCTAGCGAGCGGAGATCTGTTCCACAGGCGAGCCCGGGTGGACGCCAGACGCCCACCTGGGATGATCTGAGCGGCTCTTGCGAACCGTCAGATCACGTAGGATCGGAGAGGCTCAAAGCCGTTGAAGGCGACCGCCGAGTAGGTGGTCGTGTAGGCGCCGGTGCCTTCGATCAGCACCTCGTCGCCGATGGTCAGCGACAGGGGCAGCGGATAAGGCGTCTTCTCGTACATCACGTCGGCCGAATCGCAGGTCGGGCCGGCGAGCACGCAAGGCGCGGTCTCCGTGCCGTCATGCGCGGTGACGATCGGGTAGCGGATCGCCTCGTCCATCGTTTCGGCCAGACCGCCGAACTTGCCGATGTCGAGGAACACCCAGCGCACATTGTCGTTGGCGGCCTTCTTCGAGATCAGCACGACTTCCGACTTGATGACGCCGGCATTGCCGACCATGCCGCGACCCGGCTCGATGATGGTTTCCGGAATGGCATTGCCGAAATGCTTGCGCAGCGCCGAGAAGATCGCCTGGCCATAGGCCTTGGCTGCCGGCACGTCACGCAGGTAGCGCGTCGGGAAGCCGCCGCCCATATTGACCATCTTGAGCACGATGCCTTCGTCGGCGAGTGTCGCAAACACCGTCTTGGCGTCGGCGAGCGCACGGTCCCAGGCGGTCAGGTCGGTCTGCTGCGAGCCGACGTGGAACGACACGCCATAGGCGTCGAGGCCGAGCCCCTTGGCATGGCGCAGCACGTTGACGGCCATCGCCGGCACACAGCCGAACTTGCGCGACAGCGGCCACTCGGCGCCCTCGCCATCGGTCAGCACGCGGCAGAACACGCGCGCGCCGGGAGCGACGCGGGCGATCTTCTCGACCTCTTCGACGCAGTCGACGGCGAACAGGCGGATGCCGAGCTGGTAGGCGCGTGCGATGTCACGCTCCTTCTTGATGGTGTTGCCGAAGGAGATGCGGTCCGCCGGCGCACCGGCGTCCATCGCCATCTCGACTTCGGCAACGGAAGCGGTGTCGAAGGACGAGCCCATCGCAGCAAGGAGGCGCAGGATTTCCGGCGCCGGGTTTGCTTTCACCGCATAGTAGATCTTGGAATCGGGCAGCGCCTTCTCGAAGGCGCGGAAATTGTCGCGCACGACATCGAGGTCGACGACGAGGCAGGGGCCGGTCGGGCGTCGGGTGGCGAGGAAGTCAAGGATACGCTGGGTAGCCATCGGGGTCTCTCCATCAGCGCCTTTCGGCGCGCAATAAGGCTGCGGGACGCGGGCTGTCGGCCTCGCGAACACGCGGTGGACAAAGGCGGGACGGAAATCCATGGAACCAGCCGGTGGAGACCCCGGAACCATGAAACGCCGTCTCGCGGCGGTGAACCTTGGCCTTGCCCGGCCTCGGTTCGCTTTGTCTGCCTTGGCTTGGATGGGAGACCCGTCCGCACTGCCGGCAATGAAGGTGTGCCTCTTCAGTAACCCCGGTCTTTGGACAACCGGCAGAACACCAGAAAGGCCCGCACCGTCGTTGCTTCAAGGTGTCCTCGGTCTGGCGGTTGGCCGCTAAACCGACTGGAGGGGTTGGCTCCAGTTACCTTACCGATTTCCCTCACCATTCGAGGATCGGCGGACACCCACAGGCACGTGCGACTTTGGGCAAGCGCGATATAAGAGCGTCAGCTTTCACAATCAATAAAAATCGCATCCAAGGTTGTAAAATTTCTGGCATCGAACAATGTTGGTGCAATCGTATCCGGATATCGAACGATGCCAGGCACCCACGGCCCCCTCAACGCCTTTCTCGACGTTCGCCAGATGCCGGTGGCACATGCCGAGTTCGGACCGCTGGCCGGCCTGCGGCTGGCCGTCAAGGACATCTACGACGTCGCCGGCTACCGCACCGGTTGCGGCAATTTGCAGAAATTCGCCGAAGGTCACGCCGCCTCGCGCACCGCGCCGGCCGTACAGATGATTCTCGATGCCGGCGCGCGCTTCGTCGGCAAGACCCAGACCGACGAGCTTGCCTTCGCGCTGTTCGGTCAGAATGCGCATTTTTCGTTTCCGGTGAACCCGGCAGTGCCCGACCGCGTCACCGGCGGCTCGTCATCGGGGTCGGCTGCGGCTGTGGCGGGCAGGCTGGCCGATATCGCCACCGGCTCCGACACCGGCGGTTCGATCCGCGCGCCGGCGAGCTTTTGCGGGTTGATTGGACTGCGCACCACGCATGGCCGCATTTCGCTCGACGGCGCGATGAAGCTGGCGCCAAGCTTCGACACGTTCGGCTGGTTCGCCGACGATATCGAGACCTACGAGACAGTGGGCAAGCTGCTGCTTGGCCGCGACACGCACCAGCAAGCGTTGGAACGCCCGCTGGCGCTGGACTGGCTGGATGAACTGGTCGCCCACCCGGCACTTGCCGAGTATGCCGGGATGAAGGCACTGGCGAGCGCGGTTTTCGGTACGCCGGCGACGCCGGCTGCGCCCTTCGCCTCGTCTCCGGATGAACTCTACTGGTGCTTTCGCCGGCTGCAGGCCAAGGAAGCCTGGGCGGTGCATGGCGCATGGATCACCAGTGGCGAGCGCGACCTCGGCCCCGGCGTCGATGAGCGTTTCGGCTTTGGCCGCGCCGTCGACGCTCCGACAGCACGGGCCGAGACGGTGCGCCGGCTGACCTTCAGCGCCGAACTGAGCGCCCTGCTCGGCAAGGACGGCTTCCTTGTCCTGCCGACGGTGCCGGGCCCGGCACCCTACGTGGAAAGCACGCCGGAGCAGTTCCAGGCCTATCGCGAGCGGGCGCTGCGGCTTCTGTGCCTGGCCGGCCTGTCGGGCTTCCCGCAAATCACCTTGCCCATTGGCTCGGTTGCCGGCGCCCCGTTCGGCCTGTCGCTGCTTGGCCCTTCCGGCAGCGACATTGCCCTGATACGCCTCGGCCGCAAACTTCTCGACGCCGCACGAAAGGCCTGATCATGGACACTCTGACCCGCATGCGTGCCTTCATCGATGTGGTCGAGGCCGAGGGCTTTTCGGCGGCGGCGCGCAAGATCGGCCGTTCCAAGGCATTGCTGTCGAAATATGTGCGCGAGCTGGAGGACGAGCTCGGCGCGCTGCTGCTCAACCGCACCACCAGGCAGTTCTCGATGACCGAGGCCGGCCACACCTATTACCGGCGCGCCTCCGAGATCGTGCGCGAGGTCGACAGCCTGGCCGATGCAGTGCGCGAATCCTCCGGCGACGTGCGCGGCCGAATCAAACTGTCGGCCCCGCGCACCTTCGCCGATGCGCCGATCGGCCAGTCGCTGATCGACTTCGCCAAGCAATATCCCGACATCGTGCTCGACATCCAGCTCGACGACCGTTTCGTCGACCTTGTCGAGGAAGGCTTCGATCTCGCCGTGCGCATCTCGCGGCTGGAGAACTCGTCGCTGATCGCCAGGCGGCTGGCGCCGTTTTCGATAAGGCTGTGCGCCTCTCCCGAACTGATCGCCAAGCACGGCATGCCGACGCGGCCGCAGGATCTCGGCCGCATGCCCTGCATCGTCGACACCAATGGCCGTGGACTGAACAACTGGCCGTTCAAGGGCGAGAATGGCGATCCGGTGAGCGTCGCGGTGTCGGGTCCGATCGAGGTCAACAGCCCGATGACGGCGCGGGCCGCGGCCCTGGCGGGGCTCGGATTTTCCGTCCTGCCGGATTTCATCGCCGCGCCCGATCTCGAAAGCGGGCGGCTGGTGACGGTGCTCGATGACCGCATCCTGTCGGGCGGCGGCATTTTTGCCGTCTATCCGCACCGCCGCTACCTGCCGGCCAAGGTCCGCGTTTTCGTCGACTTTTTGGTCCAGTGGTTCAAGTCGCGTGAGGCTGCCTGACCGCTTCGAGCGCCAATGCATAACGCGCTTTGGGTCTTTGCTCGGTACGTGTCGTTGTCCCAAAACCGCTGCCCGCCTTTGGGCGACGCGCACCAGCGGTCCCAATTTCGCCCCCTTTCTGGTAACTCTCGATATCTCTCCGAGGCCGATGGAATCGCGACCGAGAATGCACCTCAAACGGCACGCAATGATGCTGGCTTCGGCCTTGGCGGCGACCTTTGCCGCCACCGGACCGGCCTACGTGCATCCCCATGTCTTCGCCGAGGCTCGCCTCGACGTGATCCTCTCCCCGGATCACCAAAGTGTGAAGGCGTTGCGTCATCTCTGGCGCTTCGACGATCTGTTTTCCTCGACGGTGATGATGGAGTTCGACAAGAACTCCGACCTGAAGCTCGACGACAAGGAGTTGAAGGAGGTCGCCGACACCGTCCACGCCTCGCTGGCCGAGTTCAACTACTTCCAGCTCGTCACCGTCGACGGCAAGGACGTGGCGATGACGCCACCGCCGCATCTGATGGCCAATTTCGACAATGACCAGTTGATCATCCTGTTCGAGTCCGAGCCGAAGGAGCCGATCAAGCTCAACGGCAAGATCGACATCGGCGTCTACGATCCGACCTTCTACACGGCGATCGATTTCACCGAGGACCGCAACATCACGGTTGAAGGCCTGCCGTCGAATTGCACCAGCAAGGTTATCCGTCCCGATCCGGACGAGGCGATCGCCGAAAACCAGAAGACCCTGACCGATGCCTTCTTCAACGATCCGACAGGCACCGACATGAGCAAGATCTTCGCCACCAAGCTCGAACTGAACTGTCAGCCAGAAGGATGAAGCCGGTGACGAAACCGTCCCTGCGTTTGGCATTCGGCCTGTTGGCCATCACCTTTGTCATGATGCATTTCGCCAATTCCGCCCATGCCCAGAGTTCGCTCGGCATCGGCGTCAATGACGGCATGGCGCCCACCACCGGCCCATTCGCCCACATCCTGATGTGGATCAATCTGAGGCAGCAGGAATTTTACCGCGCACTGGCGACGGCGATGAAGGCGATGCGCCAGGACGGCAGCAAGCTGTGGGTGCTCATCGGCCTGTCCTTCGCCTACGGCATTTTCCACGCCGCCGGCCCCGGTCACGGCAAGGCGGTGATCTCGTCCTACATGGTGGCCAATGAAGTGGCGCTGCGGCGCGGCATCCTGTTGTCCTTCGTCTCGGCACTGCTGCAGGGCCTGACCGCGGTCGCGGTGATGGCGGTCGCCTATTTCGTCCTGCGCGGCACTGCCGTCTCGATGACCGATGCGGCCTGGTTCATGGAAATCATGAGCTTTGTTTTCGTCACCCTGTTCGGTGCCTGGCTGCTGTGGCGCAAGCTCGGCCCGTCGGTCCTGCGCCTGTTTGGCAAAGGACCCGCCTACAGCCTGTCGGCGGCTCACGCCGGTCATTCCCATGCCAGTCATTCCCATGCGGGTCATTCGCATGGCGGCCACTCGCATGGTGGTCATTCGCATGCAGGGCATTCGCATGCTGACCATGACCATTCGGCGCATGCCCATTCGCACGCGCTGCACGTGCATGACGATCACGACCATGCGCATTCGCACGATCATCACGAGCACGGTGCGCATGATCGTGGCGCACACGACCATGCTCATCATGATCACGCCGCGGGCGAGGTCTGCGACACCTGCGGCCATTCGCATGCGCCCGATCCGGCGCTGCTGTCGGGCGACCGCTTCGACTGGCGCACGGCCTGGTCGGCGGTGGCGGCCGTCGGCATCCGCCCCTGCTCCGGCGCGCTGATCGTGCTGAGCTTCGCACTTCTCAACGGCCTCTGGCTCGGCGGCCTGCTGTCCGTGCTGGCCATGTCGCTGGGTACCGCCATCACCGTCTCGGCCCTGGCGACGCTAGCGGTGACCGCCAAGAACTGGGCGGTGTATTTCGCCGGCGACGGCCGCATGGGCAACCGCATCCACTCGATCGTCGAGATCGGTGGCGCGGCGTTTGTCTTCCTGTTCGGACTGCTGCTGTTGTCGGCGAGCCTGGCGACGGGCGGATGATGTTGCGGTTGGCGAGGCTCCGGGTTTAACCCGCGATCTTGCCGCCCAGCTCATCCTCGATATGCGCGCGGATGATCTCGTCAAAACTCTTTTCGGCGCTGAAGCCAAGCTCTCTTGACCGCCGCGCCTCGAACCGCGTCGGCCAGCCCTTGACGATCGCCCAGATCGTCTCGTCCGGCTCCTCGCGGATCAGCTTCACCACCTTCGATCCGGCGATGCGGTCAAGTGCCTCGATCTGCTCGCCGACTGTGACCGCGACGCCGGGCATCGTCAAATTTCGGCGCGGCCCGACAGCGTTGCCGTCGATCTCCGCCGCATGGATCAGGAAATTGACCGCCGAGCGCGGGCTGGCATGGGTGTGCATGACCGAGCGCGGCACCGGCAGGATCGCCTCATGGCCGCTCAACGGTTCGCGGATGATCCCGGAGAAGAAGCTGGAGGCTGCCTTGTTCGGCTTGCCTGGCCGCACACAGATGGTTGGCAGCCTGATGCCGATGCCGTCGAAGAAGCCACGCCTGGAATAGTCGGCGAGCAGCGCTTCGCTCATCTGTTTCTGGGTGCCGTAGGAGGTCAGCGGTGTCGGATGGAATTCATCCGGGATGACATCCGGAAACGGCGCGCCGAACACCGCGATCGACGAGGTGAAGACGATGCGCGGCGCAAAGCCCGCCAGGCGGATGGCATCGAACAGCGCTCGCGTGCCGTCGAGATTGACGCGGTAGCCGAGGTCGAAATTCGCCTCCGCTTCGCCCGACACGATGCCGGCGAGGTGGAAGACGACATCGGGGCGTGATGCGACAAGGCTTTCTGCGGCGCCCGCCTCGGCGAGATCGCCGGTGTGGATGGTGACGTTGACCCCTTCCATGGCCGGCGCCTGCGGCGGCACGATGTCGTGCAGGTCGAGTGCTGCGATCTTGCGGCCGCGCAGCGTACCGTCCTTGGCCAGCCGGACGATGAGTTTGCGGCCGACCATGCCTGCGGCGCCAGTGATCAGAATACGCATGTCGAAATCCCTTACTTACCCAGGTTTTTGCGTTGGTTGCGGGCCCGCAGCCAGAACACCGAGAAAAACGCCAGCACGAAGACGATGCCAAAGGCACCGGCCAGCACGGTCGAGAAACTGCCAAGTGCCAGCATCACGGTCGGCAGATAGAAGGCGGCGATACCGAACAGAAGCATGATCCACGCTGCCGCGATGGCCGCATTCCTGGTGTCGCGGTCCATTATGCTGCACCCGGGCAGCGGGTCTTCATCAGGTTGGTTGTCAAGGCTTTGGGACTCCTGGGGCAGGACCAATCGATACCAATCGATCAGGCCTGGTGATGATGGTCGTGATGCGCGGCCGCACCGTGCTCGTGATCATGATCGTGGTCGTCGCCATCGTCGGCGCACTGTCCGAATTCCGGTTCAACGGTGGCATGGCTGATGCCGTGCTCGCTGGCAAGCCGCTTCTTGATGGTGCTCACCGCCTGATAGGCATCGACGCCTTCGGTAAGGCAGGCATGCAGCGTCGCCATATTGCTCGTTCCGTCGAGCGACCAGACATGCATGTGGTGCACTTCACGCACCCCCAGGACCGTCGCCTCGATATCCCTGGCGATCAGGTCGCGGTCGAGGCTCGGCGGCACGCCCTCGAGCAGGACATGGGCGGCGGCGCGCATCAGCGACCATGCCGTTGACAGGATCAGCAGCGAGACCAGGACCGACAGGATCGGATCGATCGGCGTCCAGCCGGTCGCCAGGATCACCAGCGCCGCTACGATCGCCGCCGCCGAGCCGAGCAGGTCGCCTAGCACATGCAGGATAGCGCCGCGCATGTTTAGGCTTTCGCGGTCGCCGCCATGCAGCACGAAGAAGCAACCGATATTGACCAGCAGGCCGAGCACCGCCACGACAAGCATCGGTCCGCCGAGCACCGGTGTCGGCGCCAGCAGGCGCCCCCACGCCTCGTAGACGATCCACAGCGCGATGACGAAGATGGCGATGCCGTTGGTGTAGGCCACCAGCGTCTTGATCCGGCCGAAGCCATAGGTGAGACGGCCGGTCGCCGGCCGGCCGGCAAGATGAAATGCATACCAGGCAAGGCCGAGCGCGATCGCATCGGCGAGCATGTGGCCGGCATCCGCCAGCAGCGCCAGCGATCCGGTAAGAAGGCCGCCGAGCGCTTCGGCGACCATGAAGCCGCCGGTCAGGCAGGCTGCGATCAGGACACGTTTCTTGTCGGTCGAGCCATGCACATGGCCGGCGCCGTGATCGTGTCCGCTGTGATCGTCGGAATGTGCCAATGGCAACTCCCTTGCGCGCCGAATTCAGTTCACGCGCCGAACTCCGCACGAAAATCCTCAAGCCGTCGCTTCTGCTGGCCGTCGCCATCGAAATTGGCCGGATCGAGCCACGCTTCATAGGCTTTGCTCAAGGCCGGCCACTCCTTGTCGATGATCGAATACCATGCCGTATCGCGGTTTTCACCCTTGACGATGAGATGCTGGCGGAAAATGCCCTCGAACTTGAAGCCGAAGCGTTCGGCTGCCCGCTTCGATGGCTCGTTGCGGTTGTTGCACTTCCATTCGTAGCGGCGATAGCCGAGCTCGTCGAAGATGTATTTCATGAACAGGAACTGCGCTTCGGTCGCTCCGGGCTTGCGCGAGATGAGCGGTCCCCAATAGATGTTGCCGATCTCGATGACGCCGTAGGGGGGATCGATGCGCATCAGCGTCTGGCGTCCGGCGACCTTGCCGCTGGCCTTGTCGATGACGGTGAAGAACAACGGATCCTCACTGGCTTCGACCTTGTCCAGCCATGGCTGGAAGGCGGCACGTGTCTCCGGCGGATAATCGGGCAGCCAGGCGAAGCGGCCATCGACGTCTGACACGGAGGACGCCTCATACAGGCCGTCGCCATGCTTTGCAGCGCTGAGCGGTTCGAGCCGCACGGTCCGGCCGTCGATCGCCTTGCGCTCGGGTCGCGGACGCGGTTGCCAATCTTTGAGATTTTCCGACACCGAATGCTCCAATCCGTTTGACTTTTGCCGGCCAAGGCTCACAAAAACGCACGCCAACAGTAAGAACCACACGGACGGGAAAAATGCTCCACACGATTTCGGCCTTCGACCGTCTGGGCGAGGAAAACGCCTTCGCCGTGCTCGCGCGGGCGACAGCACTTGCGAGCCAAGGCCGCGACATCGTCAACCTCGGCATCGGCCAGCCCGACTTCAAGACGCCGCAGCACATCGTCGAGGCGGCGATCAAGGCGCTGCGTGACGGCCACCACGGCTACACGCCGGCCAATGGCCTGCTGGCGACGCGCGAGGCGGTGGTGCGGCGCACGCTGACCACCACCGGCGTCGAGATATCGCCTGAAACGGTGATGATCCTGCCCGGCGGCAAGCCGACCATGTTCGCCGCGATCCTGATGTTCGGCGAGCCTGGCGCCGAGATCCTCTATCCCGATCCCGGCTTCCCCATCTACCGCTCTATGATCGAATTCACTGGCGCCGCGCCCATCCCGGTGCCGATGCGCGAGGAGAACGGCTTTGCCTTCTCCGCCGACGAGACGCTGGCGCTGATCACCTCGAAGACCAGGCTCTTGATCCTCAACTCGCCAGCCAATCCGACCGGCGGTGTCACGCCGCGCGCCGAGATCGAGAAGCTGGTCAAGGGGCTGGAGAAACATCCGCAGGTCGCCATCCTCTCCGACGAGATCTACGACGTCATGACCTATGACGGCGAGACGCATTGCTCGCTGCTTGGCTTTCCCGAGATCCGCGACCGGCTCATCGTCCTCAATGGCTGGTCGAAGACCTGGGCGATGACCGGCTGGCGCATGGGCTGGTCGATCTGGCCGAATGGCGACAAGGGCGCCCATCTCTACGACAAGGTGCGCAAGCTGGCGGTCAATTGCTGGTCCTGCGTCAACGCGCCGAGCCAGTTTGCCGGCATTGCCGCCATCGACGGCCCGCAGGACGATGTCGACAAGATGATGCGCGCCTTCGACCGTCGTCGGAAGATCGTGGTCGAGGGGCTGAATGGCCTGCCCAACATTTCCTGCATCACGCCCAAGGGTGCCTTCTATGCCTTCCCCAACGTGTCGAAGACCGGCTGGAAGGCAAAAAAGCTCGCCTCGGCGCTGCTCGACGAGGCCGGCGTGGCGCTGATCGGCGGTCCCGATTTCGGCATTCTCGGCGAGGGCTACATCAGGCTCTCCTACGCCAACTCCGAGGAGAACATCTTGCGGGCGCTGGACCGGATCGGAACGTTCCTGGCGAAGTGAGGTTCAGCCCGCGCTGTCTATGGATATTCACGACCGGAGAAAGTGACATCGGATGTTCTACGCAATCCTCGCCTATCACGTGGAAGATGCGATCAAGGCGTTGACGCCGCGGGAAGATGCGGCGCTGATGGCCGACCTGCTGAAGATCAACACCCGGCTTCATGAGGAAGGCACGCTAGGACCGTCCGCGCGTCTGGGAGCGACGCAGGATGCCTTCACCCTGCGCGGCCCGGGTGACGGCGTGGTCATCGACGGCCCTTTCGCCGAGACCAAGGAACAATTGCTCGGCCTCTATGTCGTCGACTGCGCCACGCGGGACGAGGCCATCGCAATCGCCCGCGACCTTCGCCGTGTCAATGCGACCGCCGTCTACGAGATCAGGCCCATTCTGCTTTTCAAGCCCGGCGCGCCGCTGGCAGGCAAATGAGCCAGCGGCGGAGGCCCTGCCAGCGTCCGCTGCTCACCCACGCCCGACGAACGGCATCTTGGTGGCCATCACAGTCATGAACAGCACATTGGCGTCGAGCGGCAGGCTGGCCATGTGGATGACGGCGTCGGCGACGCGCTGGACGTCCATCACCGCTTCGGCGGCGATCGAGCCGTTGGCCTGCGGCACGCCGACCGTCATCGGCTGCGCCATGTCGGTCAGCGCGTTGCCGATATCGATCTGGCCGCAGGCAATGTCATAGGGCCGGCCGTCGAGCGCCAGCGTCTTAGTCAGTCCGGTGATGGCATGTTTGGTCGCCGTGTAGGGCACCGAGCCCGGGCGCGGCGCATAGGCCGACACCGAGCCGTTGTTGATGATGCGGCCACCCATCGGCCGTTGCTTGCGCATGGCGCCGAAGGCGGCGCGGGCGCACAGGAACGAACCGGTGAGATTGACGCCGACGATGTCATTCCAAACCTCAACCGGGATCTCGTCGATCGGCGTCGATTTGTAGCCCATACCGGCATTGTTGAAGAGCAGGTCGACGCGGCCGAAGGCCTCCGCCACCGTCTCGAACAGATCATCGACCTCGCCAGCCTTGCTGATGTCGCAGGCAACCGCCAATGCCTTGGCCTCGCTCGGCCCGGCCTCGGCGACGGCGGCATCCAGCACGGATTTGCGGCGTCCGCAGAACACCGTGTTCCAGCCGGCCTTGAGCAGCGCCGTGGCGACGCTCTTGCCGATGCCCGTGCCGGCACCGGTGACGATAGCGGTTCTTTGCTCGGTCATGGCTGTTGTCCTCCAGCGGCGCTGCGTGTGCACGACTGATTTTCGGGGTTTGTCCTCAGGAGAGAAGGCATCGCAAATGACGGCAGCGATGGCAAGCCGAACCGCCAAGGCCTGTCTCGAAAAATGGAATCCGCTTTTCGGAAAAGATCCTGCTCAAACGAACGGACAGAGCCCGACAAAAAGGGCGGTCATTGGCGACCGCCCTGATCTGAACCGGGCTTGGGAGGAGGAAAAAACCGGTCCGACTGTGTAGAATCATGCGCTTCCTGAGTTAATGGAGGGTTAACCCCGGAAAGGCGATCTGTGCCGATTTGGGCTACCAGCGCGGGTTGGGTGATGTCCCTGCCTTGGCCGGCACCTTGGCTGCCGAAACCGTCGCCTCGACATGATCGACCAGCGCGTCCGGCAAGCCAAGCCGGCCGGCCAGCAGATCGAGATAGCCGCGCTCGGCGCGGGTGTCGGGATCTATGGTAAGGCGCGAGGCGGTATAGAGTTCAAGCTTCTGCGCATCGGTCTTGGCGCCGGCTACCAGCATGTCGATGTCAAGCGGGCTCTCCAGCTCCTTCATCAGGAATTTCTCGGCATCGGAGCCTATGCCGGCTAGGCTGAGCTTGCCGGCGATCTTCTGGCGTTCGTCGTCGTCGATATGACCGTCGGCCTTGGCCGCCGAGATCATCGCCCGAACCAGGGTCAGCGTGAATTCGTCCTCGCCTTGCGGCGCCTGCGACGGGTGGAAGGCGGTGTCCTTGGGCGGCGGCAGCAATTCCGGTTCGCCGGTCGCGGGCGCTTCCGCCGGCGCATTGCCGGCCTTGTAGTTCTGGTAGGCCTTGTAGGCGAGGCCGCCGATCGCGGCCAGTCCGCCAAGCTTCACGGCGGCGCCTGTCACCTCGCGGCCGGCACCGGTCCCGAGCAGCACGGCAGCGAGCGCGCCAGCGGCCAGCGGGTTGTCCTTGGCCATCTGCACGGCCTGGCCCGCCTTGTCACGGACGGTGCCACTGGTGCCAGGAATTTGCGAGCCGAGCAGATCGTCGAGAAGCTTCTTGGGATCGAACATTCAATGCCTCCAGGATTTGCCCGGCCGAACGGGCAGGTTTCGAACGCCGAAGAGGTAGGCCCCGCACTTTGACATTACAATGACGGATCCTTCGGGACAGATCCTGGCGGCGAGTGGCCGAAGCTCGGATCAAGATCCGATATGCCGGCCCTTGCCCCGTACTTGCGCAAGTTCGACCTGGCGTTGACGCTCGGCGTAACGCTGGCGGTCCTCGTCGGAACGCGCATCGAAACAATGCGGACATGATACGCCGGTGGCAAACTTCGGTGACGTCAGGTCGCCCGGCGTCAGCGGATGGCGGCAGGCACGGCAGAGTTCGGCGTCGCCCTCGGCAAGGCCGTGCGACACCGAAACGCGTTCGTCGAACACGAAGCACTCGCCTTGCCACAGGCTCTGTTCGGCCGGAACCTCCTCCAGGTATTTGAGGATGCCGCCCTTGAGGTGGAAGACATTCTCGAAACCGAGCGACTTGACGTAGGCCGTCGCCTTTTCGCAGCGTATGCCGCCGGTGCAGAACATCGCCACCTTGCGGCCCTCGAGTTCCGCCCTGTTTGCTTCCACCCAGGCCGGGAACTCGCGAAAGCTTGCCGTTGCCGGATCGACTGCGCCCTTGAACGTGCCGATCGACACCTCATAGGCGTTGCGCGTGTCGATGACGATTGTATCGGGCTCGGATATCAGCGCGTTCCAGTCACCCGGCGCGACATAGGTGCCCGCACTCGTCGCCGGGTCGATATCGCCGACACCCATGGTGACGATCTCGCGCTTCAACCGCACCTTCATGCGGTGGAACGGGGTTTCTGCTGCGCTGCTGTATTTGACCTCGAGGCCGGCGAGCCCGTCGATGGCTTCGAGATAATCGATCAGTTCGGCGATCGCCGCCTCGCTGCCGGCGACGGTGCCGTTGATGCCCTCATGCGCTATAAGCAAGGTACCCTTGATGCCGCGCCCGCAACAAAAAGCGGCGAGCGGCGCGCGCAATTCGTCGAAGGCGTCGAGCCGGGCAAACCGGTAGAGCGCGGCGACACGGATGGGGTCTGTGGGCGTGGACAATGTCATTGCCAAGCCAACTAGACGCTCATGGCAGCCGATTCAAGGCGCACCGGCTGCTTCATCAGCCCGTCATCGTTTTGATGGCAATGGCCGGTATCGTCGCCCCACGGCGCGTGACATCGCGACACGCTTCGTTTCATGGACAGAAAAACACCCGTCTGCTAATCGGTTGAATTGTCCCACGATACGGAGAGACAGATGCCCAGCAAGAACGAAAAACTCCTGTCGCTCCTCAACGGCCAGCCGGTCATCCCGGTGCTGAAGATCGCCAGTATCGATGATGCCGTGCCTCTTGCCCGCGCTCTGGCGCGCGGCGGCCTGCCGGCGATCGAGATAACGCTCAGGACCGCCGACGCGCTGGAAGCGATCCGGCGGGTGGCGGCTGAGGTCGAGGACGCCATCGTCGGCGCCGGCACCATTCTCGATGCGCGTCAATTCGAAGAGGCGGCGGCAGCGGGCTCGCGCTTCATCGTCAGCCCCGGCATCACCCGCGAGCTTCTGGCGGCAGCGGCCGACAGCGACGTTCCGCTGCTGCCCGGCGCAATCACGCCTGGCGAGATCATGGCCGCTCGGGAAGCCGGCCTGCGTTTCCTCAAATTCTTCCCGGCCGAGCAGTCGGGCGGCATCGCATCGCTGAAGGCCTTCGCCTCGCCGCTCGCCGATGTGAAATTCTGCCCGACCGGCGGCATCACCGGCAAGAACGCGGCCGAGTATCTCAGCCTGCCCAACGTCATCTGCGTCGGCGGCTCCTGGGTTGCCCCGGACGACATGGTCAAGGCCGGTAAGTGGGACGAGATCGAGGCTCTCGCACGCGCGGCGAGCAAGCTGGCAAAATAAGGCTTTCGGCGCGGCATGAAAAACCCGGCCGACTTGCGTCGACCGGGTTCTGCTGATCGAGTTTCGAGCCGATCAGTTGCAGACCCTGATCTTTTCCACGACCTTGCGGTGGTGAGCCCAATGCGTGACCACCTTGGTCCGGCAGTGCTTCCTCATCATGTGCATATGGTCGTTGGTCTTGACTACAGCGGTCGCTGCCTGCGTGGGAGCGATGGCCGCCGAAGCGGTTGCCAAAGCAATGACCGATGCCAGTAGAATGTTCTTCATGGATATCCCCGGGTTTGAACGAACAGGGGAGAAACCCTTGAAGGACTGAGCAAGTTCCACGCTCACGGCAATGTCAGACCGGCGTGATCGGGCCGATGGCCATGGAATCACCGCGACCCGCTACCAACAAAAAAGCCGCGCAGGTTGCCCGACGCGGCTTTGTCGATCGACTGGTCGCTTACTTGGTCTGGAAGCGGGCGACCGACAGGAACTTGACGGCGTTGCCGGTGAAGCGGTTGGCATCGGCCATCTGGTCGCCAGACTGGAACCCAGCCGTGTAGACCTCGCTCGGCGCCGTATGCACGATGCTGTAGGCGTAGCCCGGCGCTGGCGTGGAGCTTGAAACGGTGGCGACATGTTCGCCGCTGGTCAGCGCCCAGCGGGCGGCCTGCGGCGCAGCCGCAACCACCATGGCCTTGGGACCAGGCTTCAGGTCGCGGGCGGTGGCTCTCGATTCCTTGCGGGTCGTCTTGACGCCAGCGCCGATCGCGGCGGCCGGATCGGTACCGGCCGGGCGGGCAACGACAGCCTCACGCGGCGATGCAGCATCGGCGCCCGACGGATCGTTGAAGGCCGAACGCGCCTCGGACAAGGACAAGGAAGCAACCTGGTACGCGTCGGCCGCAGCACCGGCCCGGGCATTGGCCTCGTCGAGCACGGCCTTCACCTCATCCGGCCTGGCCATGTCGGGCCGCGCGCTGGGCAGCGCCGAGAAGGCGTCGGTCGAGGCGCTGCCGCGCTCAGCCGTATCCGCCAGCGCCATCAGCACGTCCTTGCTGGGCGGCGGAGCCAAAGCGGCCGGCAGCGAATTGTCGGGGCGCCATGTCGGCAACGGTACGTTGTTGACGGCGACCTGTGTAGGGGCCGGGGCCGGGGCGGCCGATGGATCGGCCATGCCGAAAGGCACGTTCGCCGGCGCATGTGCTGTCGCCACGGCCTGCTCGCTGGTGGTTGCCGCATCCGCGGTCGCTGTCGCATCCGCCATGGCGAAAGGAACGTTCTCAGGCGACTGGGCACCGACATCGGCCTTCGGCCGCGGTGCAAAATCAGGCAGCGGAATGCTGCGGGCAGGTAGCGCCGCGATGATCGTCTCCGGCGTATCCTTTTCCGGCTCCGGAGCCTGCTCCTCGGCCACCTGCGGAATCTCCGCGCGCTTGGCATTCTCCGGCGCCACGATGGCGATGCCCGGGAGGTTGCTGGTCTTGGCTGTCGCGGCCGGCTGCAGGGTTCTAGCCTTGGGCGGAGGTGCCGCCGAAGCGGTCTCGACATCGGCACTGTCGTCGGCCTCGTCGTCGCCGCCGCCGCCAAAGAAAGCCGACAGGAACCCACCTGATTTCTTGCTGCTGCCGCCGGCGCTGGCCAGTTCGATAGCAGGCGCGCCCGCCCCCTTGCGCGCCTTGTAGGAGGCGAGCGCCTGCTCAAAGCCGGGCAGCGGCCTGCCGTCGCTCGGCACATGCAGCGTCTTGCCATTGGGGAACAGGCTGACCAGTTCCTGGCGGCTGATGCCGGGCCAGTGACGCACATTGCCGACATCCATATGGACGAACGGCGAACCGGATGTCGGATAGTAGCCGACGCCGCCACCCTGCATTTTGAGGCCGATGTTGCGCAGCTTCTTCAGCGGCACGCCGGGAATGTAGAAATCCATCGCCTTGCCGAGCATGTGCTGGCTCTTCTCGGCGACGCCCCTGCTGCGGCTGCGAAGCATCGAGTTCGTCGACGGCGAGCGATAGCCGCAGACGACCTGAATGTAGTCCGTGGCACCGCTTTCCCGATAGGCTTCCCAGACCAGATCCAGCAGGCGCGGATCCATCTTGGTCGGCTCGTTGCGGCGCCAGTCGCGCAGGATGATGTTGATCTTCCTCAGACCCTCCGGAACGTAGCGGCCATTGCGCTTGTAGACGATCTCGGCCTTCTCGTGCGTATGGAGGTGATAGAGCTTCAGCGAACGTGTTTCGGCGCTGGCGCCAGTTGCAGCCGCGGCAACAAAACCAAATGCGACAATCAACGCCGCCAGCCATTTCGGCCAGACGCTCACGTGATGGTGCCGCCCGTTTGTGTGTCGTTCGATTCTGTTCAAATCAAAAGGCCCTGCAGGCTGCCGTTTGTCCCCGGATTTGTCCAAACGGATGTGTCGTTATCACATCCGAATATCGATCCTAATGGTTAATCATCGCTTATTGAAGCCAAAATGCGGTAACACCGTGGCGATATCCCGTCAAAAATTGTTCACCGGTTTTCTTGGTAAACCGCTGGTTTAGATCATGTTTCTGCCTTTGCTCGAAACACGATCTGTTACCGTCAGCCTTAATGCGTGAACAGGCCTGTCCATAGGTCCGCCACATTCCCGCCAAAACCCGATATAGGGCGGATTCTGGCATTGCAAGCTGGCTCCGGCCTTGCGTCCGAAGCATGAATCCCGAACCGAAGCTTGGCAAAGCCATGGTGGAAACTGGTTTTCGCGGAGAGATCATGCGCTCCAGGGTGTGTCGAGATTTAGGTCAGGCTGGCATCACCTGATTCTCAACACACCTAGGAAGCGAGCCGGTCGACGCGGCCGGTCTCCGGGTCGATGCCGTATTCCTTGAGCTTGCGGTAAAGCGTCGAGCGGCCGATGCCGAGGCGGCGGGCGACTTCGCTCATCTGGCCGTTGTAGTGGTCGATGGCGAGCTTGATCATCTCGAGTTCGACATCGGCCAACGCACGCACGTTGCCGCGTTCGTCGAGCGCCCGCAACGTGCCGAAGCGAGGCTGCAGCCTTGCCAGCGGATCGGGCTGGATCGCCACGGCGGCCTCGCCGGACGAGACTTCCTCCTCGCCCGGCTCCGTGTCCAGCGGCAAGGACGCGGACGGCGAAACGCCATCGGCGTCGAGGTTGACGGTGCCTTCCACCTGCGCCCGGATCTGCGGGAAGTCCTCCGTGGTCAGCACATCGCCTTCGCAAAGCACCGAGGCCCGGAAGACGGCATTCTCGAGCTGCCGGATGTTTCCCGGCCAGTCATAGGCCTGCAGTACGGCAAGCGCCGCGGCTGAAATGCCTTGCAGGCGATGACGCGGGTCGGCCGGCGCCACCTTCTCCATGAAATGCGTGACCAGATAGGGGATGTCGTCGCGGCGGTCACGCAGCGGCGGCACGAAGATCGGGTAGACGTTCAGCCGATAGAACAGATCCTCGCGGAACTTGCCGTCCTTGACCCGCTGCAGGAGGTTGCGGTGCGTCGCCGAAATCAGCCTGATGTCGACCCTGACGGTCGAGCGTCCGCCGACCGGGTCGACCTCGCCATCCTGTACGGCGCGCAGCAGCTTGACCTGCACGTCGAGCGGCAGGTCGCCGATCTCGTCGAGAAACAGCGTTCCCGAATGCGCCTCGACGAACTTGCCGGTGTGCTTCTCGGTGGCGCCGGTGAACGAGCCCTTCTCATGGCCGAACAGGATCGATTCGACGAGATTGTCGGGAATGGCGCCGCAATTGACGGTGACGAAGGGTTTCGAGCGGCGGTCGCCGCTGCCCTGGATGGCGCGCGCCACCAGTTCCTTGCCGACGCCGGACTCGCCCTCGATCAGGATCGGGATGTTGGATGCCGCCGCCTTCTGGCCGAGGCGGATCACCCTGTCCATGGCCGGGCTGTGCGTGACCATGTCCTTGAAGGTCAAAAGCCCGCCACGCCGGCGCGACGTACGCTTGACCTCGCCCTCGACCGCCTCGACCTTGAGCGCATTGGCGATCGACGCCTGCAGCCTGTCGGGAGAGGCTGGCTTGACGACGAAATCGAAGGCGCCGTGACGCATTGCCGAAACCACGGTCTCGATGCCGCCCTGGGCGGTCTGCACGATCGTCGGGACATTTATGTCGCGCTCGCGCATCGCCTTCAGCACGCCGATGCCGTCGAGACCGGGCATGACCAGATCGAGGATGACCACCGAAACTTCGCGGGCGCCGGGCCCGTCGAGGACATCGAGTGCGGCAGCGCCGCCATCGACGACGGTTGCCGCATGGCCGAACCGCGTCACGGCTGCTTCGAGCAGCCGGCGCTGCACGGGATCGTCATCGACTATGAGTATGGAACCTGTCATGACTGGTACGACTATGCCCGCCCGAGGAATTCTGCCCTGTGGACCATCTTGGCACAGGGTTCTAAATAAGGTTTCAAAAAACCCGGTGAATGAATTCCTTAGGATTTGACCGGCTTCTCGTTTCCCCTTTGAACCTCGGCCACGGAAGGTATCGGCGATGCACATGGTTTCTGGGCACATGGTTTCTGCTCGGCGGCTAACGGCGCCGGCCTCCGGTCAGGGCGCGGCCGAGCTTGGCGACCTGCCGGAGTGGAACCTTGCCGATCTCTATGCCGGCATGGAGGCACCGGAACTGAAGCGCGACATCGCCAAGGCCGCAGCCGACGCGATCAGCTTCGAGACCCGCTGGAAGGGTACGCTGGCCGCCGAGGCCGAGCGTGGCAGCGCCGGCAGGCTGGGCGAGGCGCTTGTCGCCTACGAGGCGCTGGAGGAACTGATTGGCCGCATCGTCTCCTATGCCGGGCTGGTCTATGCCGGAAACACTGCCGACCCGCAGCGCGCTAAGCTCTATGGCGACATCCAGGAGAAGATGACCGACGCCAGCGCGCACCTTCTGTTCTTCGCGCTCGAACTCAACCTGATCGACGACGGCGCGATCGAAGGCGCGCTTTCCGGCGATCCCGCATTCGGCCACTACCGGCCCTGGGTGCTCGATCTGCGCAAGGACAAGCCCTACCAGCTCGAGGACCGCGTCGAGCAGCTTTTCCATGAGAAATCGATCACCGGACGCGGTGCCTGGAACCGGTTGTTCGATGAGACGATGACTGACCTTCGCTTCGATATAGACGGCGAGGAATTGACGCTCGAGCCGGCGCTGAACCGCTTGCAGGATGCCGACGGCGACGTCCGCCGGCAGGCGTCCGAGGCGCTGGCAGCGACCTTCCGCAAGAATCTGCGCACCTTCACGCTGATCACCAACACGCTGACCAAGGACAAGGAGATTTCAGACCGCTGGCGCGGCTTCGAGGACATCGCCGATTCACGCCACCTCGCCAACCGCGTCGAGCGCGGTGTGGTCGACGCCCTGGCATCCGCCGTTCGCGACGCCTATCCGCGCCTGTCGCACCGCTATTACCAGATGAAGGCGCGCTGGCTGGGCATGGAGGTGATGAACCACTGGGACCGCAACGCACCGTTGCCAGATACGCCGCAGGCGATCATCGGGTGGGACGAGGCCAGGAACACCGTGCTCTCCGCCTATCAGCGCTTTTCGCCCGACATGGCGGAAATCGCGCGAACCTTCTTCGACCGCAACTGGATCGACGCGCCGGTGCGTCCGGGCAAGTCGCCCGGCGCCTTCGCGCATCCGACCGTGCCGTCGGCGCATCCCTATGTCCTGCTCAACTACATGGGCAAGCCGCGCGATGTGATGACGCTGGCGCATGAGCTTGGCCACGGCGTGCATCAGGTGCTGGCCAGCGGCCAGGGCGCGCTGATGGCCTCGACGCCGCTGACGCTGGCCGAGACGGCATCCGTCTTTGGCGAGATGCTGACCTTCCGCTCGCTGCTCGACCAGACCACCGACAGGCGCGAACGCAAGGCCATGCTCGCCCAGAAGGTCGAGGACATGATCAACACTGTCGTGCGCCAGATCGCCTTCTACGAATTCGAGCGCAAGGTGCATGCCGAGCGCAGGAATGGCGAACTGACCTCCGACAGGCTCGGCCAGTTCTGGCTGGAAGTGCAGGCCGAAAGCCTCGGGCCAGCGATCAAGTTGCGCGAAGGCTACGAGGTTTTCTGGACCTACATCCCGCACTTCATCCATTCGCCCTTCTACGTCTATGCCTATGCTTTCGGCGACTGCCTGGTGAATTCGCTTTACGCGGTCTACCAGAATGCCGAGCGCGGCTTCCAGGACAAGTATTTCGAAATGCTGCGCGCTGGCGGCACGAAGCATCATTCCGAACTCCTGGCGCCCTTCGGCCTTGATGCCACCGATCCCGCCTTCTGGCAGATTGGGCTTGGCGTCATCAGCGGCCTGATCGACGAGCTGGAAACACTCGACGCTTGAACGCGCCCGTAGGTCTCATCTGCTCGCAAAACAGTCTAGCCGGGATGCATATTGGGACGGCTTATTCTTGGCCCAAATATCCGTTCTTGAAGTACTCTCCATGGAAGTTTTCCGATAGCTTTCCACAAGCCCTATGATAGCCTTCCTTCCAAGCTCAGCCGGAGCGCATGGGGATCGGCGAGGGAAAGTCTCAGCCGGCCGCGGCGCCTTGGCGAACGCGACAACGGCCGTTGGCCATGGCAGGCAAAGCCGATCGCCGACAGCTCCAACCGAAGCCGGCTGTTCTGCGAACCGCGGAACCACCATCGACTGGTCCTTTCGCCGAAGGTCATGAACCCATGCCACGGCAGACGGATCTGATTGGAGAGAGAGACAATGGGCACTTTTTTCTACATGCTCCTGGCGTTCCTGGTAGGCGTGTTGGTGGGCTGGTTCCTCTGGGGACGCCTGCGCGGTGAACTCGACAGCTTGCGCGGCGACCTCGACCGCACGCGCAGCGAGCGCGACAGGCTGCGCGCCGACAACGACCGCTTGACCGGTGAGCTCGATGCATGCGGCAAGACCCGCACCGACCTTGAGCGCCGGTTGCGCGAAGCGCAGGCAACGCCAGCTGCAGGAACTGGCGCGGCAAAGGCCGCGAGCCCGGCGCCGGCTGCCCTGATGTCGACGCCACCCGCGGCCAAATCGGTGCCGGCGGCGGCCAAACCGGCGCCAAAGAAGCCGGCGGCGGCCAAGGCGGCGCCCGGCGCTGCCAAGTCCAGCGCACCGAAGTCCGGCGCCCCCAAGGCCAGCGCCCCAAAGGCGAGCGCCGCGCCGAAAGCGGCAGCACCGGCGAAAGCCACGGCGGCCCAGCCAGCGGCGGCCAAGCAGGCAGCGGCCAAACCCGACAATCTGCGCCGTCTGATCGGCATCGGCCCGGTCAACGAGAAGCTGCTCAAGGCACAAGGCGTCACCAGCTTCGCCCAGATCGCCGCCTGGACAGCCGACGATATCAAGCGGATCGAGGATGTCATGAACTTCGACGGCCGCATCGCGCGCGAACGCTGGATCGAACAGGCCAAGCTGCTTGCCGCCGGTAACGAGACGGAATTCGCCAAGCAGTTTCCGACGGCGGGAACCGCCAGCAACACCTGATCGGCGAAAGCAGGATTATGACAAACGGCGGTGCCCAAGGCGCCGCCGTTTGTTTTTGGCCGCAATATCGACCCGGAGGTTGGCCCCTGGATTGGTTCCTAGGTTAGCCCATGAGGTCGGCTTTGAGGGGCAGCGTGCCGTTCCCTCGATTGCGCGCGGGCGGCCCCCCATATAGAGCGGTCGACGGCTTCATTGAGCGCAGCATCCGAGTCCCATGTCCCTGCCCGCCGCAATTTTCCGCAATGACGAAAGCGCGCGCCAGCTCGTCTTCGACCGGCCGGCCGACATCATCATGGCGCATGAGGCAAAGGACTTCCTGCCGGCGCTGGCGGCGGCACAGGCGGCGCACGACGCCGGCAAATGGCTGGCCGGCTATTTCTCCTATGAAGCCGGCTATCTGCTCGAACCGAAGCTTGTTCCCTTGCTGCCGAAGGGGCGCCGCGCTCCGCTCGTGTGCCTTGGGGTGTTCGACGCGCCGGTCGAAGAGGCGGTGCCGCCCCGCAACGCAGCGGCGACCAATGGCCCGATCTTCGATGCGCGGGCGACTTGGTTGTTCGAGGATTACGAGAAGCGGTTCGCGCGGCTGCACCAGCACATCAGGCAAGGCGACTGCTACCAGGGCAACCTGACCTTTCCCATTCACGCGCAATGGTCCGGCGACCCGCTGGCCGCCTTCGATGCGCTGACCGAACGCCAGCCGGTGAAATATGGCGCGCTGGTCGCGCTCGGTGATCCCATCGTGCTGTCGCGCTCGCCCGAACTGTTCTTCGAGATCGACGCCGCAGGCATGATCGAGACGCATCCGATGAAGGGCACCGCACCGCGCGGCGCCACCAAGGCCGAGGACGAGCGGCAGAAGATCTTCCTGCGCAACGACGAGAAGAACCAGGCCGAAAACCGGATGATCGTCGATCTCCTGCGCAACGATATCTCGCTGATCAGCGAGGTCGGCACGCTGGACGTGCCGGCATTGTTCCGCATCGAGACCTATCCGACCGTCCACCAGATGGTGAGCGACGTCAGGGCAAAGCTGCTGCCGGGTCTCAGCATCCGCCAGGTGTTCGCGGCGCTGTTTCCGTGCGGCTCGATCACCGGCGCGCCAAAAATCCGTGCCATGGAAATCCTGCACGATCTGGAAGGTACGCCGCGCGACGCCTATTGCGGCGCCATCGGCTGGATCGCGCCGGGCGGCACGATGCGCTTTTCCGTGGCGATCCGCACCATCTCGCTCTTTTCCGGCGGCGAGGCCGTCTACAATGTCGGCGGCGGCGTCGTCTTCGATTCGACGGCTGAGGAGGAGTATCAGGAGTGTCTGCTGAAAGCGCGCTTCGCGACGGGAACACTGCCGACTTCCAGCTGATCGAGACCATGCGCTGGCAACCCGGCTCGGGCTTCCTGCGCTTCGATCGCCACCTTGCCCGCCTCTATGGCTCGGCAGCGGAACTCGGCTTTGCCTGCGACCCGCAAAGGGTCGGCGACGTGCTGGGCAATGCGGTCAGCGGATCCGGCATCGCGTTGCGCACGCGCCTGGCTTTGTCGTGCGACGGCGAAGCGACCGCCTCGGCACAGCCCTATGAACCGCTGGCCGCCGACAAGGTCTGGACGCTGCGGCTGGCACGGACAAGGCTCGATTCGCACGACACGTTGCTGCGCCACAAGACCAGCCGGCGCCAGCTCTACAGCCACGCCCGCGCCGAATATCTCATCACCCAGGCCGACGAGGTGCTTCTGGCCAATGAGCGCGGCGAGATCTGCGAAGGCACCATTACCAACGTCTTCGCCGATCTTGGCGATGGCATGCTGGCAACGCCGCGGCTCGACTGCGGCTTGCTGCCTGGCGTACTGCGCGCCGAGCTTCTGGATGAAGGCCGCGCCCGCGAAGCGATCTACAGCTACGGCGATCTGCAGTCGGCCAAGGCGATCTTTGTCGGCAATTCGCTGCGCGGCTTGATTCCCGCAAAGCTGGCATGACCGGGAGAATGCTATGTTCGTCGTTTCGCTGAACTACAAGGTGCCGCTGTCCGAGATCGACCGCTTGCAGGCGGAGCATATCGAATGGCTGAAGACCTGCTATGCGGACGGCATCTTCGTCGCCTCCGGACCAAAGAAACCGAGAACCGGCGGCATCATCATCGCGCAATGCCCGCGCGAAGTGCTCGACGCCAGGCTGGCAGCGGATCCCTTCGCCATGGCCAACGCAGCCGACTATGAGGTCACCGAATTCCTGGCGCGGATGACCACCGCCGGTCTGGACGATTTCAGGGAAGCATGAGCTTTGGCCGAAGCGCTGCCCACCCATACGCCTTATGACGGCTCGTCGAAGCTCTTCAGCATCGGGCTGAAGCCGCTCGATCCGGCAGACTGGATCGAGGTCGACGACCATCTGCTGCCGTATCTGGCCGAGAAGCGCCGGCTCTATGCCGAAATCCCCGAGCGGGTTTTCGTCGAGGAGGACGGCACACGGGACGCCCAGCGGGAAGTGCTCGACTTGCTCGGCGCGTATCTGCCGGGGCGATTTCCGCGCACCCATCGCCGCACCGATGCAGGCGTCGAAATCGTGGGCACGGCGAGCCATTTCGGCATCCCTTCCGGTCTCGACGGCGCACCGCTCGTCGCCGCCTCGCTGTTGGTCCAGGAAGACCTGATCCTGATGCGCCGTAACGACAACGGCTGGCGGCTCGTTGCCGGTTCGTTGTGCTTTCCCTCATCCTGGCTGCTGGTCGAGAAGTTCGGCCGGCCGCTGCAGGATATCCACGCGCCGGTGCCGGGCTTCGGTCCGGGCACCCGCCCGGCCGAGCTGATCAACCGCATGTTCGACGGCCTCCAGGGCCAGGCGGTCGAGCGCTTCAACTGGTCGATCCAGGCCGACAATGCGCTCTATCATCCGCTGTCCAATGTCGAGCGCATCGACCGCGCCACCAGCCGGCCGACACGCTTCCCCGATGGTGACGTCAGGGTGCACGCCTTTATCCGCGTCGAGCGTCAGACGTTGCGCAAGCTGCCGTCCTCGCGCGACATCCTGTTCACCATCCGCATCCACCTCGACCCGCTCGCCGTGTTGGAGCGGCACCCGGATCGGGCGACGCTCGCAGTCTCTTTCGCCGCCCAGCTCGAAGGGCTCGATCTCGCCCAGCTCGACTACAAGGGCCTGACTTCTGACCGCGACCGGCTGATTGCCGTCCTTAACCACATGGCCAATGACGCGTAGCCCCGGTTGGCGCTTTTCGCTGGTTTGTGACAATGATCTGTGATGTAGCGCATGGCCGCCGGGCAAGAATGCCCGGTTTTGCATGTGTTTTCCCAGTTTCCTGGGTTTTGAGGAGTGCTCGATAAAATGGCGAATGAAAACTGGCCCGTTTATGGTGAGATCACCGGCCCTGTCGTGATGATCGGCTTCGGCTCGATCGGACGGGGGACGCTGCCGCTCATCGAACGCCATTTCACGTTCGACAAGTCGCGCATGACGGTCCTCGACCCACGCGACACCGACCGCAAGCTGCTCGACGAGCGCGGCATCGCTTTCGTCCAGGACGCAGTGACCGAGAAGAACTACAAGAAGCTTTTGACGCCGCTTCTGACCAATGGCGGCGGCCAGGGCTTTTGCATCAACCTGTCGGTCGATACCGGCTCGGTGGACCTGATGCGGCTCTGCCGCAAGCTCGGCGTGCTCTACATCGACACCGTCGTCGAGCCATGGCTCGGCTTCTATTTCGATGCCCAGGCCGACAATGCCAGCCGCACCAACTACGCGCTGCGCGAAGCGATGATCAAGGAAAAGCACGACAAGCCCGGCGGCGCGACGGCGGTCTCCACCTGCGGCGCCAATCCCGGCATGGTCTCGTGGTTCGTCAAGCAGGCGCTGGTCAACCTCGCCACCGATCTTGGCCTCGAGTTTTCTGAGCCTACGCAGGACGACCGCGAGGGCTGGGCCAAGCTGATGAAGAAGGCCGGGGTCAAGGGCATCCACATCGCCGAGCGCGACACCCAGCGCACCAAGAAGCCGAAGCCGATGGATGTGTTCTGGAACACCTGGTCGGTCGAGGGCTTCATTTCCGAGGGCCTGCAGCCTGCCGAGCTCGGCTGGGGCACGCACGAGACGTGGATGCCGAAGAACGCCAAGAAGCACAAGCACGGTTCGAAGGCCGCCATCTATTTGGAGCAGCCCGGCGCCAACACGCGCGTGCGTTCATGGTGCCCGACGCCAGGACCGCAATACGGCCTGCTTGTCACGCACAACGAGGCGATCTCGATCGCCGATTTCTTCACCGTGCGTTCCAGGAAGGGCAAGGTTCAATACCGCCCGACCTGCCACTATGCCTATCATCCCTGCAATGACGCGATGCTGTCGCTGGACGAGATGTTCGGCGCCGCGGGCAAGCCGCAGCCTGTGCACCACGTGCTCGACGAGAATGAACTGGTCGACGGCGTCGACGAACTCGGCGTGCTGCTCTACGGCCACGACAAGAATGCCTACTGGTACGGCTCACATCTTTCGCTGGCCGACGCGCGCAAGCTGGCGCCCTATCAGAACGCTACCGGCATGCAGGTCACCTCGGCGGTTCTCGCCGGCATGGTCTGGGCTCTGGAAAACCCTGAAGCCGGTATCGTCGAGGCCGATGAGATGGACTACAAGCGCTGCCTGGAAGTGCAGTCGCAATATCTGGGACCGGTCAAGGGCCACTATACCGACTGGACGCCACTCGATAACCGGCCGGGCCTGTTCCCGGAAGACCTCGACCGCAGCGACCCGTGGCAATTCCGCAACATCCTCGTCCGATAGCAGCCCCGTCAGCATGCCTCGTTGCCTTGCAATCGCCCGGAAATCAGGCGATTGAAGGGATGCGGACTGAGGAGAGGATTTTTTAAAATGAACATTGCGCGCAAGATTGTTTGGATGAGCGTTGCAGCAGCTGTAGTGGGACTTGCTGGCTGTGCGACCAGTGGTCCGGATGAACCGCCGATGGCGGCCTCACCGAAAGGCGTCGAAGGCTCCTGGATCGACGCCAAGGGGACGGGCCTTTCGACCTTCGCCAGCGGCACCTTCACGACCGTCGCCACCGACACTGGCCAGAAGCTTGCCGACGGCAGCTACACCATGACCGGCGCCACGTCGGTGCAGATCAACGGCACGTCGCTGATCCGCCAGACCGCGGTCAGCTTCAACTGCCTGATGGTGTCGACTAGTCAGCTCAACTGCACCAGCTCAAGCGGCCAGAACTTCGTGCTGACACGGCGCACCTGAGCCGACGAGCATTCGCTTCCCCAGGGGACGGCGGCCAATGGCCGCCGTCCCTTTTTTATGCCGGCAAAAGTCCCCGGATTTCCGCTTGCGTCATCTGGAACGCGATGGGAACATACTCCAAACGCCGACTGTTATGTTCCAGTCAAGCAAGAGCGTTAAACGCCTCTGATCAGCCTTCCGGGAGACGAAGATGAAGAAATTTGCCGCCATTGCCGCCCTCTCCGCCTCAACGCTCGCTCTGTCGTCCGGCGCATCCTTTGCCGACTACACGCTGAACATCCTGCACATCAACGACTGGCACAGCCGCATCGAAGGCAACAACAAGTATGAATCGACCTGCTCGGCCGATGAGGAGACCAAGGGCGAGTGCATCGGTGGCGCGGGCCGGCTGATCACCGCCATCGCCCAGGAGCGCAAGAAGCTGGCAGGCCAGAACGTGCTGTTGCTCAGCGCCGGCGACAATTTCCAGGGATCGCTGTTCTACACGACCTACAAAGGCAAGGTCGAAGGCGAATTCCTCAACGAGATGAAGTTCGACGCCATGGCGCTCGGCAACCATGAATTCGACGATGGCGAGACGGCGTTGGCGCCGTTCCTCGACATGATCAAGTTCCCGGTGCTCGGCGCCAATGTGAAGGCCAACGCGCAATCCAAGCTCGGCGACCGCGTCAAGCCGTCGATCGTAGTCGAGGTCGGCGGCCAGAAGATCGGCATCATCGGCGCGGTGACCAATGACACCCCGGAACTCGCTTCCCCCGGTCCCAACATCACCATCGAGGACGACGTCAAGTCCATCACCGCCGAGGTCGAGAAGCTGAAGGGCGAAGGCGTCGACAAGATCATCGCAGTGACCCATATCGGCTACAAGCGCGAGCGCGATGTCATTGCCAAGATCCCGGGCATCGATGTGGTCGTCGGCGGCCACAGCCACTCGCTGCTGTCGAACACCGACCCGAAGGCGGAAGGCCCCTATCCGACGATGGTCGACAATCCCGACGGCTACAAGGTGCCGGTCGTGCAGGCGGCGTCCTATTCCAAATATCTCGGCGAGTTCAAGGTGGTGTTCGACGACAATGGCGTCGTCAAATCGGCCAGCGGCGACCCGATCTATCTCGACAAGTCGATCACCCCTGACCCGGCTGTGCTCGCCCGCATCAAGGAGCTTGGCGCGCCGATCGAGGCGTTGAAGAACAAGGAAGTGGCCGAGACCACCGACGTCATCGACGGCAGCCGCGAGAACTGCCGCACCCGTGAATGCGCGATGGGCAACCTCGTCTCCGACGCCATCCTCGACCGCGTCAAGGGACAGGGCGTCGAGATCGTCATCTCCAATGGCGGCGGCCTGCGTGCCTCGATCGACAAGGGCACCGTGACCATGGGCGAGGTGCTGACCGTGCTGCCGTTCCAGAACACGCTGGCAACCTTCCAGATCTCCGGCAAGGACCTGGTGGCCGGCCTCGAGAACGGCCTCAGCCAGATCGAGGACGGCGCCGGCCGCTTCCCGCAGGTCGCCGGCCTGAAATATTCCTTCGACAAGTCGGTTGCTCCCAATGCCGGTCGTGTCAAATCGGTGGAAGTCATGGAAGGCGGCGCCTGGACGCCGATCAATCCGAACAAGGACTACCTCGTCGCCACCAACAACTATGTCCGTCAGGGTGGCGACGGCTACAAGATCTTCGCCGACAAGGCCAAGAATGCCTATGACTACGGTCCGGGCCTCGAACAGGTGGTTGCCGACTATCTTGGCGCGCACCGGCCTTACACGCCCAAGCTCGATGGCCGCATCACGGAGATCGCCGCGACCGTCGCGGCGGCTCCGGCAGCTGAGCCGGCCAAGCCTGCCGAAGCAGCAAAGCCCGCTGAGGCTGCGCCTGCAATGCCCGAACTGCCCGCCAAGTCGGGTGATATCGCCAACACACCGCCGGCCGTATCGACAGAGACAGCGCCGGCCGCACCGGCCGCACCGGCCAAGCCCGCGGAAGCGGCACCGGCGCCCGCGCCCGCCGAACCGGCAAAGCCGGCAGAGGCCGCGCCGGCCGAAAGCAGCCATGTCATCGTTGCCGGCGACACCTATTGGGATCTGGCAAAGAAGGCCTATGGCGACGCGACCAAATGGAAGCTGATCTATGAGGCCAACAAGGGCCAAAGGCCTCATCGGCTTGCGCTTGGCGCAACCCTGACCATCCCGCCAAAGTAAGGTCGCTGCGCCTCTTTCAACGACGCGCCCGCCCGGGAAACCGGGCGGGTTTTTTCGTTGCCTGCTAAGGTGCGGCCAGACGCTGCATTGAAAACTGGCGTCGCATCGCTAGTTTCGCGCCGTGTCCGGAGACCAGGTATGACCCTTTCCACCCCTGCCGATCCCAAAGCCGCGAAGACCGGCGGCCCGTTGCCCGCCGGGCATCCGCCGGTCAAGGCTGGCAAGATCGGTGTCATGCTGGTCAATCTCGGCACGCCGGACGGCACCGATTTCAAGCCGATGTGGCGCTATCTGCGTGAATTCCTGTCCGATCCACGCGTCATCGAGCTCAACAGGGCGATCTGGTACCCGATCCTCTATGGGCTGGTGCTCACCAGGCGGCCGAAGGCGTCGGGCGCCAACTACGCCCGGATCTGGAACCGGGAGAGGAACGAGTCGCCCTTGCGCACCTACACCCGCGCCCAGGGCGAGAAGCTGGCCGAGGCGTTGCGCGATCTGCCGGAGGTCGTCGTCGACTGGGCGATGCGCTACGGCAACCCTTCGACCGCGAGCGTCGCCCAGGGGCTGGTCGAAAAGGGCTGCGACCGCATTCTTTCATTCCCGCTCTATCCGCAGTACTCGGCGACCACCACCGCCACCGCCAACGACCAGTTGTTTCGTGCCCTGATGAAGATGCGCCGCGCGCCGGCCATCCGCAGCGTGCCGCCTTACTACGACGAACCGGTCTATATCGAAGCGCTGGCGCGTTCGATCGAGCGGCATCTGGCGACGCTGGATTTCGAACCGGAGGTTGTCATTGCCTCCTTTCACGGGATCCCAAAACCCTATTTCGAGAAGGGCGACCCTTATCATTGCCACTGCCAGAAAACGACGCGGCTGTTGCGCGAACGGCTCGGCTGGGATGAAAACAAACTGATCATCACCTTCCAGTCGCGCTTCGGCGCACAGGAATGGCTGCAGCCCTACACCGACAAGACCGTGGAGAAACTGGCCAGGGACGGCGTCAAGTCGATCGCCGTCGTCAATCCGGGCTTTTCGGTCGACTGCATCGAGACGCTGGACGAGATCGGCCGCGAGGCGGCCGAAACCTTCCATCACGGCGGCGGCAAGAACTTCGCCCACATCCCTTGCCTCAATGACAGCGCCGAGGGCATGGCGGTGATCGAGGCGATGGTGCGGCGCGAACTGTCCGGCTGGGTCTGACGCCGGAACAACACAAGCTCCGGGGCGTTGAGCAGCACCTCCGGAGAATTTTATGCCTCGCAAGCTTGACCTCAGAAGCGGCCGGCCCGTCTGGTCCGCCTACCGGGCGCCTGCGGTCCCGACAGCCGCGCTGACCCGTGACGCCAAGGCTGACGTGCTGATCGTCGGCATGGGCATCAGCGGCGCCATGACGGCCGAGGCGCTGACGGCGCAAGGCCATGCGGTGATCTGCATCGACCGGCGCGGCCCGCTGAAAGGCTCGACGTCCGCGACCACCGCTCTCGTGCAGTTCGAAATCGACCAGCCGCTTTCGATGCTGTCGAAGATGATCGGCAAAACCTTGGCGGAGCAAGCCTGGCGGCGCTCGCGGCTCGCCGTTTCCAACCTCGCTGCCCGCATTGCCGAACTCGACATCAACTGCAGCCCGAGCCGCAACCCGTCGCTCTATCTGGCGGGCACTCTGCTCGGCCCGTCGGAACTCCGGAACGAGGCCGAAGCGCGAAGACAGGCAGGCATCGCCGCGACCTATCTCACGGCGGCGCCGCTGGCGGAGAAATTCGGCATCGACCGCGAAGGCGCCATCCTCAGCCACGGCAACATCGCCCTCGATCCGCGCAAGCTGACGGCCGGGCTGCTGCTGAGGGCCTCGCAGCGCAAGGCACGCTTCTATGCTCCCGTCGAAGCGACGGCGATCAAGCACAGTGCCGACGCGGTGGTCGTGGCAACCAGGGATGGGCCGACCATCACGGCACGGCATGTTGTTCTGGCCACCGGCTACGAGTTGGTCGACATGGTGCCAGCGGCAGCCCACCGGATCATCTCGACATGGGCGATCGCGACACGCACGCAACCGCGAAAGATCTGGCCGCGGGCAGCGTTCATCTGGGAGGCGTCGGACCCGTACATCTATATGCGCGCGACATCGGACGGCAGGGTCGTCTGTGGCGGCGAGGACGAGGACTTTATCGACGAGACGCGGCGCGACGGGCTGATCGCCGACAAGAGTGCACGCATCGCCGAAAAACTTGGCCGCCTGTTCCCGCATCTCGACGTCAGGCCCGAATTCGCCTGGACCGGTTCGTTCGGCACCACGACCACCGGCTTGCCCTATATCGGCGCCATTCCCAGGCACCCGCGCATCCACGCCGTGATGGGTTACGGCGGCAACGGCATCACTTTCTCGCAGATCGCTTCCGAGATTGTCTCGGCCTCGATCAACGAGCTGAGCGACACGGATGCAGAGTTGTTTGCTTTCAACCGCCGATAGCAAACCTACAAACAATCCATCATCACCTGATTGTAACGCACTTGAAACACACTTAAGTCTTTGTTGAAGCCGGCTGCGCGAGAATGGCTTTCGCGGCCTGCCTCTGAGGGAGAGCCAAATGGATTTCAGTGGTTTCGATATTGCGGTCATTGTTCTGGTCGCGCTTGTCGTGCTGGTGCTGTTCAAAGGCATCAAGACAATTCCGCAAGGCTATAACTATACGGTCGAACGTTTTGGCCGTTACACCAAGACACTGAGTCCAGGCCTCAATCTCATCACGCCTTTCGTCGACCGCATCGGCGCCAAGATGAACATGATGGAGCAGGTGCTCGACGTTCCGAGCCAGGAAATCATCACCCGCGACAACGCCATCGTCGGTGTCGACGGCATCGCCTTCTACCAGATCCTCAATGCGGCGCAGGCCGCCTATCAGGTTGCTGGACTGCAGAACGCCATCCTCAACCTGACGATGACCAACATCCGTACCGTCATGGGCTCGATGGACCTTGACGAGCTGCTGTCGAACCGCGACGCCATCAACGAGCGCCTGCTGCGCGTCGTCGACGAGGCCGCGCATCCGTGGGGCATCAAGATCACCCGCGTCGAGATCAAGGACATCAACCCGCCGGCCAATCTTATCGAATCGATGGGTCGCCAGATGACGGCCGAGCGCAACAAGCGCGCGCAGATCCTCGCCGCCGAAGGGCTCAAGCAGTCGCAGATTCTCGAGGCCGAGGGCCGCAAGGAAGCCGCCTTCCGCGACGCCGAGGCGCGCGAGCGTTCTGCCGAAGCCGAAGCGCGCGCCACGCAGGTGGTGTCGGAAGCAATCTCGAAGGGCGACGTGCAGGCGCTGAACTACTTCGTGGCGCTGAAATACACCGAAGCGCTCGGCAGGATCGGCACGGCCACCAACAGCAAGATCGTGCTGATGCCGATGGAAGCCTCGTCGCTGATCGGCACGCTTGGCGGTATCGGCGAGATCGCCAAGGAAGTCTTCCGCAGCGATGGCACGGCCGGCGCGCAAAGGCAGGCCGCACGCCCGCCGGTGGTTCGCCCAACCGAGAACTGAGGGGCATACTCCCATGTTGGACCGCATCATTTCCGAACTCGGCCCGTGGAACTGGATGGTTCTGGGCTTCGTCCTGCTGGTGATGGAGATCATCGCGCCAGGCATCTTCATGCTGTGGATCGGCATCGCCGCCCTGATCATCGGTGCGGTGTCGCTGTTGATCTGGGATACCGGCTTCTGGACCTGGCAGGTCCAGGTCCTCGCCTTCCTGGCGCTGTCACTGGTCTCGGCCTATGTCGGCAAGAAACTGGTCGGTGGTCGCGATGATCCGACCGACCAGCCGCTGCTCAACCGGCGCGGCGCTCAGATGGTCGGCAAGATGGCGACGCTGGCCGAACCGATCCGGGACGGGCGTGGCCGCATCAAGCTGGGCGATACACTGTGGCGTGTCTCCGGCCCGGATCTGCCGGCCGGCACCCAGGTGCGGGTGACGGCTGCGGCCGACACGGATCTGGAACTGACCGTCGAGCGGGTCTGACATCGAAGCATTGGTTTTGGGAAATCCGAGCGTGGCTGGAAAATGTCATCCAGTCGCGATTGTGGCCGCTTCGTTTCTCGCTTTTGTCAGGACGGCATCGTCCCGCGCAACCGCAAACCTGTCACAATACGCATCGAGGTGGTTCTGGCCCCTATCCGCCTCTCCGATGGCGATGAGGACCAAGCCCCACGCGAGGTCCGTTTGCACATAATTTTCCAACGAAAAGCGTCGAAACTCCATCTTCGATCGTCGTTCGAAACTATCAGCAACGTCGTTTAGCGAAGTGATTCTAGACCAGTCCTGTCGTGCCGCATCGAGCACCTTCAAGGCGGCGTGTGCAACTCGATCATCGCGATCATTGCTGTAAAACGAGCACCAGCTAGGGATCCGGCCTGATACGTCAATGGGGTCGATACAGAGATCGAAGTTTGCCGACTTTGCTGTCCTTTTCCACCGTAAGCTTCCGCCTCTGGAAATTGGAACAAAGTCGACTGAGAGGCCCCAGCAGGCAGAGAAGCTCATCCCTTTCATCGCCTGAAATTTCAGCAGATAACGGATATGATCTGTCGAGCTTCCAGCCCAGGACAGATCGCCCACTCGTTGAAAACCGGGCGCCAGGCTGCCTTCCAATGCTCCAGCGACGATGTCGCCCAACACTTTTCCACATTGCGGCGGACGACTAAAGTCCGGCCGCCGACGAAATCTTTCGATTAGGCTGGAGAACATCTGACCTCGTCAACGGCAATCGTGAGCTAGGGCTTTGCAAGCAATCATTGCCGATCGCAACAGGTCGAATCAAGTCGTCCAGAGCGGCTTGAGTTAGACTAGGCCGCGCCGATGCGCAGGAGATCGTGCAGGTGGATCAATCCGACCGGCCGTCTGCCTTCCACCACCATCAGACTGGTGATGGCTGAATTGTTGATCGTCTGCAGCGCCGTTGCCACCAACGTGTCCGGCGACGCCGTCTTCGGTCCTTTTGTCATCACCTCATCCACCGTCATCGCCAGCAGATTGCTGCCGATGTGACGCCTTATGTCACCGTCGGTGATGATGCCGACCAGCGCGCCGTCGGCGTTGGTGACCGCCACGCAGCCAAATCCCTTGCGCGACAGTTCAAGGATAGCATCCTGCATGCCGGTGCCCGTGGCCACCAGCGGCAGCCTGTCGCCGACATGCATGATCTCGTGGATCTGCGTCAGGTTGGCGCCGAGCTGACCACCGGGGTGAAAGGTGCGGAAATGGTCCGGCGTGAAGCCGCGTGCTTCGAGCAGGGCGATCGCCAGCGCATCGCCCATCACCAGTTGCAGCAGCGTCGACGTCGTTGGCGCCAGGCCGTGTGGACAGGCTTCAGGCGCGCGGGGCAGCAGCAGCATGACGTCCGCGGCTCGCGCGAGCGCCGATGTCTCTCCGGCGGTGATGGCTATAAGCGGAATGGAGAAGCGCCTGGAATAGGCGACAATGCCCATCAGTTCCCTGCTCTCGCCCGACCACGACATGGCGATGATGGCATCGTCCCTGGCAATCATACCGAGATCGCCGTGATTGGCTTCGGCGGGATGGACGAAAAAGGCCGGTGTGCCGGTCGAGGCCAGCGTCGCCGCGATCTTTGAACCGATATGGCCGCTTTTGCCGACGCCGGTGACGATCAGCCGACCCTCGATCTTCGAGATCATCTCGACGGCCTGGGCGAAAGGCTCAGCCAGTCCGTTCTCGAGTGCCTCGGCAAGGGCCGCGACACCAGCCTGCTCCGTTGCCACCGTTCTCAGCGCCGAAGCGATCGAGGCTTGCCTGTCCAAAGGCTTCTTATTCAGGGATCCCGCATGCATGGCTGATGCGATTAGCGCGTTGCCGCCCGCCTGTCCAACAGAAATGGCCCCACAGTGCTTCGGGACAACGACAAGCAGGCAACCAAAAGGCTTAACGCACGCCGCATGAAACCCTTTGAAAGTCGGCACTTGAGGTCGCTGCGGGTTGCCGCCTCAACCCTCCGTTAACCATCCCCATTTACGGTTCGGTAAGTATGGCGCGCGTGCGCCGCGCAAGCAGTGGTGAAGATGTCCGGGGGCCAGCCAGAAAAATCAGGAAGACGAAAGGGCAAGGCTGCCTGCGCCTTGCTGCTGGCGACCGGCATGCTTGCCTTGCTGCGCCCAACGGCGCTCCATGCCCAGGAAACGGAGCTGCGCGGCGAGGTCTCCGAAACGGCGATCCTGTCCGACCAGCAGCGCAAGGCGAGACAGCTGGCTCTGGCAGCCCAAGGCCAGCAGGCGCCGGCCAACGCCGCGCAGGACAATGCGCCGGCACGAACCTACCTGCCGGCCAGCGCCGGCGCGGTGCCTGACAACACGGATACCGACTCGGCGACTGCGACCGGCAGCGTGTTCGATCCGCCTTCGGCCACCGACGATGCCTCCGCCGATGCCGCGGCACCGCCAAAGCCTCGCCGCCGACCATCAACCGCCAGCCAAAATGCAGCGGATCAGGCCAAGGACAAGGCGGCCGGCAAGTCGAAGAAGAAAAAGCCGACGGGCGCGGCCACGGACGCCGCGACCACAGGCGCCATCACATCCACGACGGATGATACCGACACCAATGACGCGGACCAGGAGGCAGCCAACCGCCGCGCCGTCACCATCGACAGCGTCGATAGGCAGAAGCTTGACCGCGGCGCCGAACGCACCGCCTCCATCGAAGGCCAGGACACGAAGGCCGAGGACGATCCGTTTGCCGCCACCGGCGTCAAATGGGGCTCTTTCGTCATTCGGCCGACGATCGAACAGGGCCTGACCGCCACCTCGAACGGCGACGCGAGCAGTGCCGGCACGTCGGCGCTGCTGTCCGAGACGGCGCTGCGCTTTTCCGCCGCCTCCGACTGGCGTGAGAACTCGGCGACGATCGACGGCTATGGCCTTTTCCGCGAGACCGTGTCGGGCTATTCGGTTCACAATGAGCAGGGCCGCATAGAAGGCCAGCTCAACGTCGACCTCGACAACGAGCTGCGCGCCATCGCCAAGCTCGGCTACGAGGCGGTGCCGGAATCGGCCTCCTCGCCGGACGCCATTGCTGGCGTCAACACGCAGCCGCTGCGGCAGACCGTGGACGGCAGCCTCGGCATCGAGAAGGACGTCGGCAAGATGCGCTATGCGTTGACCGGCGCGGTGACGCACGACTTTTATGGCGACGCCGAGCTTTCGGACGGCACCACGTTGTCGCAGAAGGACCGCGACTCCACACTCTATACGGCAACCCTGCGCACGGGCTACGAGATTTCTCCGGCACTCACCCCCTTCACCGAAATCGAGGTCGGCCGCCGGACTTATGATCAACGCATCGACACCGATGGCTTCGAGCGCTCCTCGACGCGGCTCGGAGGCCGCGCCGGCCTTGAGCTCGACATGGGCGAGAAGCTGTCGGGCGAATTTTCGGCCGGCTGGCTGAGGGAGGCGATCGACGACGATCGGCTCGAAGCAATTTCGGGTGCGACCGTCAACGCCGACCTCAAATGGTCGCCGGAACGCGGCACGACGATCGGCCTGACCGGCCTGACCACCGTCGAGCCCACGACCACCGCTGGGCAAAGCGGCGATATCCTTTATTCAGGCCGCTTGACGGGCGAGCGGCAGATCCGCGCCAACCTCACCGGAAATGCGGCTCTGGGCCTTGATTGGCGCGATTATATCGGCGTCGACGGCCATGACCGGACCCTGAGCGCTGAGGCCGGCCTGACATGGTGGCTGAACCGCTATGCCGGCCTCACCACCCGGGTGAGGACCGAAAAGCTGACCAGCAATCTGCCAGGCCGCGACTACACCGCCAACAGCATCTTCCTGGGCGTGAAGGTGCAGCGCTGAGCACTGCGCCGAGTGTATGTTGAGATTCAGGTCAGGACGAGTCGAGCGATGGATTCCGAGAACCGGAGCGGAGCGTACGTTCGGGTACGTGAGCACCGGAAGCTCAGGAAACCGTCGCTCGCAGGCCGGCCTCACCTGAATACCGACATAGCCTAGAAGGCGGCGCCGCGACGTTCTGATGGCTTCAGCTCGTCGAGAAGCGTGCGGATGACACCGGCCATGTTCTCGTTCATGTCGCTGCGCCACAAAGCGAAGGCGACATTGGCCTCGACGAAGCCTTCCGGCGATCCGCAATCGAACGTGCGGCCCTGATAGTGGTAGCCATAGAAAGGCTGCTGCTTTTCCAGCTTCAGCATCGCGTCGGTGAGTTGGATCTCGTTGCCGGCGCCCTTTTCCTGGCCTTCGAGGATCTTGAAGATCTCGGGTTGCAGGATGTAGCGCCCATTGATGTAGAGATTGGACGGTGCGGTGCCGGTCTTCGGCTTTTCCACCATCTCGGTGATCCGGAAGCCGTGATGCGTGTCCTCGCCACGGCCGACGATGCCGTATTTGTGGGCTTCGGCGGGGTCACATTCCTGCACCGCAATGATGTTGTTGCCGGTTTCCTGGTAGAGCTCGACCATGTCCTTCATGCAGCTCTTTTCCGACTGCATGATCATGTCGGGCAACAAAAGGGCGAACGGTTCGTCGCCGACCAGCTCGCGCGCGCACCAGACGGCATGGCCAAGGCCAAGTGGCACCTGCTGGCGAGTGAAGCTTGTCTGCCCCGGCGCCGGCTGCAGGCGTTGCAGGCGGGCAAGCTGGTCGTCCTTGCCGCGCTGGGCCAGCGTGTCGTAGAGCTCGAACTGGACGTCGAAATGGTCCTCGATGACGGCCTTGTTGCGGCCGGTGACGAAGATGAAATGTTCGATGCCGGCCTCGCGCGCCTCATCCACCACATATTGGATCACTGGCCGGTCGACGACGGTCAGCATTTCCTTAGGGATGGCCTTGGTGGCCGGGAGAAACCGTGTGCCGAGACCGGCGACCGGGAAGACTGCCTTGCGAACTCTCTTCATACTGTCAATTATCCGTTTGATGGCCTGCTCCGCAATCCCCGTCTCAAGACATTTTCACGCCGGAATTGAGGACTACTGAGCGACTGAGGGGAACATCCCCCGGTAAAGCTTTGAGGCGTCTTTTCGTTCCCGGCGGCACGTATGGTAAACTAATTCCTAACCTGGTTCGGCGATGAATGGTCTTTCCTGAGACAGAGAAAGGGGAAAAGATGTCCGTTCGCAGTGCCGCAAAGCGTTTTACCAGCGTCATCGCGGTAGGCAGCCTCTCGCTCGCCCTGCTGATGCCCGGCCCGGCTTTCGCCGATGCCGGTTTCCGGCAGTGGGTCGCCGGCTTCCGCGCCACCGCCGTGCAGAGCGGCGTTTCCGGTGCCCTCTACGACCAGGCCTTCAGGGACATCAGGGATATCGACCCGGTGGTGCTGGAAAAGGCGCGTACGCAGCCTGAATTCACCGCACCCGCCTGGGACTATTTCGACAACCGCGTCCATGACCAGTCTGTCGCCGTCGGCCAGCAAATGGCCAAGAAGTGGAAGCCATGGCTGGACAGGATCGAGGCGAGGTTCGGCGTCGACCGCTACATTCTGCTCGCCATCTGGTCGATGGAATCGAACTATGGCGAAATCCTCAAGCGCGACGACATCATGCGCAACGTCGTGCGCTCGCTGGCCACCCTGGCCTATGCCGATCCGAAGCGGGCGAAATTCGCCCGCACCCAGCTGATTGCCGCACTCAAGATCCTGCAGACCGGCGATATCGACGAAAGCCATCTGAGCGGATCCTGGGCCGGCGCCATGGGCCACACCCAGTTCATCCCGACCAGCTATCTGCACTATGCCGTCGACATGGACGGCAACGGCAAGCGCGACATCTGGAATTCGATCCCCGATGCGCTGGCGACGTCCGCCAATCTGTTGAAGAAGAATGGCTGGCAGGCCGGCAAGACCTGGGGCTATGAGGTTGCCTTGCCGGCCGGCAAGCTTCCTGGCGGCTCGAAGACGCTGTCGCAATGGCAGGCGCTCGGCGTCGTCAGGGCCAACGGCAAGCCGTTCAAGAACGGCTCCGACAAGGCGACGCTGAAAGTGCCGGACGGCCGCGGCGGGCCGGCCTTCCTGATGATCAAGAATTTCTCGGTCATCAAGGCCTACAACAATGCCGACAAATATGCGCTTGCCGTCGGTCTTCTCGCCGACGAAATCGCCGGCTCCAGCGGCCTCGTGCAGGACTGGAAGCGGCCTTTCACCAAGCTCACTTTCGAGGAAAGGCAGGAACTGCAGAAACGGCTTTCCCAGCATGGCCTCTACGACGGCAAATTCGATGGCAAGATCGGCGACGGCTCGAAAACCGCCATCATGGCCTTCCAGGCCAAGGCCGGATTGGCCCAGGACGGCTATCCGAGCATGGAAGTGCTGAAGTGGCTCCGGCAGAAATAGAGCCACCTGCGGTGCCGCGCGGCCTTTCGGACGCGCAAAGGACACTGTAGCAATCTGTTTGGCGCGATGACCCTTGAAAAGTCGACGCGACTTTTCAAGGCAGTGCGCCACGGGATGGAGGAAAAAATTGGCTTCGGCTGCGCGCATCGCAGGGCTTGTTCGTCGCATGCCGGTGCTGATCCTGGCCGTCGTCGTGCTCGCCGTCGGCGTGGCTGGCGCCTTCCATGCGCCGGCCATGGCGCAGGAGCAGCAATACCGCGGCTGGTCACTGCGCGACCTTTTGTTCCCACGCCGCAGCGAGCGGATCGAGCCGCCACTGAACATCCAGAAGGCGAAGCCAAAGCCGCGCAAACCCCGCGTCCCGCGTGCGCCGGCCGAACCGCAAATACCGATCGCCGAGAAAGTCCCTGATGCCCGCACCGTCCTGGTGGTCGGCGATTTCATGGCGTCCGGGCTTGCCGAAGGTCTCGACACCGCCTTTGCCGAAAACACCGGCATCAGGATCGTGGCTCGCAGCAATGGCTCGTCCGGCTTCGTGCGCGATGATTTCTACAACTGGCCCGAGCAGATCAAGACGTTGATCGAGACCGAAAAACCGGCCGCCGTGGTCGTCATGCTGGGTTCCAACGACCGTCAGCAGATGAAGGTAGGGGATGTGCGCGAGCCGCCCCGATCCGAGAACTGGACCAAGGAATATGACCGCCGCACCGATGCGCTCGGCAAGGCCATCGCCGACGCCAAGGTGCCCTTCCTTTGGGTTGGCATGCCGGCCTTCCGGGTGCCGAAGATGACCTCCGACATGCTCGCCTTCAACGACATCTACCATCAGGCCGCCGAAAGCCATGGCGGCGAATTCGTCGACGTCTGGGACGGCTTCGTCGACGAGAACGGCGCCTTCGTCACCAGTGGACCGGACATGAACGGCCAGCCCGTGCGGCTGCGTGCCGATGACGGCATCAATGTCTCGAAGGCCGGCAAGCGCAAGCTCGCCTTCTATACCGAGAAGCCGCTGATGAAGATCCTCGGCCTCGCCGCGCCGGGAGGCGTGGCCCCGGCGACCGCGCCGGCGGGCGCTCCCGTCGAAGCGCCTGGGCCGGCCGCCGCGCCCATCGTCATCGACCGCACCGCGCCGATGCTGCTCAGCGATCCGGCACTCGACGGCGGCTCCGAACTTCTGGGCGCAGCCCCGCCGGCAAAAGCCAATCCGGATCTGCCCGGTGAAAAACTGGTGGTCGAGGGCAAGGCGCCGCAAGCCTCGCCCGGCCGCGCCGACGATTTCTCCTGGCCACCCCGGACGCAGCCTGCTTCGGCGGCGGCACCCGGCACGACGACGGCGATCAACCCTTAGAAGCTCCCCTGAGCCCGTTTCGAAATTCGCTCCCGCGAGTCATATGGTGGCGGTTTCGAGAACCGGCGCGGAGCGTACGTCTAAGTACGTGAGCACCGGAAGCGCAGAAAACGCCTTCAGATGGCCGCGAGAGTAGAATTTCCAACGGGCTCAGCTCGGCAGTACGGTCGCCCCCATCAACGCCTCGTCGATCGAACGCGCCGCCTGGCGGCCCTCGCGGATCGCCCAGACGACCAGCGACTGGCCGCGACGCACGTCGCCCGCCGCATAAAGCCTGTCGACGCTGGTCCTGTAGTCGCGGTCATTGGCTTCGACGTTCCTGGAACGGCGGCTGTCGGTGACGATCTTCATCTGGCCGTCCAATTCCCCAATCAGGCCGGCCGTGGCCGGGCCGGCAAAGCCGATGGCGATGAAGGCGAGATCGGCGCGGATGACGAATTCGGTGCCGGCGATCGGCTTGCGCTTCTCGTCCACCTCGCAGCACTTGACGCCGGTCAGTTGACCCTCCTCGCCGATGAACTCGAGCGTCGCCACCTGGAATTCGCGCTCCGCCCCTTCGGCCTGCGAGGACGAGGTGCGCATCTTGGTTGCCCAGTAGGGCCAGACCGACAGTTTGTCTTCCTTCTCGGGCGGCTGCGGGCGAATGTCGAGCTGGGTGACGCGCACGGCGCCTTGGCGGAAGGCGGTGCCGACGCAGTCGGACGCGGTATCGCCGCCACCGACGACGACGACATGCTGGCCGCCGGCGATGATCGGGTGCGACGGCCAGGCCACCGACTGGATCGGCTCGCCGCCGACCCGCCTGTTCTGTTGCACCAGATAGGGCATCGCATCATGCACGCCGCCGAGATCGTCGCCGGGAATGCCGGCCGCGCGCGGCGTTTCGGAACCGCCGCAATAGAGCACAGCGTCATGTTCGGCGAGCAGCTCGGCAACCGGCTTGTCGACACCGACATTGACGCCGCAATGGAAGGTCACGCCCTCGCCCTGCATCTGCTCGATGCGCCGGTCGATATAGTGCTTCTCGATCTTGAAGTCGGGAATGCCGTAGCGCATCAGCCCGCCCGGCCGGCTTTCGCGCTCATAGACATGGACGTCGTGGCCGGCGCGGCCAAGCTGCTGGGCAGCCGCCATGCCGGCCGGGCCGGAGCCGATGACGGCGACGCGCTTTCCCGTCTTCTTCTCCGGCGGATAGGGCCTGATATGACCGGTCTCATAGGCCTTGTCGGCGATCGCCTGCTCGACCGTCTTGATGGCGACGGGAATGTCCTCGAGGTTCAGCGTGCACGCTTCCTCGCAGGGCGCGGGGCAGATGCGACCGGTGAACTCCGGGAAGTTATTGGTCGAATGCAGGTTGCGAATCGCGTTGTCCCAGTCGCCATTGTAGACGAGGTCGTTCCAGTCCGGGATCTGGTTGTGGATCGGGCAGCCCGTCGGTCCATGGCAGAACGGAATGCCGCAATCCATGCAGCGCGCGGCCTGTTTCTCGACCTCCTTGTCCGACATCGGCAGCGTGAATTCGCGGAAATGCCGGATGCGGTCGGAGGCCGGCTGGTACTTGTGCACCTGCCGGTCGATTTCGAGAAAGCCTGTTACCTTGCCCATAGTCCAGTTCCTGCTGTCCAGATGGTACGGTTTTCGCCGCACCCGTTAACCTCTTGAGGCAGCCATGGCAACCTTGCCTTCGAGGTCAAACTTTCGATGAAAGTGGACCGGGAAACCTGAGCCTCCCGGCAACTGCCAAGTCTATTCCGCCGCCACGCCCATGCGCATGCGTTCCATCTCGATCAGTGCGCGGCGGTATTCGACCGGCATGATCTTGCGGAATTTCGGCCGGAAGGTCGTCCAGTCGTCGAGGATTTCGCGACCGCGCACCGAACCGGTGTAGTGCACATGGTTCGAGATCAGCTGGTAGAGCCGCTCCTCGTCATGGCTGGTCATGTCACCGGACACGTCGACGCGACCCTTGTGGTCGAGGTCGCCGCCATGGTGCAGCAGCCTTTCCATCAGGTCGTCTTCTTCCGGAACCGGTTCCAGCTCGACCATCGCCATGTTGCAGCGCTCGGCGAAATCGCCCGCCTCGTCCAGCACATAGGCGACGCCGCCCGACATGCCGGCGGCGAAGTTGCGGCCGGTCTTGCCGATGACGACGACGATGCCGCCAGTCATGTACTCGCAGCCATGGTCGCCGACACCTTCAACGACGGCGGCCACGCCCGAATTGCGCACGGCGAAACGCTCGCCGGCGACGCCGGCGAAATAGGCCTCGCCCTCGGTCGCCCCATAGAGCACCGTGTTGCCCACGATGATGGACTCCGCCGCAACGATCTTGGCCTCTTCCGGTGGCCGGATGACGATACGGCCGCCCGACAGGCCCTTGCCGACATAGTCGTTGCCGGCGCCGACGAGATCGAACGAGATGCCGCGCGCCAGGAAGGCGCCGAAGGACTGGCCGGCGGTGCCGGTCAGCTTCACCGAAATCGTGTCCTCACGCAGGCCCTTGTGCTTGAAGCGCTTGGCCACTTCGCCTGACAGCATGGCGCCGGTCGAGCGGTCGACATTGCGGATGTCGACCTCGATCTTGACCGGCTGCTTGCTTTCGAGCGCGGGCTTCGCCAGTTCGATCAGCTTGCGGTCGAGCACGTCGTCGATCGGGTGCTTCTGCCGCTCGGTCCAGTGCACCGCTTCATGCGGCGCGTCCGGCTTGAAGAACATCTTCGAGAAATCGAGCCCGCGCGCCTTCCAGTGGACGATCAGGTCGCGCTTCTCCAGCAGGTCGGCGTCGCCGATGATCTGGTCGATATGGGTGTAGCCCATCTCGGCGAGCAGCGCCCTCACCTCTTCTGCCACGTAGAAGAAGAAGTTGATGACATGCTCGGGCGTGCCCTTGAAGCGCTTGCGCAGCACCGGGTCCTGCGTCGCCACGCCGACCGGACAGGTGTTGAGGTGGCACTTGCGCATCATGATGCAGCCGGCCGCGATCAGCGGCGCGGTCGAGAAGCCGAACTCGTCGGCACCGAGCAGCGCGCCGACGATGACGTCGCGGCCGGTGCGCAAGCCGCCATCGACCTGCAGCGCCACGCGCGAACGCAAGCCGTTCAGCACCAGCGTCTGGTGCGTCTCGGCAAGGCCCATTTCCCATGGGCTACCGGCATGCTTGAGCGAAGTCAGCGGCGAGGCACCGGTGCCGCCATCATAGCCCGAGATGGTGATGTGGTCGGCCCGCGCCTTGGCGACGCCCGCAGCAACCGTGCCGACGCCGACTTCCGACACCAGCTTGACTGACACGTCGGCCGCCGGATTGACGTTCTTCAGATCGTAGATCAGCTGCGCCAGATCCTCGATCGAATAGATGTCGTGATGCGGCGGCGGCGAGATCAGGCCGACGCCCGGCGTCGAGTGCCGGACCTTGGCGATGGTCGCGTCGACCTTGTGGCCGGGCAGCTGGCCGCCCTCGCCGGGCTTGGCGCCCTGCGCCACCTTGATCTGCATCATGTCGGAATTGACGAGATATTCGGCCGTCACGCCGAAACGGCCCGAGGCGATCTGCTTGATCGCCGAGCGTTCCGGGTTCTTGCCGCCGCCGGGCAGCGGCAGATAGCGGTCCGCCTCTTCGCCGCCCTCGCCGGTGTTGGACTTGCCGCCGATGGCGTTCATGGCGCGTGCCAGCGTGGTGTGCGCCTCGCGCGAGATCGAGCCGAAGGACATCGCCCCGGTCGAGAACCGCTTGACGATGTCGGCCGCCGACATGACGTCGTCGAGCGCGACCTTCTTGCGGCCGGTTTCTTCGGCCAGCTTGATCCTGAACAGGCCACGAATGGTCTGGGCGCGGGCCGTCTCGCTGTCGATCTGCGCGGAATAGTCCTTGAACGTCTCCCACGAGCCCTGGCGCACGGCGTGCTGCAAGGTGGCGACCGCGTCGGGTGACCACATATGCGCCTCGCCGCGCATGCGGAACATGTATTCGCCGCCGACTTCCAGGCTGTTGCGCAGCACCGGATCGTTGCCGAAACCGTCATTGTGGCGGCTGAGCGTCTCGGTCGCGATCTCGTCCAGCCCGACGCCTTCGATCAGCGTCGCGGTGCCGGTGAAATACTGCTGCACGAAATCGGTCTTCAGCCCGATGGCGTCGAAAATCTGCGCACCGCAATAGGACTGGTAGGTCGAGATGCCCATCTTGGACATCACCTTGAGGATGCCCTTGCCGATCGACTTGATGTAGCGCGTGACGACTTCGTAGGCGTCGACCTCTTTCGGCAGTTCGCCGCGCTTGTGCATGTCGAGCAGCGTGTCGAAGGCGAGGTAAGGGTTGATCGCCTCGGCGCCATAGCCGGCAAGGCAGCAGAAATGATGCACTTCGCGCGGCTCGCCGGATTCGACGACGAGGCCGACAGAGGTGCGCAGCCCCTTGCGGATCAGGTGGTGATGCACCGCGGCTGTCGCCAGCAGCGCCGGGATGGCAATGCGGTCCGGCCCGACCTGGCGGTCGGACAAGATGATGATGTTGTAGCCGCCGGCGACCGCCGCCTCCGCCCGCTCGCACAAGCGGTCGATGGCGCCCTGCATGCCCGCGGCCCCTTCATTCGAGCCATAGGTGATGTCGATCGTCTTGGTGTCGAAACGGTCCTCGGTGTGGCCGATGGAGCGGATCTTCTCCAGATCGCCATTGGTCAGGATCGGCTGGCGCACCTCGAGCCGCTTGCGGCGCGAATTGCCGACCAGGTCGAAGATGTTCGGCCGCGGCCCGATGAAGGATACCAGGCTCATCACCAGTTCCTCGCGGATCGGATCGATCGGAGGGTTGGTGACCTGGGCGAAGTTCTGCTTGAAATAGGTGTAGAGCAGCTTCGACTTGTCCGACATCGCCGAGATCGGCGTGTCGGTGCCCATCGAACCAACGGCTTCCTGGCCCGTCGTCGCCATCGGAGACATCAACAGCTTGGTGTCTTCCTGGGAGTAGCCGAACGCCTGCTGGCGATCGAGCAGGCTGACATCCTTGCGCAGCGCGCGCGGTTCGACCGGCTTCAGGTCTTCGAGGATCAGCTGCGTGTTGGCGAGCCAGGTCTTGTAGGGATGCTTGGTCGCGATCTCCGACTTGAGCTCTTCGTCGGAGACGATGCGCCCCTTCTCCAGGTCGATCAAAAGCATGCGGCCGGGCTGCAGCCGCCACTTCTTGACGATCTTCTCTTCCGGCACCGGCAGCACGCCGGCTTCCGAAGCCATGATGACGCGGTCATCGTCGGTGACGATGTAGCGCGCCGGGCGCAATCCGTTGCGGTCGAGCGTGGCGCCGATCTGGCGGCCGTCGGTGAAGACAACCGCCGCCGGTCCGTCCCACGGCTCCATCAGCGCGGCATGGTATTCGTAGAAGGCCTTGCGATCGGCATCCATGAGCTTGTTGCCGGCCCAGGCTTCCGGGATCAGCATCATCATGGCATGGCTGAGGCTGTACCCACCCTGGAACAGGAATTCGAGCGCATTGTCGAAGCAGGCGGTGTCGGACTGGCCTTCGTAGGAAATCGGCCACAGCTTCGAGATGTTGTTGCCGAACAGTTCGGAATCGACCGACGCCTGTCGCGCCGCCATCCAGTTGTTGTTGCCGCGCACGGTGTTGATCTCGCCATTGTGGGCGACCATGCGGTAGGGATGCGCCAGCTTCCACGACGGGAACGTGTTGGTCGAGAAGCGCTGGTGGACGAGGATCAGCGCGGTTTCGAAGCGCGGATCGGTCAGGTCCTTGTAATAGGCGCCGACCTGATAGGCCAGGAACATGCCCTTGTAGACGATGGTGCGCGCCGACAGCGACACGCAGTAGGAGCCGATGTCCTTGTTGTCGTTCTCGGCGTAGATGCGGCCCGATATGACCTTGCGCAGCAGATAGAGCCTGGCCTCGTACTCCTCGTCGTCGGGAATGTCTGATGTGCGGCCGATGAAGACCTGCCGATGGAACGGTTCGGACGCGACGATGTCAGGCGCCTTCGACAGCGACGAATTGTCGACGGGCACGTCACGGAAGCCGATGAGCGGAAGCCCCTCGGACTGCGCCGATTCGGCGATGATGTCTTCGATATGGGCGCGAAGTGCCGCGTCCTGCGGCATGAACCAGTGTCCGACGCCGTATTGACCCGCCGGCGGCAGTTCGATGCCCTGGGCCGCCATCTCCTCGCGGAAGAAACGGTCCGGAAGTTGCACCAGCACGCCGGCGCCATCGCCGACCAGCGGATCGGCGCCGACGGCGCCGCGATGCGTCAGATTTTCGAGCACGGCAAGGCCGTCCTCGACGATCTGATGCGACTTCACGCCCTTCATGTTGACGATGAAGCCGACGCCGCAGGCATCATGCTCGTTGCGCGGATCGTAGAGGCCTTGGGCGGAAAAGCCGGTTCGGCCAATATTGGATCGGCCAATGTCGGTTCGGGACGCGGTTTTGACGGTTGCCGCTTTCGTCTGCGCGGCCTGGCCGTTCGTCGCAGAGTGCGTCATGTCCGTCATCTCTTGGTCCTCCATTCCCAGCCCTTCGGGCGCTGGTCTGCCCCGGCAAGCGCCTGGCTCACCCTGATCCTTGCGGCACGTCTTGCGAAATCCTTGCCGAACCAGGCGGCTTTCCGCATGGTTCGTATTCGTACAGGCCAGCGTCTGGCTGTCCAACCTGTCGCCCGCAGCAACAGCCGGAGAGGCCCAAATGATACGCCAATCCAGCTCGTTTTGTGCGACAAAATAAGACAGCACTACTGTCCTAAATTTTTATGACAGAAATCCTGGACGCACACAAGACCGATTCACAAAAAACTTGGCCCGCCGGCGACATAAAATAACGTGAAGCGACCGCAAAACGTAAGCTTCGATCACAGCCGCTTTTCGGATCTGGCTGGCTTTACCGCTTTTCCGACACGTGGCCCTTGCGCGTGAAACCCCAAAGCAGCCAAGGTCGCGCCGTTTTCAACCGAAGCAGGATTCCTGATGTTTTTTGCATCCGACAACTGGGCGGGCGTCCATCCCGACATCTCGGCCAATTTATCCCGGCATGCCGCGGGCATCGCCACCGCTTATGGCGACGGCGAGCTCGACCGCGCCGTCTATCGGCGCTTCAGCGAGATTTTCGAACGGGATGTCGCGGTGTTCTTCGTCGCGACCGGCACGGCGGCAAACGCGCTGTCCATGGCGGCGTGCAATCGCATCGGCGGCGTCGCCTTCTGCCATTCCGAAGCGCACATGAATGTCGATGAATTCGGCGCCGCGGGCTTCTATACCGGTGGAGCGCGCATGTCGCCGGTTCCGGGGCCACTGGGGCGCATCAATCCGCAGGCCCTCGACCGGGCCATCACGCGCTACTCGCAAGACCTCGCCCCCGCCGGCCAGCCTATGGCGGTGACGATCACCCAGGCGACCGAGGTCGGCACCGTCTACACCGTCGACGATGTCAAGGCGATCGCCGAAGTCAGCCGCCGTCACGGCCTGCCTCTGCACATGGACGGGGCGCGGTTCGCCAACGCGATTGCGGCGACGGACATCAGTCCCGCAGAAATGACCTGGAAGAGCGGCGTCGATATCATCTCCTTCGGAGGCACCAAGAACGGCTGCTGGCTGGCCGATGCGGTGGTGGTCCTGAACCCCGACGTGGCACGCGACCTGCGCCTGCTTCGCCAGCGCGCCGGGCAGACCTTTTCCAAGGCGCGCTTCATCTCGGCTCAGTTCGAAGCCTATTTCACCGACGATCTCTGGCTGAGGATGGCGCACCACGCCAATGCCATGGCCGCGCGGCTGGCCGCGACGATCGAGGATGCACCGGCAGGCCGGCTGGCCTGGCTGCCGCAGGCCAATGAAGTGTTCGCGATCCTCGACCGCGCCAAAGCCGAAAAGCTGCAGGCGGCCGGGGCAAAATTCTACGAATGGGGTTTGCCGAAGGGCTTCGACAGCCACCTCGGCGACAATGAAGTGATCTACCGTTTCGTCGCCAGCTTCGCGACCACGACCGAAGAGATCGACCACCTTGGCCACCTGATCGCTTGAGCTTTTCCTATGACCATGTCACCGCTCGGCTCGACTATGCGGCTGATCCGCCCCGCTCCAAACGTGCTCGGCTTTTATGACGGCCGGATAGAGGGCGTTCGCGGCTGGTCGGATCAGCCCAATTGGCTCGATGACGGCGCCTATGCCCTTGGCATCTGCACCTATGCAATTGTCGATGGCTCGGAAGCGCTTGTCTATGACACGCATATTTCGCTTCAGCACGCCCGGATCATCCGCCAAACGCTGGAGGGTATGGGCGTCACCTCGATGCGGGTGGTCCTCAGTCATTGGCATGATGATCATGTCGCCGGCAACGAGGTGTTCCGGGATTGCGAAATCATCGCCAACAACCTCACAGCCTCTGCTCTCGCAGAGAACCGGACCAAACTGGAAAATGAGAACCCGCCGATCAGACCCCTTATCCTTCCGAATCGGACATTCGACGGCAATCTCGACCTCATGGTCGGGTCGATAGCGGTCGACCTTCAGCACGTCGAAATCCACAGTCACGACGGTACCGTGTTGGTCATGCCCAGCGCCGGTCTGCTCTTTGCCGGCGATACGCTTGAAGATCCGATCACTTATGTCGGCGAACCGGAACGGCTGACTAAACATCTGGACGATCTCGAACGCATGGCCGGCTGGACCTTTGACCGCATCCTACCCAATCACGGTTCGTTGCAGATGATCCAATCCGGTGGGTACGGTCGCGAGTTCATTGCCGCTACCCGATCCTATGTCGAAAAGCTGCTTCGCTGCCGACACGAGCCCGATCTGGTGAGGCAAGATTTGAGAGCCTTCGCTGCCGAAGTGTTCGCCTCCGGTGCGGTCCGTTATTTCGCGCCATACGAGGCCGTTCACCGACAAAACGTTGAGGCCGTGGTGGCTTCGGGGACTGCCAGCTAAACATAAGAAAGGCGGCGCCCTTCGGCGCCGCCTTTGCCTTGGGAGGCTATCGGTTTAGTTGGCGGTCTTGGCCTCGATCTGCTTGGCCTTGGCCGGAGCCGAGGTGATCGCGATCTTACGCGGCTTCAACTCCTCGGGAATGTTGCGCTTGAGGTCGACGAAAAGCAGGCCGTTCTTCAGCGCGGCGCCGACGACTTCAACATGGTCGGCAAGCTGGAAGCGGCGTTCGAAAGCCCTTGAGGCAATGCCGCGATAGAGCAGTTCGGAACCTTCGCCGGTGCCCTCGTCCTTGCGCTCACCTTTTACCGTCAGCACGTTGCGATGGGCTTCGATCGAGATTTCCTCGTCCGAGAAGCCGGCAACGGCCATCGAGATCCGGTAGGAATCCTCGCCGGTGCGTTCGATGTTGTAGGGCGGATAAGTCTGCGCGCCATCGGGCTGCGCAAGCGAATCGAGCATGGTGAAGAGACGGTCGAAGCCGACGGTCGAGCGATAAAGCGGGGAAAAGTCAACGTGACGCATGAGGTGTTCTCCTGTTGAGCAACATGGTTTGCGTATGGCCGGTGCGAAACCCTTGAGCGGCGTTTCGGCTGGACCAGCGGCCCCGATATTGGCGACCGCATCCGACATTTGGGGAGCGCTCGAATGCATTTCAAGATTTCGCCTCTGGCAAAAAGCCATGCAGCTGATCGTTGATGAACGGCAGATGAACCAGCGCTTCGGCGTGCGTTCAGACAGCCAGCGCTAGAGTGACTTCAAGATCAAGGACTGGCGGGCGCCGACTGAAGAACAGGCGCCGCAACGAGGCCGACCGGGGTGTAACGTCCCTTCCTCCCGGATCGACAGAGGCCGGAAGCGCGCTTTCAAGCGGCTTCCGGCCTTCCTCATTGTGGGTCTCCCGTCACCGGGAATTCCTTTGCTTTTGGCGCATGGGCGTCTATCACCTTAGCAGAGCCAGCCAGCACCGGCGGGCACGAGCACGAAGCGCCGAATGACGGATCTTGTCCCAGACATCCCCCTTTTTCACGAAATCGAGGGCAATCCACGACCGGAAAACGCCAGCGGCGGCTTTTTCACCACCCGTGACCGCAAGAAGATCCGCTACGGCCTGTTCGGCGCAGTCACTCGCCCCTTGAAGGGCACCGTGGTCGTGCTCACCGGCCGCAACGAGTGCATCGAGAAATATTTCGAAACCATCCGAAATCTTGCCGACCGTGGCTTTGGCGTCGCCACCATCGACTGGCGCGGCCAGGGCGATTCTTCCCGTCTGATCCGCAATCGCCAGCGCGGCTATGTCCGTAGCTTCCGCGACTACACCGCCGACCTGGAGCAGTTCTTCGAGGAGATCGTCCTGCCCGACTGCCGCGGCCCCTACTACATCCTCGCCCATTCAGCCGGCGCGGTGATCACGCTGCTTGCCATGCCGTCGATGGTGAACCGCGTGCGGCGCATGGTGCTGATCGCGCCATTCCTGACCGTGCCCGATCTGCCAGTCTCGATATCGACTGTTCGCCGCGTCTGCTCGTTCTTCTGCGCGCTCGGCCTTGGCCGTCTTTATGCCGCCTGGGGTCCACGGCCGAAGATGACGGCGCCCTTCGAGACTAACAAGCTGACGTCCGACCCGGTACGCTATCGGCGCAACACGCGGATCTACGAAGAGTACCCGCAGCTGGCGCTCGGCGGCCCGACGATCCGCTGGCTGCAGGCCGCCGCCAAAGCATCTGAGGCTGTCAGCGACCCCGATTTCATGGCTCGCATTCAGGTCCCCATGCTGATAATCGCCGCCGGCGCCGACCAGGTCGTCTCGACCAAGGCGGTGGAAGCCTATGCCAGGCGTCTGCGGCTCGGTTCGCTGCTGATGATCGACGGCGCCCGCCACGAAATCCTGCAGGAGGCCGACATGTACCGCGAGCAACTCCTCGCCGCCTTCGATGCCTTCATTCCCGGCAGCGACGACCCTACGGTCTGACGGACGCCGATTACCGGCTCACGCCTGGCGGGCGAACTCCATGACCCAGTTGGTCTCCCAGCTCGTGCCCCCATCAAGCGAAAAGGCTTGTTCCCAGCGCGCCGAATTCTCCATCATCCGTGACCAGAGGAAACGAACCTGGATCGGCCGTCCGTCGAAGACATCGTCACACAGGAACGTGCCGACACCGTCGGTGAACGCGCCGCGCACCGGCACATCGATGGTCAGCGGGTTGCGACCGTCGATCCACCAGATCGACCATTGCCGCGTCGCCGGATCGAAGGTCCGCACCGTTGCGGCACGATAGGCGCAGCCCGGCAGCTCGATCACATTGTCGTCGACATTGCCGAGACCACCGAGCAGTGGGCGTACCTCGCATGTGCCGCCAAATTCGTCCCAGTTGGTGTCGTCCGCCAGGCGCTTTTGCAGCCTTCGATGGCTGACATCCCAGTTGCCGAAGAAGAAGTCGAAATCGCTGCCCCCGTCCGTCCGACTGTCATTGGCGTTGCTGGCTGTTGATTGCATCGGCATGTCTGGTCCTCCTCTTGGAAAGGCCCTTCCATAGTCGGTGCCAACTGACACCCTGTTGTCAGTAGGGATCGGCCGGCGGCGCCCGCGGCGCGCAAAGTGCTAAAGATTCTGACAGCCCGCGCCGTCCCGGAGTGCTCATCTGCCCGCGTCGAACTGAACGCCATGGAGATGAGATCATGACCGAGAAAAGCTGCGCCGCCTGCGATAGCCAGTTGGACGCCAACCCGATCCGCGTCAAGGTCGGCGGCAAGACCGTCGAAGTCTGTTGCGAGGAATGCGCGCAAGCGCTGAACGAAGCCGGCGCCTCGGCAGCCGGCGCCAGGGAGGACTGAGCGATGCGCCCCGATCATACAGCAGCAACGCAATGCCTGGCCGACACGATCCCCGCACTCAAGCCAACGGTTCGCGCATCGGGCGCCGCAACGATCCGGCAGGCCCTGCGTGCACAATTCGTGGTTGCGGCCAGCTGGGTCAGCTATCAGATGGAGCGGCGTCGAAGCCGGCGCGCTTTGCTCGAGATGACCGACGACCAGCTCAAGGACATCGGTCTGTCGCGCGGTGAAGCCTACTCAGAATCCACGCGTCGGCTGTGGGATTGATGCATGTCGCCCAGAAGTGGTCCCGGTTTCGGGGCGACGAGGAACAAAAACTCAATGCGCGTCACATGAATCCGTTTTGACGCGACGCGCCTCAAGAAGCACCCTGCCAGGAAGTCTCCTGACAGGAATGGGCGAGCCGATTGCGTAGAGTGCCGATGCAGGACCCATGGTCCGGTGCAGGGAAACAACGCAATGGCCATATCGCAATTCACGGTCCAGCCGCTTCTCGACATCGGCACTGTCAGGGTGCGCGACGTCGTCTGTAGCGGGCAATGCCGGCACAGGAGCGAGGAAGAGTGCACGTCGGCGACGCATCTTGTGTTTCCCTATCGCGGCGTCTTCGTGCGCCATGTCGGCCGCAATGACGCCGTCGCCGAAGCCAATCAGCTGCTGTTCTTCAACGAGGCGGAAGCCTATCGGATCAGCCACCCCGTCGAGGGTGGCGACGCCTGTCTCGATCTCGTCGTCGAGGAGGCACAACTGCTGGAGCTGGCGCCGAAGGAACAATTGCGCAGCGGCGCCACCCCGGCATTTCGTCGCCAACGCCGACGCATCGACCCGAGGGCCCAGGCTTTGGTGGCTTTGCTGCGCCACAGCCTCAGCCGCAACGTCGCGGAAATACTCGAGGCCGAAACCCTGGCGCTGACGCTGGTGCGGCGCTCTCTCGGCGAGCGGACCTCGCATGTCGCCGGCGCCAGCACGAGCCGGCAGAAACTGGTCGACCGCGCCAAGCTCGTTTTGTCCTCGGATCTATCGCGACGCTGGACGCTGGCAGAAATTGCCGCCGAGGTCGGCGTCTCGCCGGTCTACCTGACGCAAGTGTTCCAGCAGGTCGAGGCCATGCCGCTCTATCGCTATCATCTGCGCCTGCGGCTGGCACGTGCGCTCGACCTGCTTGGCCGCTACGACAATCTGACGACGCTTGGCATGGACCTTGGCTTCTCCAGCCACAGCCATTTCAGTTCCGCGTTCAGGCAGGTCTACGGCCGCACGCCGGCGGAATTCCAGCGCTCGATCAGGTCGCGCTGACGCAATTCCAGGAAAGTGTGAAGCGGTTTTCCGTCCGCAATTGCGTCGAAACAGAGAAAAGCATAGAGATTTCAGCCGCGCAGCGCTGCCATCGCGGCCGCATGTAGCTCCGGCGTCGCCGCCGCCAGGACATCGCCGCCCTTCTCCGCCGGCCCGCCATCGAATGCGGTGACCACGCCGCCGGCCTTTTCGATGATCGGGATCAGCGCCACGATGTCGTACGGCTTCAATCCGGGATCGGTGACGATGTCGACGCTTCCCGACGCGATCATGGCGAAGGCGTAGCAATCGGCGCCGTAGCGGGCGAGTTGGACCTGCTTCTCCAACTGGTCGTAACGCTCGCGCGCCGCGCCCTTGAACAGCGCCGGCGTGGTGGTGAACAGCGTCGCCTCGGCGAGCTTCGTCGTCTTGCGGGTTGTCAGCTTGCGCGGGCCGCCCGGCCCCTCATAGTGCGAGCCCGAGGCGTTGGCGTAGAACAGCTCGCCGGTGAACGGTTGCGACATCATGCCGGCAACCGCGTCGCCGTCGACCGTCAACCCGACCAGCGTCCCCCACACCGGCAGGCCGGAGATGAAGGCGCGCGTGCCGTCGATAGGGTCGATCACCCAGACATGCTTGCTCGAAACGTTTTCGCTGCCATGCTCCTCACCGAGGATGCCATGGTCGGGATAGTGCGCCGATATCAGCGCCCGGATGGCGCGCTCGGCCTCGCGATCGGCTTCGGTGACCGGGTCGAAACTGCCCTTTTCCTTGTTGGCGACGGCGCCCTGGCTGCGGAAGCGCGGCAAGGTTTCCGCCGCTGCCGCCTGCGCGATGCGGCGCATGAAATCGATGCTGATGTCCACCTGATTCTCCCGCATTGCAGCATGCCCAAGCCGTGCTCTGCCGCCAATTTCCTGCCAAAACAAGGGTGTTCGACGATTTTCCCGCAGCGGCACCTGTTGCCCGGATGTCACACAAGCGTCACCGAAATGCAATTTCCACATCAGAGTGAATTAAAAAAGCCTGAAGGTCGCTTGACATTTGTGCAGCGCACAATACCCTCAGCCTCGGACAGGTTTTCCTGTCCATGCCCTCCTTGGGCGTTTCCTCCCTAGACTTCGACCGTATCGTGCAAACGATGCGGTCTTTTTTTACGCCGGAGCACCCGGACCAAGGCTTCACTCAGCCGCCAGCGGCAGGTCGATGAAATGATGGTCCGGCATTGCCATCAGATCCGCCGAAAATCGCGACAGATCGTCGGCCAGCGCGTCGAAGCCGGCGGCCTTCTCGAATGTCCGCTCGTTCATGTAGAGCCCGCGATTGACTTCGATCTGCAGGGCGTGGAGATGGCGCGCCGGGCGGCCATAGTGCTCGGTGATGAAGCCGCCGGCATAGGGCTTGTTGTGGGCGACGGTGTAGCCCATGGCGGTGAGCAGGCCGATCGCGGTCTCGGTCAAGGCCGCCGTGGCCGAGATGCCGAAACGGTCACCGATGATGAAGTCGGGCCGCAAGCCGTTGTCGCCGACGCGGATGCTCGCCGGCATCGAATGACAGTCGATCAGCACGGCAAAGCCGAAGCGCGCATGGGTTCTGGTCAAGAGCCGTTTCAGCGTCTCGTGATAGGGCTTGTAGACAGCCTCGATGCGAGCGACCGCTTCGGACAGCGGCAAGCGGCCGGAATAGATATCGAGCCCCTCGCCGACCAGTTTGGGCACCGTGCCAAGCCCGCCGGCGACCCGCGCCGAGCGGATGTTGCAGAACGACGGCACCGGCTCGGCGAACATGCGCGGATCGAGTTCCCACGGCTCGCGGTTGACGTCGAGATAGGCGCGCGGGAAATTCGCCGCCAGCATCGGCGCGCCCAGCGCCACGGCGCCGCCGAACAGTTCGTCGACATAGCAGTCCTCCGACCGGCGGATGGCGTTGCGGTCCAGCCTTGCCATGGCAAGGAAGCGCTCCGGATAGTAGCGACCGCTATGCGGTGAGTTGAAGAGGAAGGGGACGCGCTGCTCGGCGCCCGACCGGATTTCGAAGGGTGGAAAGACCGAAAAATCCTCGGCTGCCGTCTTCAATTTGAGCGAACCCGCAAACACCAGTGCATCATGATGTGAAGGTGCCACCTTGCTGGCCGCGTGTCCAGTATTTCAGCAGCAGCACAGGCCGGGCAAATATGAACCGTCCCGGCTCACGTTCACTTGATGTTTACCCTCACCTCCTCATATACAGGATGGTTAACGGGCTTGCCCAACGGCAATCTCGAGCGGGTGATTCGGACGGGACATCATGGCACGCATTCTTCTGGCGGAAGACGACGACGATATGCGTCGGTTCCTCGTCAAGGCGCTGGAGCGCGCCGGTTACCAGGTCAGCGATTTCGACAATGGCGCCAGCGCCTACGAGCGGCTGCGCGAGGAACCATTCTCGCTGCTTCTGACCGACATCGTCATGCCGGAGATGGACGGCATCGAACTGGCGCGCCGCGCCACCGAGATCGATCCCGACCTCAAGGTCATGTTCATCACCGGTTTCGCTGCCGTTGCGCTGAACCCGGATTCCAAGGCGCCTAAGGACGCCAAGGTGCTGTCGAAGCCGTTCCACCTGCGCGACCTCGTCAACGAGGTCGAAAAGATGCTGCAGGCGGCCTGAGCCGCTTTCCGAGTAAGGCGTAAGCACCCTTGTCGCCACTGCGGCGAGACGACGCCTTCTTTCCTTTTTCCTGCTATTGACGCGCTGGATCAAAAATGGTGTATGCGCGGCTTCGGATGGGCGTGTAGCTCAGCGGGAGAGCACTGCATTGACATTGCAGGGGTCACAGGTTCAATCCCTGTCACGCCCACCATCCAATCCCAGACGATCGATACATTGCGCTGAGTTTCCGCTGGCCTGGCATCCAAGGGCCGGCTAGCCCTGCTTTTCCTTGTAGAGCAGCAATTCGGGCCGGTATTCGAAATGCATGGTGTCATAGTGATACCAGCGCCCACCCCAGATAAAACCCTGCCTTTCAAACAGCGTGACGATTGATAAGGGAATGCGGTTCTTGAACGGGATCCGGCCCTTGCTGTCGGGCTTATTCCAGAACCAATAGTCGGAATAACCGACATTGATGTCGAATGCGGCCCCGAAGGAATGGACGCTGAGTTGATCCGTGCCGGCGATGACCCGCCAATTGAAACCGCCGCCCGGCTTGAGGCCGAAGCGGCTCATGTCGGCGGGCAACTCCTGCAAGGCATTCGAGATTTTGGCGAGGCGCTCGTCAACACCGAAGAGTGAGGTTATCCGAACCGGATACTTGCCCAGTTTGGGCAGCCATTTGACAGTCGTTAAATGATGGCCGACCGCCGCGGCACTGGCCCCATAGAGTTTTTTGAAAAAAGCCTCGTTGCGAATCCGCCCCGGATCGAAATCCACGTCAGGGACAAGGTCTCCGGCACTGGCTGTCGGATAAACGTAGTGGAACATGTCCTCGATATCGGGGGACTTGATCAACTCCTCGGGCGTGCGCGCCTTGCCATCATCCCACACCATCGTGGCACCATCCGACCACGTCACTGTATTGCCCGAGATGGTAAAAAGGCCAGGGTAAGCTTCGAGCAGCGCAGCCTTGGCGTCAGCCTGATCGACGCCATCACCGCCTTGCGCGGCTGACAAGGGGATCGCCGCCATCAAAACCACGAAAACGACCGAAATCCTTAGCCTCATCGCCAGCATGTCCCCACGAAATCGCACGCCTACGATTTCGATCATAAACGAAAAGGAATTGGGATCAGGGCACGAGCCCACATCTATTCAGAGACGCTTGCGACGGCACACAAACTTCTCATCCTGGCCACCGCCAGCTCCGGATCGGCCAGCAACCCGGCCTGGTCGGCAAGGCGGAAGATATCGGCATAGTGACGGATACCGCGCGCCGACTGCATGCCGCCGACCATGGCGAAATGGTCCTGATGGCCGTTCAGCCAGGCCATGAAGACGATGCCGGCCTTGTAGTATTCGGTCGGCGCCTCGAAGATCTTTCGCGATAGCGGCACTGTCGGCGCCATCAGCGCGTCATAGCCGGCACGGTCGCCGTCCGCCAGCTTCGCCAGTGCAGCATTGGCGACCGGCGCGATCGCATCGAAAATGCCGAGCAGCGCGTGCGAGTGTCTCCTGCTGTCGCCGGCGATCAGCTCGGGATAGTTGAAGTCGTCGCCGGTGAACATGACGACGCCGTCCGGCAGCCGGTTCCTGAGCGCGACCTCCTTGCCGGCATCGAGCAGCGAGATTTTTATCCCTTCCACCTTGCCGGCATGGCGTTCGATGATGGCGACGACGGTGTCGAGTGCGGCCTCGAAATCGCCGCTGCCCCAGTAACCTTTCAGTGCCGGATCGAACATGTCGCCCAGCCAGTGCAGGATGACTTTGCCGGACGCCTGGCTCAGGATCCGGTCGTAGACACGGGCATAGTCGTCCGGACCCTTGGCGACAGCCGCCAGGGCGCGGCTGGCCATCATGATCGCCTTGCCGCCCTGCCCTTCGATGAAAGCGAATTGCTGCTCGTAGGCCGCGATGACATCGTCGAGCGTCCGGGCGGCGCTAGGCGCCAGATGGTCTGTTCCGGCACCCGAAGCGAGATCGGCGCCTTCGACGGTGCGCGCTTCAGCGATCGAACGGCGGATCAACTCCTGCGCACTTGTCCAGTCGAAACCCATGCCGCGTTGCGAGGTATCCATCGCCTCGGCGATGCGGAAGCCGAGCCGCCACAGGTGATGACGAAACGCCATCGTCCTGTCCCAGTCGACCACCGGCTTCGACCACGGATCGGTCATCGCAAGCGGATCGGCAACGACATGGGCTGCAGCATAGGCGATGCGCGAAAACCGCGCGCCGACCACCGGCTGCACCGGTTGGCCGACCAGCGCATAGCGGGTGCTGCGGCCACCCTCACTAGGCAAGACAATGTCCATCGTTCTCTCCCTATCGTCGTGCCTATAAATGGAACGTTCCAATAAATCAAGAACCTTTACGATTCGTCGTTCATTCGCGGAAAAATGCTGCGCCGCAACACAGAAAGCCTTATAGAGTGGGCCTGCAGGCCTTATCATGTCAATTCTTCGAAATTCGGAAAGAACCCCGATTGACTCCGAATGGGAGTAGTGATTAGAACGTTCCAATAGATCGACGTTGGAAAGCGGGAGGATGCATCTGGATGGCCAGCCGGGCCAAGGCAACGATATTCGACATCGCCCGCGAGGCAGGCGTGTCCAAATCGACGGTGTCGCTCGTGCTCCAGGGCAGCGGGCTGATCCGGCCTGAGACCGCGGTCAAGGTTCGCAAGGCGATCGAGGATGTCGGTTACGTCTACAACCGTGGCGCCGCCAACCTGCGCAAGGCTCACTCCAACGTCATCGGCATGGTCATCAACGATCTCACCAATCCCTTTTTCGCCGAACTGGCGGTCGGCATGGAGCGCGTCTTCCAGTCGGCCGGCATCGTGCCTTTCATCGCCAACACGGCGGAAAATCCGGTGCGCCAGGAAGAGGTGCTGAAATCTCTCATGGAACAAGGCGTCGCCGGCCTCATCGTGTCGCCGGCGCGCGGCACCACGCCGGGCGCTTTCCGTCGCCTGGAGATGGCGGGCGTTCCGGTCGTCTTCGCCATGCGCCGGCTGCCCGAAAGCCGCATTCCGGTGATCACGCCCGACAATCATCGCGGCGCCTACCTGGCCGCCGCCCATCTCATCGGCAAAGGACATCGCCGGCTGGCCTTCTTCGGCGGCTCGGCCGACCTCGTGGTCTATCAGGAGCGGCTGGGCGGCTTTCGCGAAGCCTGCGAGACGCTTGGCATCGCCGCCCGCGACATCACCGTGATCGAAGGCGAGACCAGCCGCAGGGGCGGCATTGCCTGCCTGGATACCGCTCTCGCAACATCCGAACCGCCGACCGCGGCACTGTGTTTCAACGATGCGGTCGCTTTTGGCGTCATGCTGGCGCTGCGCAAGCGCGGGCTTGAGCCGGGACCGGATTTCGCCGTCGTCGGCTTCGACGATGTGGTGGAGGCCGAACACTACATGCCTGCCTTGACCAGCGTTTCGGTGGACACGGCCGGCCTTGGCGAACGTGCCGCCCATGTCATGCTGAAGATGATCCAGTCGCGCACCACGCGGGCCGAAGATCATATCGGTGCGGTCAATCTGGTGATCAGGGAAAGCTGCGGCCCGGATCGCCGCGCCCGAAACAGGCCCGCAGGAATGGGGGACGCGGCATGAGCGTCAGATGGGGCTTGATCGGCGCCAGCACGATCGCCAGACAGTTCATGATCAACGCCATCCGCGCGCAAGGCGATGGCGAGATCGCGGCGGTGATGAGTTCCGGCCCCGAGCGCGCCACGGCCTATGCCAGGGAAAACAGCATCCCGCTGGCTGTTTCGACGCTTGATGCTCTGCTCGGCGCCGACATCGACGCGGTCTACATCTCGACCACCAACGAACTGCATCTCGAGCAGGCTTTGGCCGCCACCAAGGCGGGAAAACATGTGTTGTGCGAAAAGCCGCTGGCGCTGACCAGCGACGACGCGCGCACAATGGTCGCCACGGCAAAAGCCGCCGGCGTCGTGCTCGGCACCAACCACCATCTGCGCAATGCCGGCGCGCATCGCGCCATGCGTGACGCGATCGCAGCCGGCCGTATCGGCAAGCCGATCGCCGCGCGCGTCTTCCATTCCGTCTACCTGCCGGAAAACCTGCAGGGCTGGCGCATCACGAAGCCTGAGGCAGGCGGCGGCGTGGTGCTCGACATCACCGTGCACGATGCTGATACACTGCGCTTCGTGCTCGGCGACGATCCCATCGAAGTCTCGGCCTTCACGCAATCGGCCGGCATGGCCGGCAGCGGGCTGGAAGACGGCGCCATGTGCATCTGGCGCTTCAAGTCAGGCGTCATCGCCCAGTCGCATGAAGGCTTCACCACCAAATTCGCCGACACCGGTTTCGAGGTGCATGGCTCGGAGGGCTCACTGATCGCCAGGAATGTCATGACGCAGAAACCGGTCGGCTCGGTGTTGCTGCGCACGGCAAAAGGCGAAGAGGACCTTAGCTTCGACCGCGAGGACCTCTATTCCCGGTCACTGCGCCAGTTCCATGCCGCGATCCGCGGCGACGGCCAACCTTCCGCCACGGGCGAGGACGGCATCTGGTCGCTCGCTGCAGCCGAAGCGGCACTTCAATCGGCCAGCTCCGGCAAGGCAGTCAAGATCGACCCGAAACTCGGGAGCAGGAATTGAGCAAGGTCGTTTCCGCCGCTGAAGCCGCAGGCCTGATCAAGGACGGCATGGTGGTGTCCGTCTCGTCGTCGAGCGGTCTCGGCTGCCCGGACGCGGTGCTGGCCGCGATTGGCGAACGCTTCGACAGGGAAGGCCATCCGAAAGACATCACCACGCTGCACCCGATCGCCGCCGGCGACATGTATGGCATCAAGGGCATCGACCATCTGGCCAAGCCTGGCCTGTTGAAGCGCACTTTGTGCGGCTCCTATCCGTCAGGCCCGTCCTCATCCGAACCGCCGCAGATCTGGAAGATGATCGGCGACAATACCGTCGCCGCCTACAATGTGCCGTCGGGTATCCTGTTCGACATGCACCGCGAGGCCGCCGCCAAGCGGCCGGGCGTGCTGACCAAGGTCGGCCTCGACACCTTCGCCGACCCCCGCCACCAGGGCTGCGCCATGAACGCGGCTGCCAGCGAGCCGATCGTTTCGGTGCAGCAGTTCGACGGCGAGGAATGGCTCTATTTCCGCTCGATCGTGCCGCAGGTCTCGATCATCCGCGCCACAACGGCCGACGAGCGCGGCAATCTCACCTACGAGCACGAGGGCGCCTATCTTGGCGGCCTGGAGCAGGCGCTCGCCGCCCGCAACAATGGCGGCGTCGTCATTGCCCAGGTCAAGCGCGTCGTCGAGAACGGCACGCTGAAGCCGCATGATGTGCGCGTGCCCGGCGTGCTGGTCGACCACATCGTCGTCGCGCCCGACCAGTTGCAGACGACGCTGACGCCCTATGATCCGGCAATCTCGGGCGAGGTCTTCCGGCCACTGTCTAGCTTCCGCAATGCCGAAATGAACGTACAGAAGGTGATCGCGCGCCGCGTCGCCTTGGAACTGCGCGACGGCATGGCCGTCAACATCGGCTTCGGCATCTCGGCCAATGTGCCGCGCATCCTTCTCGAGGAAGGCCAGCACGGCAAGGTCACCTGGGTGATCGAACAGGGTGCCGTCGGTGGCGTGCCGCTGCTCGACTTCAAGTTCGGCTGCGCCTCCAACGCGGAGGCGATCATGCCCTCGCCGCACCAGTTCATCTATTTCCAGGCTGGCGGCTTCGACGCGTCGCTGCTGTCCTTCCTGCAGATCGACCGCCACGGCTCGGTCAACGTCTCGAAACTGTCGGCACGGCCGCATGTCACCGCCGGTGCCGGCGGCTTTGTCGACATCACCGCGCGGGCAAGGAAGATCGTCTTCTCGGGCTTCTTCAACGCCGGAGCGAAACTCTCCTTGGCCGACGGCGGCATCCGAATCGACCAGGAGGGCAAGGTCAAGAAGGTGGTCAACGAGGTCGAGCACATCTCCTTCTCGGGCAAGAGAGCGGTCGCGCAGGGACAGGACATCACCTATGTCACCGAGCGCTGCGTGATGACGCTGACGCCGGAGGGTCTGGTCGTCACCGAACTCGCCCCCGGCATCGACCTGCAGCGGGACGTGCTGTCCCAGGCCGAGATCCCGCTCGGCGTTGCCAAGGATCTCAAGACGACACCGGCAGCGCTCTACCTGGACCAGCCGATCGGTCTGTCGCTGAATGGCGGCGCCTCGCTTGGAGGCGCGCATGGCTGAGCGTCTCGTCACCTTCGAGCAGGACGGCGCCATCGGCATCGTCACCTTGCACCGGCCGGAGAAATTCAACGCGCTTGATATTCCGATGCTGCGCGCGCTGGAGGCGGCGCTGGACGAAGCGGAGATGGCGAAAGGCGTTCGTGTCGTGCTGCTGCGCGGCGAAGGCAAGGGCTTTTGCGCCGGCGGCGATGTCGAGGCGTGGGCGCACATGAGTGCCGCCGACTTCCAGGTGCAATGGGTGCGGTACGGGCATCGTGTCTTCGACCGGCTGGCGCGGTTGCGGCAGCCGACCATCGCCGTGCTGTCGGGCCATGCGTTGGGCGGCGGGCTGGAACTGGCGGTCGCCTGCGACTTCCGCGTGGCGGAGACACAGGTGAAATTGGGCTTCCCCGAAACCTCGATCGGCGTCGTCCCCGGCTGGTCCGGCACGCAACGCGCGGTGCGCCGCTTCGGCGCGCAGACGGTGCGGCGCATGGCGCTGGGCGGCGAGATTCTGCTCGCTCCTGAAGCGCTGGCGCTCGGCGTGGTCGACCGGGTGGTCGAGATCGGCGGCGGCCTGTCCGAAGCCAAGGCCTGGGCCGAAAAGATAGCCGAGCGCGGCCCACTGGCGACGGAAGCCGCCAAGCTGATGATCGCGGTCGCCGAAGGCGAGGAAAGTGCAGCGGCGACGGAAGCGCTGGCCAGCGGCTTCATCGCCCTGACCGGCGATCTCAAGGCCGGCGTCGGTGCTTTCAAGACCAAGCAAAAACCAGCATTTTCAAGAACCTAGAGAAACGAAAACTGATGAACGCCCCTCTCAACATCATCATGCCCGCCGAGGCATCCACAGCGCCAAGAACCTATCGGCTGCTGATCGACGGCAAGCATGTCGATGCCCGCGATGGCCGCATGCTGGAGCGCAAGAGCCCCGGCCACGGCTTCGCCGTCTCACACTATGCACAGGGTGGCGAAGCCGAAGTCGAAGCCGCGGTGCAGGCCGCGCACAGGGCGTTCGAGACGGGCCCATGGCCGCGCATGAAGGCGGCCGAGCGCGCCGCGATCCTGCTCAAGACGGCCGACCTGATCGAGGCACGGCTGGAGGAGATCGCCCGGCTCGACGCACTGGAATCCGGCAAGCCGATCGCCCAGGCGCGCGGCGAAATTGGTGGTGCCGTCGACATCTGGCGCTATGCCGCCTCGCTCGCCCGCACCCTGCACGGCGAATCCTACGCCAATCTCGGCGACGCCATGCTTGGCGTGGTGCTGCGCGAGCCGATCGGCGTCGTCTCGATCATCACGCCGTGGAATTTCCCCTTCCTGATCGTCAGCCAGAAACTACCATTCGCGCTCGCCGCCGGCTGTACGGCGGTGGTCAAGCCGAGCGAAATGACCTCGGCCTCGACCTTTGTTCTCGGTGACATCCTGATGCAGGCCGGCCTGCCAGCCGGCGTCGTCAACATCCTCGCCGGTCTTGGCGCCGATGTCGGCGCGCCGATGGTCAGCCATCCCCTGATCGAGATGGTCTCGTTCACCGGCTCCACCCGCGTCGGCAAGATGACCATGGCCTCGGCCGCGCAATCCTTGAAGAAAGTCTCGATGGAGCTCGGCGGCAAGAACGGCCAGATCGTCTTTCCGGACGCGGACCTCGAAGCGGCCGCGGACGCGGCGGTTTTCGGCGGCTTCTTCAATGCTGGCGAATGCTGCAATGCCGGCAGCCGGCTGATCGTGCACGAGGCGATCGCCGAGGATTTTCTCGGCGCGGTCAAGGCGCTCACCGCCAGGGTGACGGTCGGCGATCCACTCGACGACAACACCAAGGTCGGCGCGATGATCTCGTCCGACCATCTGGCCAAGGTAGCCGGCTATGTTACGGCAGCGGCAAGCGACGGTAGCAGTGTCTACAGCGGCGGCAAGCGTTTGGCCTCGAATGCCGGCCAGTACCTCGATCCCACCATCATCCGCGGCGTCACCGAGGATATGGCCATCGCGCGCGAAGAAGTGTTCGGACCGGTGCTCTCGGTGCTGACTTTTGAAACGATTGAAAAGGCGTTGCACATCGCCAACAACACGCCTTATGGTTTGTCTGCGGGCGTGTGGAGCGCCAGCATCGACACCTGCATGTCGGTGGCGCGGAGTGTGCGTTCGGGAACCGTCTGGGTAAACACGTTCATGGAAGGTTACCCCGAGCTGCCATTCGGAGGCTACAAGCAGTCCGGTCTCGGACGCGAACTCGGCAAACGCGCCGTAGAGGACTATACCGAAGAAAAGACAATCCAGTTTCATCGCGGCCAACGCACCGGATGGTGGGTCGGCTGAGTTGGGAAGAACCCGGCGGACATTCGCCGGTCGTGTAGATGCAACAAGGGAGGAAGTACATGTTGCGCAAACTTCTTATCGGAACGGCTCTCGCATCGGGCCTTGCTTTCGCGGCCCATGCCGAGGACGTCAAGGAAGTCCAGATGCTGCATTGGTGGACGTCGGGCGGCGAAGCGGCTGCTCTCAACGTCCTCAAGGGCGACCTGGCCAAGGAAGGCTATGCTTGGAAGGACGTGCCGGTGGCCGGCGGCGGCGGCGACGCAGCCATGACCGCGCTGAAGGCGATGGTCGCGGCCGGCAACTACCCGACCGCCTCGCAGATGCTCGGCTACACCGTGCTCGACTATGCGGCGGCCGGCGTCATGGGCGACCTGACCGAGACGGCGAAGAAGGAAGGCTGGGACAAGTCCGTTCCGGCAGCCCTGCAGAAGTTCTCGGTCTATGAAGGCAAGTGGGTCGCGGCTCCGGTCAACGTCCACTCGGTCAACTGGCTGTGGATCAACAAGGCCGTCATGGACAAGATCGGCGGCACCGAGCCGAAGACCTTCGACGACTTCGTTGCCCTGCTCGACAAGGCCAAGGCGGCAGGCGTGATCCCGCTCGCTCTCGGCGGCCAGAACTGGCAGGAAGCCACCATGTTCGACTCGGTCGTGCTGTCGACCGGCGGACCTGAGTTCTACAAGAAGGCCTTCAACGACCTCGACGACGCTTCGCTCAAGTCCGATACGATGAAGAAGTCGTTCGACAATCTCGCCAAGCTCGTCACCTATGTCGACCCGAACTTCTCCGGCCGCGACTGGAACCTGGCCACCGCCATGGTCATCAAGGGCGACGCTCTGGTGCAGGTCATGGGCGACTGGGCCAAGGGTGAATTCCACGCCGCCAAGAAGACCCCGGGCACGGACTTCCTGTGCTATCGCTTCCCGGGCACCGACGGCTCGGTGATCTACAACTCCGACATGTTCGGCATGTTCAATGTTCCGGATGACCGCAAGGCCGCCCAGGTCGCATTGGCCACCGCCACCCTGTCGAAGAGCTTCCAGTCGGCCTTCAACGTCGTCAAGGGTTCGGTTCCGGCCCGTACCGACGTTCCGGACACCGACTTCGACGCCTGCGGCAAGAAGGGCATCGCCGACCTGAAGGCAGCCAATGACGGCGGCACGCTGTTCGGCTCGCTCGCCCAGGGTTATGGCGCGCCTCCGGCGGTCGCCAATGCCTACAAGGATGTCGTCTCCAAGTTCGTCCATGGTCAGATCAAGACCTCGGACGAGGCCGTGACCGAACTGGTTAAGGCGATCGACGACGCCAAGTAAGCGCCACACACCAAACGCGCCTTCCCCGCTCCAGCGGGGAAGGCTCCGATCCGCGAACCTGGTTGGCCTCGCGTCGACGGGAGGAGCCCTATGAGCACGGTAGCGACAAGCCAGATCAAGCTGACGCCAGAGCAGGCCCGACCGCGCGCCTCGGTGCGCTCGCGCCTGCAGGACGCGCTGCCTAAGATCGTGCTGGCGCCGAGCTTCGCCATCACCATTGTCTTCGTCTACGGCTTCATCCTGTGGACGATCTATCTGTCCTTCACCAATTCCAAGACCTTCCCGTCCTATGTCATCACCGGCTCGCGCGCCTACCAGCGGCTGTGGGGCTGGACCTTCGACACCGACCCGCCATCGAGCTGGTACACGTCGATCACCAACATGGGCATTTTCGGCTTTCTCTACATCTTCATCTGCCTGGCGCTCGGCCTGTTCCTGGCCATCCTGCTCGACCAGAAGATCCGCGGCGAAGGCGTGCTGCGGCCGATCTATCTCTATCCGATGGCGCTGTCCTTCATCGTCACCGGCGTCGCCTGGAAATGGTTCCTCGATCCCGGTCTCGGCCTCGAGCAGACCTTGCATCAATGGGGCTGGACGAGCTTCCATTTCGACTGGATCAAGAACAAGGACTTCGTCATCTACACCGTGGTCATTGCCGGCGTCTGGCAGGCCTCCGGCTTCATCATGGCGATGTTCCTGGCCGGCCTGCGCGGCATCGACGGCGAGATCATGAAGGCGGCGCAGATCGATGGCGCCACCACCTTGCAGCTCTATCGCCGCATCGTCATCCCGCTGCTGCGGCCGATCTTCCTGTCGGCCTTCATCGTGCTCGCCCACCTCGCCATCAAGTCGTATGACCTTGTCGTGGCGTTGACCAGCGGCGGCCCCGGCGGCTCGGCCTGGCTCCCGTCGAACTTCATGTATGAGTACACCTTCAAGCGCAACGAAATGGCCGTCGGCTCGGCCAGCGCGGTGATCATGCTGATGACCATCATCGCCATCATCGTTCCCTATCTCTATTCGGAACTGCGGGAGAAGCCGCGATGAGCGCCGTCACCACGCCCGCCCGCCAGGCCTCAGGCGGCGTCAACGCTAGGATCGTCAACCGCATCGTCATCTACGGGCTGCTGGCGCTGTTTGCGCTGTTCTACCTGATGCCGCTGTTCGTCATGCTGGTCACCTCGTTCAAGACCATGGACGAGATCCAGAACGGCAATATGCTGGCGCTGCCCCAGGCACCGACCTTCGACCCGTGGCTGAAGGCCTGGGGCGAGACCTGTGTCGGCCTCACCTGCGCCGGCATCAAGGGCTATTTCTGGAACTCCATCAAGATGGTGGTTCCGGCCGTGCTGATCTCGACGATGCTCGGCGCGCTCAACGGCTACGTGCTGACCAAATGGCGCTTCCGCGGCGCAACGCTGGTGTTCGGGTTGATGCTGTTCGCCTGCTTCATCCCGTTCCAGTCGGTGCTGTTGCCGATGGCGACGATCCTCGGCAGCGTCGGCCGCTTCGGCGTGACGCTGCGGAACTCGGTCGGAACGAGCTTCGGACTCGGCAATTCGACGGTCAACCTCGTCTTCGTCCACGTCGTCTACGGCATCGGCTTCACCACTCTGTTCTTCCGCAACTATTACGAGGCCTTCCCGACTGAGCTGGTCAAGGCAGCGCAGGTCGACGGCGCCTCCTTCTTCCAGATCTTCCGCCGCATCATGCTGCCGAACTCGATGCCGATCTTCGTCGTCACCGTCATCTACCAGTTCACCAACATCTGGAACGACTTCCTGTTCGCCTCTGCCTATGCCGGCACCGGCGACGCGATGCCGATGACAGTGGCGCTCAACAACGTCGTCAACACCTCGACAGGCGTCGTCGAATACAACGTCAACATGGCAGCTGCGATGATCGCCGCACTGCCAACCCTTCTCGTCTATGTGCTCGCCGGCCGCTATTTCGTGCGCGGTCTGATGGCGGGCGCCGTCAAAGGATAATCTGATGGCTTTTCTGGAAATTGATGGCCTGAGAAAGCGCTTCGGCCAGGTCGAGATCCTCAAGGGGATCGATGTCGAACTCGATAAGGGCGGCTTCCTGGTTCTGGTCGGCCCGTCCGGCTGCGGCAAGTCCACCTTGCTCAACACCATCGCCGGCCTGGAGACGATCACCTCGGGCGAAATCCGTGTCGAAGGCCGCGCCATCAACGATCTGCATCCGTCCAAGCGCGACATCGCCATGGTGTTCCAGAGCTATGCGCTCTATCCGAACATGACGGTGGCCGGAAACATCTCCTTCGGCATGGAGATGCGTGGCGTGCCGGCGGCAGAGCGCCAGCAGGCCATCGACAAGGTGGCCAAGGTGCTGCAGATCGGCCACCTCCTGCAGCGCAAGCCAAGCCAGCTTTCCGGCGGCCAGCGCCAGCGGGTTGCCATGGGCCGGGCGCTGGTGCGCGACCCCAAACTGTTCCTGTTCGACGAGCCGCTGTCCAACCTCGACGCCAAGCTGCGTGTCGACATGCGCATCGAGATCAAGCGCCTGCATGCCACCACCGGCACCACCATCGTCTATGTCACCCACGACCAGATCGAGGCGATGACGCTGGCGACCAAGATCGCCGTCATGCGCGACGGCGAAGTGCAACAGTTCGGCACCCCGGCCGAGATCTACAACAACCCGACCAATCTCTTCGTCGCCGACTTCATGGGTTCCCCGGCAATGAACCTGATCCCGGCGACGATCGGCACCAACGGCAACGCGCTGTCCGTCGTGCTGCAGCGCGAGGCACGCGAGCCGATCTCGCTGCCGATGGCCAACGCCCCGGCGGGCCTGTCGGCATTCCAGGGCAAGCCGATCATCTTCGGTGTCCGCCCCGAAGCGCTGACCGATCCGGAAGGCGCCGAGCGCAATGCCTCGAACATAGCCACCGCCGACTGCTTTATCGAGGTGGTGGAGCCGGCAGGCTCCGACACCTTCGCCGTCACCAATCTCGGCGGCAAGGGCGTAGTGGCGCGGCTGCGCGCCGACGCCAACATCCAGCCCGGGACCAACACGCCGCTCGCCTTCAACCTGACCAAGGCGGTGTTCTTCGATCCGGCGACCGAAAACCGCATTCTCTGACCGAGATGACCAATCCCGATATCGTCATCATCGGCTCCGGCATCGGCGGCGCCACGATCGCCTCCGGTCTGGCCGGCAGCGGCGCCTCGATCCTGATGCTGGAGCGCGGCGAACCGTTGCCGGCAACGCCGCATGCGCGCGACACGCGTTCGATCTTCGTCGACGGTCATTACCGGCCGAAAGAGATGTGGCGCGAGGCGGGCGGTGCAGCCTTCAACCCCGGCAACTATTACTATGTCGGCGGCAATTCGAAATTCTACGGCGCCGTGCTGATCCGCTACCGCAGGGAAGATTTTGCGGCCATGGAGCATTTCGGCGGCGTCTCGCCGGCCTGGCCGTTTTCCTATGAAGAATTCGAGCCCTGGTATTCGAAGGCCGAGCAGCTGTTTCGCGTGCGCGGCTCACTGGGCGAAGACCCGACCGAGCCGTTTCATTCGATCCCCTATGCCTTCAAGCCGGTGCCCGACGAGGCGCCGATCGCCCGCGCCCGCGCCGAGCTCAAGGGCCTCGGCCTGCATCCGGCTTCGCTGCCGCTTGGCGTCGACATCGACACATGGCTGAAGGAGGGAAAGACCGGCTGGGACGCTTTCCCGAACACCGGCCAGGGCAAGGTCGACGCGCAAACGGGACCACTGACGGCGGCGCTGACCGACCCGAGCATAAAGTTAGAGACCGGCGCCTATGTCGAGTATCTCGAAGCCTCGGCCGACGGCAAAACCATCGTCGCTGTTCACTATCGCCAGAATGGCGCGTTGAAAAAACTGACGCCGAAGCTGGTCATTCTCTCCGCCGGTGCGGTCAATTCGGCGGTCATCCTGCTGCGTTCGCCGTCACCCGCCACCGGCAAGGGAGGTGGCAAGGGCCTCGCCAACCGCTCCGACCAGGTCGGCCGCAATTTCATGAACCACAATTCCAGCGCCATGCTGGCGATAGATCCGCGCCGCCGCAACGATGCCGTCTATCAGAAGACGCTGATGCTGAACGATTATTACCTCTCCGACGGCAAGGGCGGCAGGCCGCTCGGCAACGTCCAGTTGCTCGGCAAGATCGACGGCAACATCCTCAGCGCCAATGTGAAGTTCGCGCCGAAAATCGCGCTCGATTTCATGGCCGGCCATGCTGTCGACTGGTACTTGATGTGCGAGGACCTGCCTGATCCCGAAAGCCGCATCATGGTCGACGGCAAGGACATCGTCATGCAATGGCGGCGCTCCAACATGCAGTCGCTCGACGGCTTGACGAAGGTGATGCGCGAAAACTTCCGCGCCTGCGGCTATCCGATCGTGCTGTCGCGTCCCTTTGACAAGCGCACGCCGTCGCACCAGTGCGGCACGGTGAAGATGGGCGACGATCCGGCCACCGCGCCGCTCGACCCGTTCTGCCGGTCGTTCGATCATCAGAATCTGTTCGTTGTCGATGGCGGCTTCCTGCCGAATTCGGCCGCCGTCAATCCGGCGCTGTCGATCGCCGCGCAAGCGCTGCGTGTCGCCGACCATATCCGCAAGAGCGAGCTTTCCGCATGAGCCGCCCAGCGGCCATCGTCACTGGCGGCGCGCGCGGCATCGGCCTTGCCTGCGCCCATGCGCTGGCCGATGCCGGCTTCGATATCCTCGTCGCCGACCTTGCCGAAAAGCCCGCTGACGCGTTAGCCGAGGACATCACCACGCACGGCGCGAAGTTCGCCTATGTCAGCTGCGACATCGCCGATCTCGGCGGCCATGCGGCACTGGTCGATGCCACGATGCGCGCCTTCGGCCGCATCGACTGCCTGGTCAACAATGCCGGTGTCGGCGCCGTGGTGCGCGGCGACCTCCTGGAACTGAAGCCCGAGAATTTCGACAAGGCGCTCAACATCAATCTGCGCGGCACCGTGTTCCTCAGCCAGGCCGTCGCCAAGGCGATGCTGGCTGTACCCGGAGATCACCCGAAATCGATCATCACCATCACCTCGGTCAGCGCCGAAATGGCGTCGCCGGAACGGCCGGACTACTGCATCTCGAAAGCCGGCCTGTCGATGTGGGTGAAGACCCTGGCGCTCAGGCTCGCCGCCGAGGACATCGCTGTGTTCGAGGTGCGGCCGGGCATCATCCGAACCGACATGACATCAGGCGTCACCGCCAAATACGGCGCCTTGATCGACGGCGGGCTGGTGCCGGCAAAGCGCTGGGGCGAAGCATCGGACATCGGTGCCGTGGTGGCGACGCTTGCCGGCGGCAAGCTCGGCTTTTCGACCGGCTCGATCATCAATGTCGACGGCGCGCTCTCCGTGCCGCGGCTGTAAGGTGGATAGTGTCATGACCGACTACATCATCGTGGGCGCCGGCCCGGCCGGCTGCGTTCTGGCCAACCGGTTGAGCGAGGATCCGACGCATCAGGTGCTGCTGCTGGAAGCCGGCGGAAAAGACTGGCATCCCTACATTCACATGCCGGCGGGCTTCGCAAAGATGACCAAGGGCATTGCTTCGTGGGGCTGGTCGACCGTTCCGCAGAAGCACATGAAGGACCGCGTCTTCTGGTACACGCAGGCCAAGGTGGTCGGCGGCGGTTCTTCCATCAACGCCCAGATCTACACGCGCGGCAATGCCCGCGACTATGACGCCTGGGAGAAGGAAGAGGGCCTCGCCGGCTGGGGCTATCGCGATGTGCTGCCCTATTTCAAGCGCGCCGAGAACAACCAGCGCTACGCCAACGACTTTCATGGCGACCAGGGCCCGCTCGGCGTGTCGAACCCGATTTCGCCGTTGCCTATCTGCGAGGCCTATTTCCGCGCCGGCCAGGAGATGGGCATTCCCTTCAACCCGGATTTCAACGGCGCCAGCCAGGAGGGCGTCGGCTACTATCAGCTGACCCAGAAGGATGCGCGGCGTTCCTCCGCTTCGGTCGCCTATCTCAAGCCGATCCGCGCTCGCAAGAACCTCACCGTCAGGACCGACGTGCTGGTGACCCGCATCGTCGTCGAGAAAGGCCGCGCCATCGGTGTCGAGATCGTCGACAGGCCGGGCGGCGAGAAGAGAATCCTGCGCGCAGACCGCGAGGTGATCGTCTCGTCCGGCGCCATCGGCTCGCCTAAGCTGTTGATGCAGTCCGGTATCGGGCCGGCCGACCATCTCAAATCGGTCGGCGTTACGCCGGTGCATGACCTGCCCGGCGTCGGCTCCAACATGCAGGACCATCTCGATCTTTTCGTCATCGCCGAATGCACCGGCGACCACACCTATGACAATTACGCCAAGCTGCACCGCACGGCCTGGGCCGGTCTGCAATATCTGCTGCTGAAGAAGGGCCCGGTGGCTTCCAGCCTGTTCGAGACCGGCGGCTTCTGGTACGCCGACCCGACCGCCGCCTCGCCCGACATCCAGTTCCACCTCGGCTTGGGCTCCGGCATCGAAGCCGGCGTCGAGAAGCTGAACAACCCGGGCGTCACCCTGAATTCCGCCTTCCTGCGGCCGCGCTCGCGCGGCACGGTGCGGCTGAAGAGCGCCGACCCGGCCGACCATCCGCTGATCGATCCGAACTACTGGTCCGATCCCTACGATCGCGCCATGTCGATCAAGGGATTGCGGCTGGCGCGCGAGATCATGCAGCAGAAGGCGCTTGCGCCCTACGTGTTGCGCGAAGTGCTGCCCGGCCCGTCGCTCGCCAGCGACGACGAGCTGTTCGACTATGCCTGCCGCAGTTCCAAGACCGACCATCATCCGGTCGGCACCTGCCGCATGGGCCATGACGATATGGCCGTGGTGACACCCGATCTGCGGCTGCGCGGCATCGAGGGCCTGCGGGTCTGCGACGCCTCGGTGATGCCGCGCGTGCCCTCCTCCAACACCAATGCGCCGACCATCATGGTCGGCGAGAAGGGCGCCGACCTCATCCTCGACCGCGAGCCGCTGCCGCCCGCGGTATTTTCCGGAAACCGGGCGGCTTAGGAGCAAAGATGATCAGGCACTGCGTCTTCGCCAGGTTTCGCAACGATGTTCCCGCCGCCGAGCGCATGGCGATCCATGCCGATCTCGAGGCGCTGCGACAGGTGATCGACGGCATGGACACGGTCCAATTCAGCGCCAATGTCAGCCCGGAGCCGTTCGCACGCGGCTTCACCCATGGCTTCACCATCGATTTCCGCGACGCCGCCGCCCGCGACGCCTATCTGGTGCATGAGGCGCATCAGCGCGCCGGCACCCGACTGGTTGCCGCACTCGAAGGCGGCACCGACGGATTGATGGTCTTCGATCTCGAGCTTACGAAAAAGTGACCGCCGGTTTTTCGAAAGCCGGCTGACCAGCTGTTCTCTTTTGCCGACCGGGCGACATATCGTTGCCCGGGGACGGCAAAGGAGGAAGGTCTTGAACCTCAATTCCCAACAGAAAAAAACCGTCCTGGCTTCATTTCTGGGCTGGACGCTCGACGCTTTCGATTTCTTCCTCCTGACATTCCTGCTCACGGATATTGCGACTGAATTCCAGACTGACGTTCCGGCCGTCTCGAAGGCGCTGTTCCTGACTTTGGCGACACGCTTCATCGGCGCCTTTTTCTTCGGCATGCTTGCCGACAGATACGGGCGCAAGCCCATCCTCATGCTCAACATCGTCAGCTATTCGGTGATTGGCGCGCTGGCCGCCTTCTCGCCCAATCTCGGCATCTTCCTGGCACTGCGCGCCCTGTTCGGCATTGCCATGGGCGGCGAATGGGGACTTGGCAGTTCGCTCGCCATGGAGTCCATCCCGCCCAGCGCGCGCGGCATGGTCTCGGGCATCCTGCAATGCGGCTATCCGACCGGCTACCTCTTGGCGGCAGTGGTCTATGGCTTGCTCTATCAGCAGACGATCGGCGGCTACACGATCGGCTGGCGCGCCATGTTCCTGCTCAGCTTCGTGCCGGCATTGATCGTGCTGTTCATCCGCTCGCACGTGCCGGAATCGCCGGCCTTCGTCGACGCGCAGAAGACCGCGAGGCCGGGACTGTTGGAAACGCTGCAAAAGCACTGGGGCGTCGCCCTCTATGCCGTCGTGCTGATGATGTTCTTCAATTTCTTCAGCCATGGCACGCAGGACCTCTACCCGACCTTCCTGAGGAAGCAGCACGGGTTCGATCCGCATACGGTGAGCTGGATCACCATCGTCGCCAACATCGGCGCCATCGTTGGCGGCCTGGCATTCGGTGCTTTGTCCGAGAAGATCGGCCGCATCAACGCCATCACCCTGGCGTGCCTGATCGCCTTGCCGTCGATTCCGCTGTGGGCCTACAGCACCACGCCCTTCATGCTCGCCATTGGCGCCTTCGTCATGCAGGTCGCGGTCCAGGGCGCCTGGGGCGTCATCCCGGTGCATCTCAACGAGCTTTCGCCGGGGTCCGTGCGGGCGACCTTGCCCGGCTTCATCTATCAGGCCGGTAATCTCGCAGCGTCCTATGGCGGCCCTTACCAGGCAGGCATAGCGGAGGCCCCTGGGGGTAGCTATGGCTACGCTCTGGCGGTTTTTGCCGGGGTGGTTGCCGTCTGCATCATCGTCGTCATCCGCTTCAGTCCGGAGCGACGCGGCCAGGTAATGACAGTGCTGGGCTGACCGCAGCGGTTAACCCAGTCGGAGTGCAACGACGCCGGCGACGATGCTGAGCGTGGCGGCAGCGCGCCAGCTGGTCATCTTCTCGCCGAGGGCGAAGACCGAGATCATCATGGCGAACAGGATCGAAGTCTCGCGCAGCGACGCCACCGAGGCGATCGGCGCCTTGGTCATTGCCCACATCACGATCCAATAGGCCGCACCGCTGAGTACGCCGGTGAACAGGCCCACCTTCCAGTCGCGCGCCAGCACCGGCAGCGCTTTCGGTCCACGGAAGATCAGGCATAGCACCAGCGCTCCAACGGCATCGCAGATGAACAGCCAGGCGGCGTAGCTTTGCGCCGTGGCGGCCAGCCGCGCGCCGCTGCCGTCGGACAGCGTATAGCTGGCGATGAAGATCGAAGTGCCCAACGCAAAGCCGACCGCGCGCAGGTTCAGCTTTTCCAGATGCGCACCGCCGCGAAACGACATCACCAACGTGCCGGCCGACAGCAGGAAAATGCCAAGAATGGCAAGCGGCGCCGGCACCTCGGCGACCACGAACATACCGCCAAGGGCTGCCAGCAAAGGTGCCGTGCCACGCGCCAGAGGATAGGTCTGGGCGAAATCGCCGGCCTGGTAGGCGCCAATCAGGAAGGTCCGGTAGCCCATATGGAAGATCACCGAAGCGATGATGTAGGGCCACACCTGCGCCTTCGGCACTTCGACGAAAGGCAGCACGACAAGGGCGGCAGCGCCCATGCCGAGCGTCATCAGCGTGATCGACAGGAAGCGGTCGAGATGCACCTTGACCAGCGCGTTCCAGATCGCGTGCATGGCGGCGGCGGCAAGCACCGCGAAGAAGACGAAGGGCGTCATTGCCGGCTCATCCGCCGCGCAGCACGGCGAGCGGCGTTTCGAGGTCGATGTCGATCCGCAGCGGGAAATGGTCCGATGCGACCTCGCCGACATCGGCGCCGACCGAGCGGACGCGCCCGGCAAACATGCCGCCGACGAAGCAATGGTCGAGCCGGCGTTTGGCCAGTTTACCGTCGATGGTCTTCAAATGGGTGTGGAAATCCGCGGTCGGCTGGCTGGCAACGGCGGCGGCATCGACGAAGCCATCGAGGTAGGCGGCGCCGCGATGATAGGGCGCACTGCCGACGATGCGGCCATATTCGGCGCTGCCCGGCTCCATGTTGAAATCGCCCATCCAGATCGCTTCCAACGGATTTTCCGGCTCCGGCTCGCCATTGCTCCAGTTGCGCACCGGCTCGTCATCGACGCCGCTCCACGGCCCGCCCTCGCGGGTCGCACGGCGATGTTCGCCCAAGAGGTAATCGATCTGCTCCAGTCGCTCCTCCGCCGCGATATGGGCGAGATGCAACGAAAACACCCGAACCGGGCCGGCCGGCGCTCGGATCATGCATTCAAGCGCCGCGTTGCGCGTGTTGAGCGGCCGCAGCGTGCGGCGCATCGGCAGCGCATGCAGCCGCGACCAGACGATCGGCAGCTTCGACAGCACCATCGTGCCGAACTGCCGGCGTCGGTTGATCGGACGGGCGTCGCGCTGCTCGCTGGCGTCCATGTCGAAGGCCGGACCATAGACCCAGTGATAGTCGGGCAGCAGGCGCGAAAGCAGCTCCGGCTGGTCGTCGTAGTTGCTGCGCTGCCAGTGCCGTTCGACTTCCTGCAGCGCGATGATGTCGGCGCCGGCGACGATGCGGGCGGCACGCGAAAGATCGTAGCGGCCGTCGCTGCCGAACCCGTACTGGATGTTGTAGCTGACCAGCTTCATTGCTTATCCGGCTCAATTTCGATGATGGCAGTAGCGGTTCGGCAGATTGGTTGCAATGTGCAGGGAAATGGCAGCGGCTTGGGCCAGATATCTCACGTCGTCAGCGGCTGGAAACTTCCAGCTGGCGATGCCGCCAGTTCCGACCAGTCGATTTCCTCTTCAAGCCGGTGATAGGCCTCGTCACCGATTGTGCCGTTGCGGCGCAGCTCCTCGAGCGTGTCGCGCTGGCGGTTGATGGCATAGAGGCGCAGCCGGTCATATTCGGTTGCCGCCTGTGCGTCCTCCGGGTTTTGAGCGATTAGGCGCTGAGCCTCATACTGCTCGCGCACAACAGCAGCAGCCGCCGATGTCTTGCGGCTCAACACGTCAAGGGCTGCCTGCATGATGGCGACTCGCGCCTGCGCCACCTCGTTGTCGATCGTTCTGTCCGGGTCGAAGTTGAGTATCCGCAGCAGCGGCTTCAGGGTCATGCCTTGCAGCACCAGCGTGCCGAGAACGACCGCGAAGGCGGCAAGCACGATCGGATCACGGCCGGGAAAACCCGCCGGCAGCGCAATGGCCACCACCAACGTCACCAGCCCCCGCATGCCGCACCAACCGACGAGCACCGCGCCGCCAAACGTCGGCACATCTCGCCTTTGGCCTTCGCTGCCGAAGCGGGCCAACCATCGGATGATCGCAACGTAACTCCCCACCCAGACGAGGCGCGCCACGACGACGACGGCCAGCACCGTTGCAGCGAAGAGAAAGGCTTCGCCTTGCCCTTCGCCGGAGAGGCGGCCGACGATCGATCGTGCCTGCAGGCCCATCAGCACGAAGGCCAGCACGTTGAGCACGAAGACCGCCGACTCCCACACCGAATAGGTGCTGACGCGCCGCCTGGCCGACATGCGGCGCGGCGCCATCCGCGCAATGGTCATGGCGTAGACGACGATGGTGATGATGGCCGACAGGCCAAGCCTGTCGGCCAGGATCCACACCCCGAATGTCCCGGCGAATTGCACCACGGTGCTGCTTGCCGCATCCTCGATCCGGCTGAGCGTCAGCAGCGAAAAGCGGCCTAGCAGATAACCCGCGACGAGGCTGCCAATCGTCGACAGCAGGATCGTCGGGATGGCGTTGCTCAGCATGATGGAGCCGAGCGCTGCCGAAACCGCCAGGCGGTAGATCAGGAGTGCGGTGGCATCGTTGAGCAGGCTCTCGCCCTGCAGGATGGCGGTGATGCGGTGCGGCACCTTGAACTGCCCGAGTACGGCGGACGCCGCGACCGCATCGGGCGGCGCGACGATGGCGCCGAGCGCGATTGCCGCCGCGATCGGCAGCCCGGCCATCTTCCAGCCAACGAAAGCAACGACCACCGTGGTGAAGACGACGGCGCCGAGCGCCAGCAGCGCAAGCGGCAGCCGGTAGCGGTTGAGATCCCGCAACGATGTGTCGTAGGCGGCATCCAGAAGCACCGGTGCAATGAACAGGGCAAGAGCCAGTTCCGGATCGATTTCGATCATTGGCGCACCGGGCACGAAGGCAATCCCAACCCCGGCCAAGGCCAGCAGGGACGGATAGGGAATCTCCAGCCGTCGCGACAGCGCCGTTAGCGCCACGGCAGTCAAAAGCAGGACAAGCGTCAGTTCGAAAAGAGCCATGGCCTGTTACCCCCGTGATGCTGCATTGTCGGCAGTGGCAAGCCAGCAAGATGCTGTTGATTGGCCATTGCGCACAAGCCCCGTGGCAGTATGTCCAGCAGTCACTTGCGGCGTAAGAGTCCGACGATGATCCTGATTGGCCAATTTGACTCCCCCTTCGTTCGCCGCGTCGGCATTGCGATGACCTTATACGGCATCGCCTACGAGCACCGTCCATGGTCGGCCTTCGGCGATGCCGACAAGATCCGGCCCTACAACCCGCTGGCCCGCGTGCCGACCCTGGTGCTGGACAATGGCGAGGTGCTGATCGAAAGCCATTTGATGCTCGACTATCTCGACAGCCTCGTTCCGGCCGAGCGGAGGATTTTTCCGACGACCGAACCGGCGCGTCACCACGCGCTGCGGATATCAGCTCTGGCAACCGGCCTCGGCGACAAGGCGGTCAGCCTGTTCTACGAGACGCGGCTGCATGAGAAAGTTTCCGACCTTTGGGCCGAACGCTGCCGCACACAGATCGAGGCTGTCCTTGCAGTCTTGGAAGCCGATCGTCAGGGAAGGTCGACACCTTACTGGTTCGGCGACCGCATCGGCCATGCCGACATCGCGGTCACCGCCGTGCTCCGCTTCATCGGCGAGGCGCATCCGGGGCTTGTGTTGCTTGCCGACTTCCCGGCGCTGGACGCACATGCCGCAAAAATGGAAGCGCTGCCGGTCTTTCAGACAGTCATGCAGCCATTCATAGCGCCGGCCTGAGGGTTCTTCCTCTGCCCCGTCCGCTCTACCGCCTAAGGCTTGTTGAGATTCGGGATTCCCCCTGAGCCTGGATTGTGATTCAAGCTTTGGATGGAACGATTTGTGCTGACGGACGCCCAATGGGCGAAGATGGAACCGCATTGCCTGGGTAAGCCAAGCGATCCCGGACGAAGTGGCGGTGACAATCGCCGCTTCATCGAAGCCTTGCTTTGGATCGTGCGGACAGGAAGTCCGTGGCGTGACCTTCCAGCCTTCTTCGGGAGCTGGAACACCGTTTTTAAGCGCTACCGCGATTGGGTCAAAGCCGATGTTTTCGTTCGGCTTTTCGAA